>JAHDYJ010000144.1 GCA_023383795.1 Burkholderiales bacterium | reverse complement strand
CCCCGCGCCGGCGCTCCCGCCGGCGACGCACGCGACCACGACCGCGCCGGCGAGCGGCGCCCGCGGCAGGAAGCGGGGCAGCTCGAGGCGCTCGCCCGCGATCGTGAGCACCACGAAGCCGATCCACCAGGGCACGGCGAGGGCGACCGGCTGGCCCGCGAGCCACACCACGTTGCCGGCGAGCCAGTAGCCGGCGCCAAGCGCGAGGCAGACCATGTGCAGCGCCGGCTGCCTGGCGAGCACGACGAGCGAGGCGGCGGCGAGCACCGCGCCGGCGAGCGTCGCAGCCGGCGCGGACACCGCGGCCGGCGCGCCGAGCGCGGCGGCGAGGCCGGCAAGCCCGGCGGCGAGCGGGCCGAGGTAGGCCCATCGCCGTGCGAGCGCGACCGCGCGCTCGAGGCTGATCACCGTGCCGAAGAAGCCGACGATCATCAGCGGGCCGTGCGCGCCCGGATCGAGCGCCGCGGGCAGCGGGACGTTCCATCCGAGCCGCACGAGCCCTGCGCCCACGCCCGCGGCGAGCGAGACGAACCCGAGCACGAGCAGCGGAACGCGGGCCGGAACCGGAAGGTCGGCCGGCGCCGTCACCGGCCCGTCCAGCCGAACGTCGTCCGCGCCAGGTCCGACATCCGCTCCGGCGTCCACGGCGGATCCCAGACCACGTTCACCATCACGCGCGCGTCGCGCGGCGCGATGCGCCGGATCGCCGCGCGCGCCTCGTCGACGACCTGCCCGGTCGCCGGGCACGCCGGCGAGGTCATCGTCACGTCGACGTAGACGCCGTCGGGCTTGAGCTCGATGCCGTAGACGAGGCCGAGATCGACGATGTTCATGCCGGCCTCCGGATCCATGACGGTCATCAGCGCGTCGCGGACGTCGTCCTCGGTCGGCATCGGCCGGTCGGCCGGGCCGGACGCAGGCTCGCGCGGCGCGGGCGCGCCGCCGCCGCCGAACAGTCGCTTCAGCGCGTCGACGATGCTCATGAGAGCGGCAGCATCACCACGCGCCGGAACGCGGGCCGCTCGGCGAGCCGCCCGTACCAGGCGGCGAGGCGCGGCGTCGCCGGCCGCTCGATCGGGAGCGTCATCCAGTTGTAGACGTGGCAGCCGAGCGGGATGTCGCCCATCGTGAAGGCGTCGCCGGCGATGTACGGGCGCCCCGCGAGCGCGGCATCGGCGATCTTCACCAGCTCGGCGGAGCGCGCCACGCTCGCGGCGATCTCCCGCGCGTCGCGCTCGGCGGGCGGCGTGCGCACGAGGCCCCAGAACGCGGGGCGCATCGCGGCGCCGAGCGTCGCGCCCGCCCAGTCCATCCACCGGTCGGCGTCGGCGCGCACCCGGAGGTCGTCCGGCCACAGGGTGCCGGCGGCGTGCTTCGCGGCGAGGTAGCGCACGATGGCGTGCGACTCCCACAGCACGAACCCGGCGTCGTCGATGGTCGGCACGAGGCCGTTCGGGTTGAGCGCGCGGTACCCGGGCGTGTCGACGACCCCGTACTCGCGCCCGGCGTCGACCCGCTCGTAGGCGAGCCCCAGCTCCTCGAGGCACCACAGCGCCTTCTTGACGTTGACCGAGTTGCGCCGGCCCCAGATCTTCAGCATGTCCTCACAGGCCTATGGAGATGCTGTCCCGCCGCATGTCGCAGCAGCCCATGCAGCCGTCCTCCATGCGGCGGATGATCTGCGCGCAGCCGAAGTCCATGTAGGCCTCGCCGAGCGCGGCGATGCGGTGGCCGCGACGCGCGAGCTCCGCGAGCGTCGCCTCGCCGAATCCGCCCTCGAAGTTCACGCTGAGGCCCTGGACGATCCGAAAGCGCGGCCCGTCGATCGCGCTCTGCGGCGACTGGCCGTAGTCGGCCATCCGCACCATCAGCTGGGCGTGGCCCTGCGCCTGCATCGTGCCGCCCATCAGGCCGAGCGTCATCACCGGCGCGCCGTCCCGGGTCACGAAGCCGGGGATGATGGTCTGGAACGGCCGCTTGCCCGGCGCCACGCGGTTCGGATGTCCCGGCGTGAGCACGAATCCCGCGCCGCGGTTCTGCAGGCTGATGCCGGTGCCGGGCACCACGACGCCCGAGCCGAAGCCGAGGTAGTTCGACTGGATGAACGACACCATGCGGCCCGCCGCGTCGGCCGCGGCGAGGTAGACCGTGCCCCCGCGCGGCGGCGCGCCGTGGCCGAAATCCTGCGCCCGCCGCATGTCGATCAGCGCGGCACGCGACTTCAGGTACCCCGGGTCGAGCAGGCGCTCGGGCGGAAACTCCATCGCGGGCGCGTCGGCCACGTGCCGGAAGGCGTCCGCCAGCGCGAGCTTCGTCGCCTCGATCTGCAGGTGGACGCTGTCGGCCGAGTCGACCGCGTGCGCCGCCACGTCGAAGTTCGCGAGGATGCCGAGCGCGATCAGCGCGACGATGCCCTGGCCGTTCGGCGGGATCTCGTGCAGCGTATGGCCGCGATAATCCATGGCGATCGGCGTCACCCAGTCGGCGGCGTGCGCGGCGAGGTCCGCGCGCTTCATCGCGCCGCCGCAGGCCGCCGAGTGCGCCTCCAGCCGCTCGGCGAGCTCGCCGCGGTAGAACGCCTCCCCGCGGGTCGCCGCGATCCGCTCGAGCGAGCGCGCAGCCTCGGGAAACCGGAATCCTTCGCCCGCGCGCGGCGCGCGCCCGCCGGGCATGAACGCGTGCGCGAAGCCCGGCTGGTCCTTGAGCTCCGGGAGCTGCAGGTCCCAGCGCCGCGAGACGAACTCGGACACCGGGAAGCCGTCGCGGGCATACGCGACCGCCGCGTCGAACAGGGCCGCGAAGGGCAGCGCGCCGAACCGCTCGGAGAGCGTCACCCACGCCGAGACCGCGCCCGGCACGGTCACCGTGTCCCAGCCGCGCACCGGCAGCTTCGCGCCGAAGCGCTCGGGCGTCCACGCGGCGGGGGCGCGGCCGGACGCGTTCAGCGCGTGCATCCGCTCGCCGTCCCAGACGATCGCGAACGCGTCGGAGCCGATCCCGTTCGAGATCGGCTCGACGATCGTGAGCGCGATCGCGGTCGCGAGCGCCGCGTCGATCGCGTTGCCGCCGGCGGCGAGCGCGCGGATGCCCGCCTGCGCCGCGAGCGGTTGCGAGGTCGAGACGACGTTGCGGGCGAACGTCGGCCGGTGGAAGGTGGGATAGGACGACGTCCACTGCGTCATGGCGTGCAGCCCGGAGCCCCGTCTACCGGCCCGCGGCGGTCTCGAAGTCGAGCGCGACGCGGCCGAGCACGGCGCCCGTCTTGAGCGCCGCGAGCGCGCGGTTCACCTCCGCGGCGGGCTGCGTCGCGACCGGCATCGGCGCGATCTTCTTCCTGCGCGCGAGCGCGACGACCTCCTTCAGCTCCCCGAGGTTGCCGACGTACGAGCCCATCACCGCCACGGCGCGCTGCGCGATCGGCGGCAGCGGCAGCGTGATCTCGCCGCCGAAGAGCCCGCAGAGCACGAGGCGCCCGCCCTTGCGCAGCGCGGCGAAGCCGAGCCCGACGGTGGCCGGCATGCCGACGAAGTCGATCGCCGCCGCAAGGTTGCCCTGCGCGAGCGCCTGCAGCTCGCGCACCGCCTCCGGCGCGCGCGTGTCGAGCGTGCGCTTCGCCCCCAGCCTCTGCGCCGCGGCGAGCTTCTCGGGGTCGATGTCGCAGGCGATCACGTTGCGCACGCCCTTCGCGCGCAGGATCGAGATGCCGATCAGCCCGAGTCCGCCGCAACCGAGCACCGCGACCCAGTCCCGCGGCCCGAGCTTCGGCAGCTTGCCGGTCGCGCTGTACGCGGTGAGGCCGGAACAGGAGAGCGTCGCGGCGAACCCGTCGTCGAGGCCGGCGGTGTCGACGAGGTAGCGCGGATGCGGCACCAGCAGGTGCGAAGCGTAGCCGCCGGGGCGCATGACGCCGACGAAGCGGGGCGCGAGGCAATAGTTCTCCTGGCCCGCCTTGCAGACGGCGCACCTGCCGCAGCCGATCCAGGGGTAGACGAGGCGCTTCGCGCCGCGCTTGACGCCGCGCGCGGCCGGGCCGAGCGCCTCGACGACGCCGAACGGCTCGTGGCCGAGCGTGAACGGCGGGACGCAGCCGCGGTCCTTCACGTAGAAGCGCTTGCCGCCGCCGAGGTCGAAGTAGCCGTCCCAGATGTGCAGGTCGCTGTGGCACACCCCGCAGCGCGTGACGCGCACCAGCACCTCGGTGCCCTTCGGCCGCGGCGTCTCCTTCTCGACGCGCTGGAGCGGCTGGCCGTGCTCGATGATGTCGTAGCTGTACATGGCGAAAGAAAGTCGTCAGTCGTCAGTGATCAGTCGTCAGCCGCCCGTCGCGAGATCGATCTGCTGCCCACCGCAAAAACCGCCAACTGCCAACTGCCAACTGCCAACTCCGTTCACGCCTTGGCCGCCGCTGCCAGCGCCTGATCGACGTCCCACAGGATGTCGTCGAGCGTCTCGATGCCGACCGAGATGCGGATCATGTCGGGCGTGACGCCGGCCCTGAGCTGCTCCTCCTCCGAGAGCTGCCGGTGCGTGGTCGAGGCGGGGTGGATCACCAGCGTCTTCGCGTCGCCGATGTTCGCGAGATGGCTCATGAACTGCGCGGCCTCGATGAAGCGCTCGCCGCTCCGCGCGCCGCCCTTGACGCCGAAGGTGAGCAGTCCGCTCGCGCCGCGCGGCAGGTACTTCCGCGCCAGCGCGTGATACCGGTTGCCCGGGAGCCCCGGATAGTTCACCCAGGAGACCTGCGGATGCTCCTGCAGGTGCTTCGCGACCGCCAGCGCGTTCTGCGAGTGCCGCTCCATGCGCACGTGCAGGGTCTCGAGGCCCTGCAGCAGCAGCCACGAATTGAACGGCGAGATCGACGGGCCGTACACGCGCAGCGTCTCCATGCGCGCCTTCATCGTGTAGCCGAAGTCGCCGAAGGTCTCGTAGAAGCGCACGCCGTGGTATCCGCGCGAGGGCTCGGTCATCTCCGGGAACTTGCCGTTGTCCCACGGGAACCTGCCGGACTCGACGATCACGCCGCCCATGGTGGTGCCGTGCCCGCCGATGTACTTGGTCGCGGAGTGCACGACGATGTCGGCGCCGTGCTCGATCGGGCGGCACAGGAACGGCGACGGCACCGTGTTGTCGACGATCAGCGGAATGCCGGCCTCGCGCGCGATCGCGGCCACGGCCTCGATGTCGAGCACGTTGATCAGCGGGTTGCCGAGCGTCTCGCCGTACAGCGCCTTCGTGTTCGGGCGCAGCGCGCGGCGGAAGTTCTCGGGATCGTCCGGATCGACGAGCGTGGCCTCGATCCCGAGCTTGCGCAGGTTGACCTCGAACAGCGTGTAGGTGCCGCCGTACAGCGTGCTAGACGAGACGATGTGGTCGCCCGACTTGAGCAGCGTCAGGATCGCCGCCGACTCCGCCGCCTGGCCGGTCGCGGTGGCGACGGCGGCGCGTCCGTTCTCGAGCGCCGCCATCCGCTCCTCGAACACCGCGGTGGTCGGGTTCGAGAGCCGCGTGTAGACGTTGCCGAAGGTCTGCAGGTTGAAGAGGCTCGCCGCGTGGTCGGCGGACTCGAAGACGAAGGAGGTCGTCTGGTAGAGCGGCACCGCGCGCGCGCCGGTCGCCGGGTCGGGAAGCTGCCCGGCGTGCAGGCACAGGGTGCCGAAGCCGAACTTGCGGTCAGCCATGGGAAAGAGAGTGGGCAGCGGGCGCGATGGCGCGCCGTTTGAGTCGTGCCTGGCTTGCTCCAATCACGTTCCCCTCTCCCGAAAGAGATGACTCGCCGTGGACGCTGCGGGCCGACTGCCAACTGTCCACTGCCAGCTGCCCACTTTCTTCAGTACGCCAGCCACCGCGGCCGCTTGGCGGAGATCACCCGGGTGTTCACGCCGACCCAGTTCAGCCCGCCGAAGAGGCGGCCGTGCTCGATCTTCATGCAGCGGTCCACCACCGTCTGCAGGCCCGCCGCCTCGGCCTTCCTCGCCGCGTCCAGGTTCTTCACGCCGATCTGCTGCCACAGCACCTTCGCGCCGATCGCGATCGCGTCCTCGGCGATCGGCATCACGTCTTCGGTCTTGCGGAACACGTCCACGACGTCGACCTTGACCGGGATCTCGCGCAGCGATTTGTAGCAGCGCTGCCCGAGGATCTCCCCGTACTTGGGGTTCACCGGAATCACGGTGTAGCCGTGCTCGAGCAGGTACTTGGCCGCGAAATAGCTCGGCCGGAACCAGTCCGCCGACAGCCCGACCATGGCGATGACCCGGTTCTCGGCGAGGATGCGGCGCAGGCTCTCGATGTCGTCTTGCATGGGCGTGGCATGTGGCCGGTCCCGTCATTCTAGCCAAAACGGCTGCGGCGGCGCGCGCACCCGCCCCGCGTTGTTTCCGTCGCCGAAACGGACCATTCGCGACATCGCGCGAACGCAGGCCCTGCATTGCGGCCAGACATGCAGCGGCGGCATTCGCCGCCCGTTTCATCGATCAGACGACAGGAGGCAGACCATGACGAAGAGGCTCACCGTCCCCATCGCGACGCTCGCACTGGCGCTCGCGTCGCCGCTCGCTTCGGCCACCGCACAGCTCGAGCTGCTGCCCGACGGCGTGCGCGCGTCGTACGTGCCGCCGCAGATCGAGAACCCCGCGAACGGGGCAGATATCGATAACGCGAAGCGGTTCTTCAACCGGAGCACCGGAGGCGTGCCGCCGCGCTGACGGCCGCTCCGCGGGCGAAGCCCGGCCGCGGCCGGGCTTTTTCTTGGGCGGCGTCGGCACGCTGCGTGAACGGAGCGTTCGCGCAGCGGCTGGTAATGCATCCCGGTGTCGGCCGTACCAAGAGACATGGGCACTACGGCCAGGCATCGCCCGGGCATGACGCGTGCAGCGTCGCAGGGCGCGCTGCTCGCCTGGACTCGGCACCTGCGCCGTCACAAGCGGGCGAAGCGCCGCCGGCGCCCTCGCCGCGACGGCTCTGTGTCGCGTTCCGGAAACGGCGTGTCGACGAGATCGGGGCTTGCGCGGGCGCCAGCCGGGTCCCATTGACTTACAAGAACGAACGAAAGGAGCATCGAAATGAAAGCACGCGTCATCGTGCCCGCTGTGGTCGGGCTGGTCGTCGCCGGGGTCCATGCCGGAACGCTCGAGGCGCGGTCCGAGCGCATCGCGTTTCTCGGCGGCGCCGAGACCACCATACACGTGCCGGCGCGGGTGGACGCGCGGCGCGGCGGCGACGCGAACGACGCTTCGCACCGCAACCCGACCGCGCTCGACTGCTATCGACCCGCGCCGCGGCTCGTCGGTGAGAAGGAGCCGCGCCTACTCTGCTAGAAGCTGTCTCGGAATCGCGGCCGTGCTTGGTCCCGAACCGAGGTCGAGGGGGTGGGGCCCCTCCGGCCCGCCCCGGCGCGCGCCCAGCCTGACGACGAACCGGGCGGTTTCTCGCGTGCCTTCGGTCGAGTTCATGCCGAGCTGAGCGCTGCGGCTCTCGATGACTTGCGCGACGAACTTCTGACTCAGGACACCAGACCGGCCTCGGCCGGATCCGCGGCGGCGGGTGCCGCGGCGCACGCGTCCTTGCTCGGGGCCGGCAGCGTGCGCACCCACTCGTCCCAGTACGGCTCCGGCCCGTACTTCTCGGCGAGGAAATCGATGAACGCCTTGACCTTCGCCGAGAGGTGCTTCCGGCTCGGATAGACCGCGTAGATGCCGTGCTCATGCACGCGGTAGTCGGTGAGCACCGCCTGCAGCCGTCCGGACTCGAGGTCGCTGCCGGCGAGGAAGGTCGGCAGCAGCATGACACCGACCCCGTTCAGCGCCGAGACGCGCAGCAGGTCGCCGCTGTTGCTGCGCAGCGGCCCGCTGACGTTCACGACGTGGCGCTGGTTCTGCGCGCAGACGAAGACCCAGCTGCGCTCGCGGGGCGAGAGCGTGTAGCCGAGGCACGGATGCCGGGCGAGGTCGTCCGGCACGCGCGGCTCGCCGTGGCGCTTGAAGTACGCGGGCGAGCCGCAGACGACGAACCGGCACGGCGCGAGCCGCCGCGCGACGAGCGACGACTCCGCAAGCGCGTCCGAGATGCGTACTGCGAGGTCGAACCCCTCCTCGATCAGGTCGACGTACCGGTCGCTGAGCGAGATGTCGAGCTCCACCTCCGGGTAGCGCCGGCGGAACTCGGCGAGGAACGGGGCGATGTGTGCCGTGCCGAAGTGGTGCGGCACGCTGACGCGCAGCGTGCCCCGCGGAACCGCGGTGGCCTGCTGCGCCTCGCGCTCGGCGTCCTCGAGCTCGGCGAGGATCTGCACGGCGCGCTCGTAATAGCGCCCGCCCGCCTCGGTGACCGAGAGCTTGCGCGTCGTGCGCTCGAGCAGCCGCACGTGCAGGCGATCCTCGAGGGCCGCCACGTGCTTGGTGACGACCGCGCGCGAGAGCTTCATGCGCCTTGCCGCCGCGGCGAAGCTCGCCGACTCGACGACCGCGCAGTAGACCTTCATGCTGGTGAGCGAATCCATCGCTGCTCCTGGTGACCGGCGCGGCCGCAGCCGGACCGCGGCGGCCCCGATTATGACGCCCCTGGCTCGGCACGGTTCCCCGGCACTTGGGGCTTTGTCGGCGTCGCGGCCGGATTCTTACGTCGGGCCGGCCCGACCGGCCGGCGCGGGATGGGCCGCCGCGCGCGGTTACAATTCCCGCGGCACGGATGCCGGGCGGGGATGCACCGGCGCGGTGCGCCTGCGCGAAAGGGACGGCCGATCATGAACGCACCGCTCAAGCCGCGGTCGGGGGGCGAGATTCTCGTCGACGCGCTCCGGATCCACGGCGCCGACACGGTCTTCTGCGTCCCCGGCGAGAGCTATCTCGCGGCGCTCGACGCGCTCTACGGGGCGCGCGAGGCGATCCGCCTCTTCGTGTGCCGGCAGGACGGCGGCGCCGCCTACATGGCCGAGGCGTACGGCAAGGTCACCGGGCGGCCCGGGATCTGCTTCGTGACGCGCGGCCCGGGCGCCACGAACGCCTCGATCGGCGTGCACGCAGCGCACCAGGACTCGACGCCGATGATCCTGTTCGTCGGGCAGGTCGGCTCCGATTTCGCCGACCGCGAAGCGTTCCAGGAGATCGACTTCCGCCGCATGTTCGGCCAGATCACGAAGTGGGTGGCGCAGATCGACCGCGCCGACCGCATCCCGGAGTACGTGAGCCGCGCGTTCCACACCGCGGTGTCCGGTCGTCCCGGGCCGGTGGTGCTCGCGCTGCCCGAGGACATGCTCGCATCGACCGCCCAGGTCGCCGATGCCGGGCCGTACCGCGCCGTCGAGGCCCATCCGGGACCGGCGGACATGCGGCGGCTGCGCGAGCTGCTCGCCGGCGCGCAGCGCCCGCTCCTCCTTCTCGGCGGCTCGGTCTGGGACGCCGCCGCGTGCGCGAACATGCAGCGCTTCGCCGAGGCGAACCGCCTGCCGGTCGCGTGCGCCTGGCGCTACCAGGATCTCTTCGACAACCGGCATCCGCAGTACGTGGGCGACGTCGGCCTCGGCGTCAATCCGAAGCTCGCGCAGCGGTTCAAGGACGCCGATCTCCTGCTGGTGGTCGGACCGCGCCTCGGCGAGATGACGACCGGCGGCTACACGCTGCTCGAGGTGCCGCGCCCGCGCCAGAGGCTCGTCCACGTGCACGCCGGGGCCGAGGAGCTCGGCCGCGTGTACCAGGCGGACCTTCCGATCAATGCGTCGATGAAAGCGTTCGCCGCGGCGGCGGCCGAGCTCGCGCCGGTGGAGAGCGGCGCGTGGCAAGGGGCGCTCGCGCAGGCGCGGCAGGAGTACCTCGACTACAACGCGAAGCGCCCGCTGCCGGGCGAGCTCGATCTCTGGGAAGTCATGCGGGTGTTCCGCGAGACGGTTCCGCAAGACACGCTCATCGCGAGCGGCGCCGGAAACTTCAGCGCGTGGGCCGGGCGGTTCTACGCATACCCGCGCTTCCGCACCCAGGTCGCCACGTCCTCGGGCGCGATGGGCTACGGCGTGCCGGCGGGCGTCGCCGCGAAGGCCGCGCACCCGGAGCGCACCGTCGTGTCGTTCAACGGCGACGGCGATTTCCTGATGAACGGGCAGGAGCTCGCGACCGCGGTGCAGTACGCGCTGCCGGTCGTGTTCCTGGTGTTCAACAACGGCCTGTACGGGACGATCCGCATGCACCAGGAGCGCGAGTATCCCGGCCGGGTATGGGGCACCTCGCTCGTCAATCCGGACTTCGCCGCGCTCGCGCGCGCCTACGGCGCACACGGGGAGACGGTGCGCAGGACCGCGGAGTTCGGACCGGCGCTCGAGCGCGCGCTCGCCTGCGGCAAGCCCGCGCTGCTCGAGCTCGTCTACGACCCGCAGATCATCACGCCGAACACCACGCTGGATGCGATCCGGGCGCAGGCGCTCGGATCGAAGTAACGCGCCACGCGAGACCGCGGCCTGCCGCCCGCTGCCCGCCGCCTACTCTCAGTGCTGCAGGATCTTCGACAGGAACTGCGCGGCGCGCTCGCTGCGCGGCCTGCCGAAGAACTCCTCGCGCGGCGCGTCCTCGACGATCTCGCCCGCGTCCATGAAGAGCACGCGGTCGGCGACCTTGCGCGCGAAGCCCATCTCGTGCGTGACCACCATCATCGTCATGCCGTCGGCGGCGAGCTCGACCATCACGTCGAGCACCTCGTTGATCATCTCCGGGTCGAGCGCCGAGGTCGGCTCGTCG
>JAHDYJ010000143.1 GCA_023383795.1 Burkholderiales bacterium | reverse complement strand
CGCCCAGTTGATGAAGTCGGCCACGATCAGGAAGTAGCCGGCGAAGCCCATCTGCACGATGGTCCTGATCTCGAAGTCGAGCCGCTCGCGGTAGCGCTGCGCCTGCGCCTCGCGCGCGGCCGGCTCGGGGTAGAGCTGCGCGAGCCGGCGCGCGAGCCCGGCGCGCGCGCTCTCGGCGAGATGGTCCTCGAGCGTGACCCCGGGCGGGGTCGGGAAGCGCGGCAGCCGGTTCGTGCCGAGCTCGAGCTCGAGGTTGCAGCGGCGCGCGATCTCGACCGCGTTCGCGAGCGCCTCCGGGAGATCGGCGAAGAGCGCCGCCATCTCCGCCTGCGTCTTGAAGTAGTTCTCCTGCGTGAACGCGCGCGGGCGCCGCTGGTCGGCGAGGACGTAGCCCTCGGCGATGCACACGCGCGCCTCGTGCGCCTTGAACTCCTCCGGCTCGAGGAATTGGACGGCGTGGGTCGCCACGGCCGGCAGTCCGAGCCGGCCCGCGAGATGCAGGGCCCGCTCGACGTACGCTTCCGCGTCGCCGCGCCCGGAGCGCTGCAGCTCCAGGTAGTACGCGCCCGGAAAGATCGCGGCCCACTCGCGCGCGTGCCGCTCGGCCTGCGCCATGTTGTCTTGCGCGAGCGCCATGCCGACGTCGCCGGCGAGCGCGCCCGAGAGCGCGATCAGCCCGCGCGCCCCGCCCTCGGCCAGCCAGCCGCGCTTGATCTCAGCGCGGCCGCGGTGCTGGTTCTCGAGCCACGCGCGCGAGAGCAGCTCGCAGAGCGAACGGTAGCCCTCGCGGGAACGCGCGAGCAGCAGCAGCCGGGAGGGCTTCTCGCGATCGGTCTCGCCCTCGATCCACGCGTCGCAGCCGAGGATCGGCTTGACGCCGGCCGCGCGGGCCGCCTTGTAGAACTTCACCATCCCGAACAGGTTGGCGAGGTCGGTGATCGCCAGCGCGCCCATGCCGTCGGCCGCCGCCTTGGCGACCGCCCGCTCGATGCGCACGATCCCGTCGACGATCGAGAACTCGGTGTGCAGGCGCAGGTGGACGAACGCGGGGTCGGGCATTTGCGGAGGGGCGCGGCCGCCGGGGGATCGATCCCCAGACGATGCTGACATCGAAAATTTTACCACCGCGCCCGTCCGCGCCCGACGGTCTCGTCCCGCTCGTCTGCCGGCGCTGTCGCCGGCGGCGACCCGGGTCGCGGATCCGGATTAGAATTAAGATGTTGTCATTCTGTCATTCGCCGGGAGCGCCGGCCGGGATCGGACGCGTGCGGTCCACCTGCCGGTGGGTTGGCGCGTTGTCGTAACGAGTTGAACGTCACATCCGGGATACACCGATGCAGATCAGATCTTCGAGTGCCGCCGCCCTCCTCGTCCCCATGATCGGCCTCGCCGCAGTGCCGGCGGCCGCCGCGCCGCAGGTCGACGCTTCCGCGATGCACGTGGCGCAGGCGACCGCCTCCGCCGACCGGTCGGGCAACATCGCCGCCGCCGACGTCGAGGTCAAGGTCGCCGCCGACGAGCTGGAGAAGGCGCGCCGCCGCCTCGACGCCGGCCGCCAGCCCTCCGATCAGGATCGCGTGAACCAGCTCAAGGGCGGCGGACCGATGACCGACGCCTATCATCTGCGCGTGCAGGCACTGCAGCAGGACGTCGCCAAGGCGCAGGCGCGCCTCGACCGGGCGCTCGCCGCGCGCAAGGCGCTCGACAACTGAGGCGCGCGGCGCAACGTCCGCATGGCCAAGCATACCGCCGTCGTCACGATCGCCCTCGCCTGCGCGCTCGGCGCCGGGTCCGCACTCGCCCAGAAGGTGCAGAAGTACCGCACGCCCGACGGCAGGATCATCTACTCGGACACGCCGGTGCCCGGCGCGCGGCTCGTGGACGAGATCGCCCCGCCGCCGCCGCCCGACCCCAAGGCGGCCGAGGCGGCGCGGGCGGCGGCGCAGAAGCAGGGCGAGAAGACCGACAAGGCCGTGGAGCAGCGGATCGAGCAGCGGAGTCAGGCCCGCAACGAGGTGCAAGCGGCCGAGACCGCCTTGCAGAAGGCCAAGGAGGCGCTCGAGCGCGGCCGCGAGCCGCTCCCGGGCGAGCGCCTCGGCACGGTCAGCGGCAAGTCGCGGCTCACCGACGATTACTTCGCGCGCCAGCGCGCGAACGAGGCCGCGGTCGCCGAGGCGCAGGCGCGCCTCGACAAGGCGCGCGCCGGCACGCGTTGACGCCACCGGCCCGCGCCGGCCGACGCGCGTGCGACCGGCGCTCGCGCCGGCCCGGATCCATCCTATTCGATCACGGTCTGCGGCATCCCCGCGTCGCAGGGCTCGATGACGCCGATGCGGTAGGGGGCCTCGCCCGCGGCGGCGAGCGATTCCAGCGCGCGCTGCGCATCGCGCTCTGCGACCACGACGACCATGCCGACGCCGCAGTTGAACACGCGGTGCATCTCCGCCTCGGCGACGTTGCCCTCGGCCTGCAGCCAGTCGAAGAGCGGCGGCCGCGGCCAGGCGCCCTTCGCCAGCCTCGCCCGCAGCCCCGCGGGCAGGACCCGCGGCACGTTCTCCAGCAGGCCGCCGCCGGTGATGTGCGCGAGACCCTTCACCGGCAGCGCGCGCATGAGCGCGAGCAGCGGCTTCACGTAGATGCGCGTCGGCTCGAGCAGGACCTCGCCGAGCGGCCGGCCGTGGAAGTCGCCGCCGAGGTCGGGCCGCGCGCGCTCGACGATCCGCCGCACGAGCGAGTAGCCGTTCGAGTGCGCGCCGCTCGAGGCGAGCCCGAGCACCGCGTCGCCCGGCGCGATCGTGCTGCCGTCGATGATCGACGCCTTCTCCACCACGCCGACCGCGAATCCCGCGAGGTCGTACTCGCCGGGCGGGTACATGCCGGGCATCTCGGCGGTCTCGCCGCCGATCAGCGCGCAGCCGGCGAGCTCGCACCCGCGCGCGATGCCCTTGACCACCTCGGTCGCCACCGCGACGTCGAGCTTGCCGCAGGCGAAGTAGTCGAGGAAGAAGAGCGGCTCGGCGCCCTGGACCAGGATGTCGTTCACGCTCATCGCGACGAGGTCGATGCCGACCGTGTCGTGGCGCCCGAGCGCGAACGCGAGCTTGAGCTTGGTGCCGACGCCGTCGGTGCCGGCGACGAGCACCGGCTCGCGATAGCTGCCGGCGAGCGCGAAGAGCGCGCCGAACCCGCCGATGCCGGCCACGACCTCCGGGCGCAGCGTCCGGCGCGCGAACGGCTTGATCGCCTCGACCAGCGCATCGCCGGCGTCGATGTCGACGCCCGCGTCGCGGTAGGAGAGGGGTTCGCCCTGGGAAGCCAAGATGCGCGAGGCGTCGAGTCGGGGCCGGATCGAGGCGGCCGGGTTGAAGCAAGGCGGCGCTTGCCGCTACAGTAGCGCGTCGTGCCGCGATTCTACAGGAACATGCACGCGCCGCTCGCCGCCGCCTTTCGCGCAGCCTCCCGCGCTCGCCGATGAGGCAGCTCGCGCTCGCGCTCGGCGAACGCCCCGCGCCCACGCTCGGGAACTTCGTGCCCGGCCGCAACCAGGCGGCGCTCGCCGCAGTGCGCACGCTCGTCGACGGGCTCGACGGCCAGGTGTACCTGTGGGGCGCCGCGGGCAGCGGCCGCACGCACCTGCTGCGCGCCGCGCTCGACGCCGCGCGCGAGCGCGGCGCGCGTTGCGCGTGGCTCGCCGCACCGGCGCCCGACTGGGGCGCTGCGCACGCCGCGCGTTTCGTCGCCGCCGACGACATCGACCGCCTCGGCGCGCAGGACCAGATCCGCCTCTTCGACCTCGTCAACGAGCTGCGCGCCGCCGGCGCGCTGATCGCCGCAGGCGCCTCGTCGCCGGCCGGCCTCGCGCTGCGCGAGGACCTGCGCACGCGCCTCGGCGCCGGGCTCGTGTTCCAGCTCCACGCGCTGTCGGACGACGAGAAGACGGCCGCGCTCGCCGCGCGCGCCGCGGCGCTCGGGCTGCGCCTCGGCGAGGGCGTCCTGCCCTACCTCCTCACGCACCTGCGCCGCGACATGGCCACGCAGATCGCGGTGCTCGACGCGCTCGACCGCTACTCGCTCGAGCAGAAGCGCGCGGTGACCCTGCCCCTGGTGCGCGAGGCGCTCGCCGATCTCGAGCGCGAGGAACGATGCGCGCGACGACTGCAGGCGCGCCGGTCCCCTCCTCTGTGAGGAGGGGAAGGGCGCCGTAGAAGATGGACCTCGTCCTCTTCGACCTCGACAACACGCTGCTCGCCGGCGACAGCGACTACGCGTGGGCCGAATTCCTGATCGAGCAGGGCGTGCTCGACCGCGGGCATTACGAGTCGAGGAACGACGAGTTCTTCCGGCAGTACAAGGCCGGCACGCTCGACATCCGCCAGTTCCTCGCGTTCCAGCTCGCGCCGCTCGCCGCGCACGACCGCGCGCAGCTCGACCGCTGGCACGCGCAGTTCATGGCCGAGAAGATCATGCCGATGATCGGCGCCGCCGCGCGCGCGCTCGTCGAGCGCCATCTCGGCGCCGGCAGCCTGTGCGCGATCGTCACCGCGACCAACTCCTTCATCACCGGCCCGATCGCGCGCGCCTTCGGCGTGCCGCACCTCATCGCCACCGAGCCCGAGGTGAAGGACGGCCGCTTCACCGGCGGCGTCGCCGGCACGCCCTGCTTCCAGGCGGGCAAGGTCGAGCGGGTGCGCGAGTGGCTCGCGCGCGACGGGCTGGGCCTCGACTCGTTCGCCGAGTCGTGGTTCTACAGCGACTCGGCCAACGACCTGCCGCTTCTCGAGCGCGTGAGCCGCCCGGTCGCGGTCGACCCGGACGACCGGTTGCGGCGCGTCGCGACCGAGCGCGGCTGGCCGATCCTGGAGATCCATTGAGCGCCTCGGCCGAGCGCTCGCCGACCGCGGCCGTCGCCGCAGCGCGACCGGGCAGGCGGCCGCTCGCGGCCGGGCTCGTGCTCGGCGCGGCGGCGCTCGCGGCGCTCGCCGCCGCGCTCGCCTTCGGCAGCGTGGATCTGCCGCCCGGCGAATGGCTCTCGGCGCTCGCCGGCGGCGGCGAGGCGACCGCGCGCGAGATCGTCTGGAGCCTGCGCGCGCCGCGCGCGTTCGCGGCGTTCGCCGTCGGCGCGCTGCTCGCCCTCGCCGGCGCCCTGCTCCAGGTGCTGCTGCGCAATCCGCTCGCCGACCCGTACATCCTCGGCGTGTCGGGCGGCGCCGCGGTCGGCGCGCTCGGCGCGATGCTGGCGGGACTTTCCGGGCTCGCCGTGCACGGCGCGGCGTTCGCCGGCGCATGCGCCGCCGCCGCCGCGCTCTTCGCCTTCGCGCTGCGCTTGACCGGCTGGAACATCCACCGCGTGCTGCTCGCCGGCGTCGGCATCGCCGCCGGGGCCGGGGCCGCGGTCAGCCTGATCCTCACGCTCGCTCCGGCCGGCCAGGTGCACGGCATGCTCTTCTGGCTGATGGGCGATCTCTCCGGCGCCGAGCAGCCGCTCGCCGGCTGGGTGGCGCTCGCCGCCGCGCTCGCCTGCGCGCTCGCGCTCGCGCCCGGCCTCGACGCGCTCGTGCTCGGGCCCCTGAAGGCGCGCTCGCTCGGCGTCGCGGTCACGCGCACGCAGGCGATCGCGTTCCTGGTGGCGACCGGCGCCACGGTCGCCGCGGTCATGCTCGCCGGCAGCGTCGGGTTCGTCGGGCTCGTCGTGCCGCACCTGCTGCGCCTCGCGGGCTTCAGCGCGCACCGCGCGCTCCTGCCGCTCGCCGCGCTCGCCGGCGGCACGCTGGTCGTGGTGGCCGACACGCTCGCGCGCACCGCCGCGGCGCCGCTCGAGTTCCCGGTCGGCGCGCTGACCGCTCTGGTGGGCGTGCCCATGCTGCTGTTGCTCCTCGCGCGCTCGCGATGACGCTCGCCGCGCGAGACGTGACGCTGACGGTGCCCGGGCGAACGCTGGTGGCGGGGCTCGACCTCGCGCTCGCGCCCGGACAGTGCTGCGCGATCCTCGGGCGCAACGGAGCGGGCAAGTCGAGCCTGCTCCTCGCGCTCGCCGGGCTCGGCCGACCGGCGGCGGGCGAGATCCTGCTCGACGGCGCGCCGCTCGCGCGGCATCCGCGGCGCCGACTCGCGCAGCGGCTCGGCATCCTGCTGCAGCACGACGTCGAGGATTTCTGGGGCAGCGTGCTCGAGTACGTGCTGCTCGGCCGGCTGCCGCACGGCGCGGGGCCGCTCGGCGCCGACCCCGAGGGCGTCGTCCAGGCCTACGGCGCGATCGGCGCGGTCGACCTCGAGACGCACGCGCTGCAGTCCTACCGCACGCTCTCCGGCGGCGAGCGCCAGCGCGCGCGCATCGCGCAGCTTCTCGTGCAGTCGCCCGACTATCTGCTGCTCGACGAGCCGCTCTCGCACCTCGACCTGCAGCACCAGCTCGCGCTGATGCAGCTGCTCGCCGGCCTCGCGCGCAGCGGACGCGCGGTGGCGATGGCGCTGCACGAGCCGTTCTGGGCCGCGCGCTTCTGCGACGCCGCGCTGCTGATGTATGATTCGGGCGCCGTCCGCCATGGTGCCGCCAACGACGTGTTGACCCAGGAGAATCTCGAGGCCCTGTACCGCTGCCGCCTCGAGGCCGTCGCCGGCGCCGGCGCCCCGCTGTACTTCCCGGGCACGCATTGATCAAGCGACTCATCCGGCGCGTCCTGCGGCTCGGCAAGCGCTCCGAGCCCGAGGTCTTCTCGCCCGCCGAGCACGGCATCGACCGCAACCGCATCTCGTACGGCGCGCGCAAGGTGTGCGAGGCGCTCGCCGGCCACGGCCACCAGGCCTACGTCGTCGGCGGCGCGGTGCGCGACCTGATGCTCGGCGTGCAGCCGAAGGACTTCGACGTCGCCACCGACGCGACGCCCGAGCAGGTGCACAAGCTGATCCGGCGCTCGCGCCTGATCGGCCGGCGCTTCAAGCTCGTGCACGCCGTGTTCAACGCCGAGATCGTCGAGGTATCGACCTTCCGCGCGGTGAACGTCGCGATCGCCGACGACGCGACCGGCGAGGGCGGCCGCCTGGTCGACGCGCACGGCCGCCTGATCCGCGACAACATCTACGGCAACCGCGAGCAGGACGCTGCGCGGCGCGACTTCACGATCAACGCGCTCTACTACGACCCGGCGAGCGAGGCCGTGCTCGACTACCACCAGGGCGTGCGCGACCTCAAGCGGCGCACGCTGCGCATCATCGGCGACCCGCGCGCGCGCTTCCGCGAGGACCCGGTGCGCATGCTGCGCGCGGTGCGGCTCGCCGCCAAGCTCGACTTCCAGATCGCGCCGAAGACGCGCGCGCCGATCGGGGAGATGGCCGACCTGATCAGGAACGTCCCGCCGGCGCGCGTGTTCGACGAGATGATGAAGCTGCTCTTCTCCGGACACGCCGCCGCGTGCCTGCACCGGCTGCGCGCCGAGGGACTGCATCACGGCCTGCTGCCGCTGCTCGACGTGATCCTGGAGCAGCCGCTCGGGGCGAAGTTCGTCAACCTCGCGCTCGCGCAGACCGACCAGCGCATCCGCGAGGACCGGCCGGTGTCGCCCGCGTTCCTGTTCGCCGCCCTGCTGTGGCACCGGGTGCTCGCCGAGTGGAAGGCGCGCGAGGCGAAGCGCCAGGGGCGCATCCCCGCGCTGTACGAGGCGATGGACGACGTCCTCGACCGCCAGACCGACGCGCTCGCGATCCCGCGCCGGCTGACCACGACCATGAAGGAGATCTGGTCGCTGCAGCCGCGCTTCGAGAACCGCTCCGGCAAGCGGCCGTTCGGGCTGCTCGAGCATCCGCGGCTGCGCGCCGCCTACGACTTCCTGGTGCTGCGCGCCGAGAGCGGCGAGGCCGACCGCGAGCTCGCCGAGTGGTGGCGCCGGTTCATGGAAGGCACGCCCGAGGAGCGGGCCGACCTGCTGCTGCCGGCGCCGAAGGGCGAGGCGCCGCGCCGGCGCCGGCGCCGGCGGCCGAAGAAGCGCGCGCCCGCGGGCCCGCCGCCGACGCTGGCGGACTGAGGTGGCGCGGGCGTACATCGGGCTCGGCGCCAACCTCGGCGATCCGGTTGCCCAGCTTTCCGCGGCGCTCGACGCGCTCGGCCGGCTGCCGCACACCCGCCTCGTGGGCGCGTCGTCGCTCTACCGCAGCGCGCCGGTCGGCAACGCAGCGCAGCCCGATTTCGTGAACGCGGTCGCCGCGCTCGAAACGGCGCTCTCCCCGCGCGAGCTGCTCGGCGCGTGCCTCGGGATCGAGCGCGACCACGGCCGCGTGCGCTCGTTCGCGAACGCGCCCCGCACGCTCGACCTCGATCTCCTGCTCTACGACGAGTGCGTCGTGGACGAGCCCGGTCTCAGGATCCCGCATCCGCGGATGCACGGCCGCGCGTTCGTGCTCGCGCCGCTCGCCGAGATCGCGCCCGCGGCCGTCGTCCCCGGCCACGGCAGGGCGGCGGACCTCCTGGCCGGCGTCCGCCATCAGCGCGTCGAGCGGATCGCGCGCGGTTGACGCTCGCGCGGCGCGAGCCGCCGCCCGCCTGTGTATCATCCGCCACGGCCGCAGTTCGCCTCGCACTGGCCACTGTCAACCGTCCACCGACCGCTTGCGCGCATGCCGATCGCCAGGTACCGCTACATCGCCGTCGACGGCCCGATCGGCGCCGGGAAGACGAGCCTCGCGCGCAGGCTCGCCGAGCGGCTCGACGGCGAGCCGTTCCTCGAGCGTCCCGGCGAGAACCCCTTCCTGCCGCGCTTCTACGAGGACATGGAGCGGCACGCGCTGCCGACGCAGCTCTTCTTCCTGTTCCAGCGCGTCGGGCAGCTGCGCGAGCTCGCGCAGCTCCGGCTCTTCTCCGGCGTCACGGTGGCCGACTTCCTGCTGGAGAAGGACCGGGTCTTCGCGCACCTGACCCTGTCCGGCGACGAGCTTTCGCTCTACGAGCAGATCTACGCCGCGCTCAAGCCGCAGGCGCCCGCCCCCGACCTGGTGATCTACCTGCACGCCGACGTGGACACGCTCTACGAGCGCATGCGCAAGCGCGCGGTCGACTACGAGGCGCCGCTCAACCGCGAGTATCTCGCGGCGCTGGCGGACGCCTACGCGCGCTTCTTCTACCATTACACCGGCGCGCCGCTCCTGGTGGTCAACTCCGAGCGGCTGAACTTCGTGGACAACCCGGCCGATCTCGAGCTGCTGGTGGAGCACATCGCATCGATGCGCGGGGCACGCGAGTTCTTCAACCTGGGCGGGTAGCGGCGGCGATGGAGATCGTGCGCTCGGTCGCGGAGCTGCGGGCCTGCCTGGCGCCGCGGCGGCCGGTGGCCTTCGTGCCGACGATGGGCAACCTGCACGAGGGGCACCTCGCGCTGATGCGCATGGGTCGGCCGCGCGCGCGCTGCCTGGTCGCGAGCATCTTCGTGAACCGCCTGCAGTTCGGGCCGGCGGAGGACTTCGACACCTATCCGCGCACGTTCGAGGCCGACTGCGCAGGGCTCGCGCGCGAGGGCGTCGACGTCGTGTTCGCGCCGCTCGAGCGCGAGGTCTACCCGGAGCCGCAGGGGTTCCTGGTCGCGCCGCCCCCGATCGGCGACGAGCTCGAGGGCGCGTTCCGGCCCGGCTTCTTCCGCGGGGTGGCGACCGTCGTCCTGAAGCTCTTCAACATGGCGCAGCCGCAATTCGCGGTGTTCGGCAAGAAGGACTACCAGCAGCTGATGGTCGTGCGCACGATGGTCCGGCAGCTCAATCTGCCGATCGAGATCCTCGCCGGCGAGACGGTGCGCGCCGCGGACGGGCTCGCGCTCTCGTCCCGCAACAGTTACCTCGCGGCCGCGGAGCGCGCCGAGGCCCCGCGCCTGCACCGCACCCTGGCCGAGGTCTGCGCCCAACTTGTTGACGGAAAAAAGGATTTCAGAAAGCTCGAGGCCGACGCCGTGGCTGCTTTGACGCAAGCTAAATGGCGCCCCGATTATGTTGCAGTGCGAAAACAAGCTGATCTACAATGCCCCGGCCCCGACGACCGCGAGCTGGTCGTGCTGGGCGCCGCGTCGCTCGGGAGCACGCGGTTGATCGACAACATCGAGGTCAGCCTGCCGCGTTGATGCGGCATCGTGAAGGAGGCGCGCGATGCAGCGCACGATGCTGAAGTCGAAGATCCACCGGGCCACCGTCACCCACGCCGAGCTCAACTACGAGGGCTCGTGCGCGATCGACGAGGATCTGCTGGAGGCGGCCGACATCCGCGAGTACCAGCAGATCGAGATCTACAACGTCACCAACGGCGAGCGCTTCACCACCTACGCCATCCGCGCCGAGCGCGGCTCGGGCGTGATCTCGGTGAACGGCGCCGCGGCGCGCAGGGCCCAGGTCGGCGACTGCCTGATCATCGCCTCGTACGCCGCCTACAACGAGCTCGAGCTCGCGCGCTACGCCCCCGACCTCGTGTACGTCGACGCGCGCAACCGCATCAAGCGGCACGGCCACCAGATCCCGCTGCAGATGGCCTAGAAGCCATCTCAGAATCGCGGTCGTGCTTTTCCCGGACTGAGGTCGTACGAACAAGGGGCAGATTGCCCCTTGTCCTTGTATATCCCTGAACGAACAAGGGGCCCGGGGGAAGGCTCGGGACCCTCCCCTTCCCTCGTCGATCCCCTCTTTCGCGAGCGCGTTCGCATTTTGAGATTAGCGGCCCGCGCGCCTACGCCGTCCCGCCCACGGTGAGGCCGTCGATGCGCAGCGTCGGCTGGCCGACGCCGACCGGCACGCTCTGGCCTTCCTT
>JAHDYJ010000142.1 GCA_023383795.1 Burkholderiales bacterium | reverse complement strand
TGAACAGCATCCGCCCGACCGGCACGCGCGAGGTGCGCACCGATCCCTCGCCGAGTGCCGTGAGGTAGTTCTCGATCGCCTGGCCGCCCGGCAGCAGCGGCACCTCGCCACGGCCGATGACGGAGGGGTCGTGGGTCGATCCCATCAGCGCGATCCAGATCGGCAGGGCGAACAGCGCCACCGCCAGCACCAGGATCACATGCGTGACCGCGTCCATGCGCCGCCGCGCGGCCTCGGCACGGAGAGCCGCCTGCTCGGCCGCGGCGATGCGCGCGGTGTCGATCGGTCCGTGCATCATGAACCGTGCATCATGAACCGTGGATCATGCGCGGCCCCGCATCAGTAGTGCACCTTGCGCTCGATGAAGCGGAACTGGATCGCGGTGAGCACGATCACGGCGAGCATCAGCACCACCGACTGCGCCGAGGACGAGCCGAGATCGAGGTTCACCCGCCCGTCGATATAGGCCTTGTAGATCAGCGTCTCGGTCGCCTTGGCGGGGCCGCCCTTGGTCAGCGCGTCGATCACGCCGAAGGTGCCGAAGAAGGCGAAGACGATGTTCACGACGAGCAGGAAGAAGGTGGTCGGCGAGAGCAGCGGGAACACCACGGTCCAGAAGCGCCGCTGCGGCCCCGCGCCGTCGATCGCGGCGGCTTCCAGCACCGAGCGCGGGATCGACTGCAAGCCGGCGAGGAAGAACAGGAAGTTGTAGGGGATCTGGTTCCAGGCCGAGGCGAGGATCACCACCAGCATCGCCTGCGCGCCGTTCAGCTTGTAGTCCCAGGCGATGCCGATGCGGTTCATGAGCCGCCCGAACACGCCGATATCGGGGTGGACGAGGAAGATCCACAGCACCGCCGCGACCGCGGGCGCGATCGCGTAGGGCCAGATGAGCAGCGTCTTGTAGGTGGTCGCGCCGCGGATGTGCCGGTCGGCCGCCACCGCGAGCCCGAGCGCCACCGCCATCGACAGCAGCGTCACCCAGAACGAGAACACCACCGTGGTCCAGATCGCGCCGAGATAGAGCGGGTCCTCGAACAGCGCGACGAAGTTCTCCAGCCCGACGAACACGGTGCGGATGCCGAACGCGTCCTGGCGCAGGAAGCTGAACCAGATCGCCTGGCCGGCCGGCCAGAAGAAGAACACGAAGGTGATGGCGAGCTGCGGCGCGAGCAGCAGGTAGGGCAGGCCCTTCTCGCTGAAGATCACTCGCCGGCGCATCGCTGCCTCGTCGCGGCGCGGGCCGCTCCCCGACGGGGAGCGGCCCGGCCCTGTCTCAGCCCATGCCTCTCACGAGCGGTTGGCGCGCTCGAAGGCGCGCAGCACCGCGTTGCCGCGCCGGTTCGCCGCCTCCATGGCCTGCTGCGCGGTCTGCTGGCCCTGGAACGCCTTCTCGAGCTCCTCCTGGATGATGTTGCGGATCTCGACGAAGCCGCCGAGCCGGAAGCCCGAGCTGTTCGGCGTCGGCTCCGCGCGGCTGAGCTGGATGATCGCCGCATCCGCGCCCGGGTTCTTCTCGTAGTAGCCCTCGGCCTTCGCCTTCTCGTAGCCGGCGAGCGTGATCGGCACGTAGCCGGTCATCTGGTGCCACCACTGGTCCTGCTCGGGCCGGCTGATGAAGCGGAAGAACTCGGCGACGCCGCGATACTCCTCCGCCGTGCGGTTGCGCGCGGTCAGCACCCAGAGCGAGGCGCCGCCGATCACGCCGATGCCGGGGCTCTGCACCACGTCGTCGTGGTAGGGCAGCGGCACCGAGGCCCAGCGGAACTTCGCCTCGCGCTCGATGCGCGCGCGCCCGGCCGAGGAGTTGAAGCTGATCGCGCACTCGCCCGAGGGGAACAGCGCGTCGCCCGCCGAGTCGCGGCCGGCATACTTGAACAGGCCGTCCCTCTGCAGGTCGAGCAGGAACTGCACGTGCTTGATGAAGAAGGGCTGGGTGAGCTGGAGCTCCGTGTCCAGCCCGCCGAAGCCGTTCGCCTTGCTCGCCATCGCGACGTTGTGGATGGCCGACTGCTGCTCGAACATCACCCAGGTCGGCCAGGCGGTGGTGACGGCGCAGGGCGCGGCGCCCGTCGCCTTGATCTTCTCGGCCGCCGCGCGCACCTCGCGCCAGGTGCGCGGCACGCCCTGCACGCCCGCCTTCTCGAGCGCATCGAGGTTCACCCACATCACCGCCGAGGAGGAGTTGTGCGGCATCGACACCAGCCGCCCCTCGGTGTCGCTGTAGTAGCCGCGCACGCCGCCGAGATACTGCTTCGGGTCGAGCGTGATCCCGGCCTCGGCGAGCAGCTGGTGCACCGGCTTGATGGCCGGGCCGGCGGCCATCATGGTGGCGGTGCCGACCTCGAAGACCTGCACGATGTGCGGCGGGTTGCCCGCGCGCCAGGCCGCGATCGCGCCCGTCATCGTCTCGACATAGCTGCCCTTGTAGGTGGCGGTGACGGTGTAGCGGGTCTGGCTCTCGTTGAAGCGCTTCACCTGCTCCTGCACGATCTCGCCGAGCGCGCCGCCGAGCGCGTACCAGAACTGGATCTCGGTTCGCTGCTGCGCGCTTGCCGGCGCGGCGGTGACCGCCAGCGCAAGGACGGCGCCGGCGAGAAGGGTCCTGCGATGCATGGGCGTCTCTCCGTTTCGTGGCCTCGCGGCGTGTAGCCGGACCATGTTACGCGACGGTGACGGCAAGATGAAGGTTCCGCGTCGCCGCCGCGCCGGGCCGCGTTGCCGGCCCGCCGGCACCTCCTCTATGGTTGCGGCGCAGCACGAGAGCCGCGCGGGCCGCGGCGGGGAAGGGTCGGCACCGCATGGACATCAAGGACCACATCCGCGGCATTCCGGATTTCCCCAAGCCGGGCATCCTGTTCTACGACATCTCCACCCTGCTCGCGAACGCCGATGCCTGGCAGGTGGCGATGCGGCGGATGGCGCGCCTGGTCGGCCGCCACCTGCCGGACCTGATCGCGGGGGTGGAGAGCCGCGGCTTCCTGGTCGCCGCCCCGCTCGCGCTCAGGCTCGGCTGCGGCTTCATCATGCTGCGCAAGAAGGGCAAGCTGCCCGGCCCCACGGTCGGGCACGACTACGCGCTCGAATACGGCACCGACCGGATCGAGGTGCAGCAGGACGCGGTGAAGCCCGGCGACCGTGTGGTGGTGGTCGATGACCTGCTCGCCACCGGCGGCACGATGGCGGCCGGCATCACGCTCCTGCGCAAGGTCGGCGCCGAGGTGCCGGGGGCGGCGGCGCTGATCGAGCTCACCTTCCTGAACGGGCGGGCGAAGCTGGACGTGCCCTTCGACGCCCTGGTCGCCTACGACCGCTGAGCCGGCGCCGACCCGCCGCGCCCTTGATGCGCGCCCGGCGCTGTGGAACAGAGGCCGGCGGGGAAGGAGACGCCATGACAGCACAAGCCGGCGCGAGCGTGATCGCGCAGATGCTCGCCGGCTACGGCGTCAGCCATGTGTTCTTCGTCGATGCGGTGCTGCGCCGCACCCTGATCGAGGTGGAGGGGCTGGGCGTCCGCCGCGTGCTCGCGCACAGCGAGAAGGCGGCGGTGTACATGGCCGACGGCTACGCGCGCGCCTCCGGCCGCGTGGGCGTGTGTTTCGCGCAGAGCGTCGGCGCGGCCAATCTCGCCGCCGGCTTGCAGGACGCCTATCTGCACCGCGCGCCGATCCTCGCCATGACCGGGCGCAAGGCGGCGCAGGCGCGCAACGCCTACCAGGAGATCGCGCACGCGCCGCTGTTCGCGCCCGTGACGGTGTTCTCCGAGCGGGTCGATTCGCCCGAGGATCTGCCGCGCCTCCTGCGCCAGGCCTTCCGTGCTGCGACCGGCCCGACGCCGCGTCCCGTGCATCTCGACCTGCTCGGGCTCCAGGCCGAGGGCATCGAGGGGGCGGAGATCGCCGCGGATGCGTCCGTGGAGCCGCGCCACGGCGTGGTGCCGGCCTATCGAGCCCCGCCCGATCCGGCCGATCTCGCCGCCGCGGCGGCCGCGCTCGCGCAGTCGAGGCGCGTGGCGATCGTCGCCGGCGCCGGGGCGACGCTCTCGGGTGCGGGCGAGGCGCTGCTCGCGCTCGCGCGTCTGCTCGCCGCGCCGGTCGCGACCAGCCTCGGCGCGCGCGGGCTGATCGACACGCGCGATCCCCTCTCGATCGGCACGGTCGGCAGCTACGGCGCGCCGCCGGCGAACGGGATCGTGCACGCGGCCGACTGCGTGCTGGTGGTGGGCAGCCATCTCGGCGACCAGCCGACGCTCGACTGGCGCGTGCCCGCGCCCGGCACGCGCATCGTGCAGATCGATGCCGATCCGGCCGAGATCGGTCGCAACTACCCGAACACGCTGCCGCTGCCGGCCGATCCGCGCGCGGCGCTCGAGGCGCTCGCGGAGCTGCTCGCCGGCACGCCGCGCGATGATGCCATCGCACGCTGGGCCGCGGAGCGTGTGGCCGCCTGGCGCACCGCGATGGCGCCGCATTTCGCGTCCGATGCGATGCCGATCCGCCCCGACCGGCTGTGCGCCGAGATCACCGCGGCGCTGCCGAGGGACGCGATCCTGGTCGCCGACACCGGCTACTCGGGCATCTGGACCGCGACCTGCGTCGAGCTCGCGCCGCCGCAGACCTATCTGCGCGCGGCCGGCTCGCTCGGCTGGTCGTTCCCGGCCGCGATCGGTGCCAAGTGCGCCTGCCCCGACCGCCCGGTGCTGTGCTTCTCGGGCGACGGCGCGATCTACTATCACCTGCCCGAGCTCGAGACCGCGCGTCGCCTGGGCCTCCCATTGGTGCTCGTGATCAACAACAACTCGGGCTTCGGCCAGGGCCTGCCGAACATCCGCCGCCTGCAAGGCAACCGGCCGGGCAATGCCGAGGAGATCATCCGCTTCGGCCCGACCGATTTCGCGGCCGTCGCCGAGGCGTTCGGCGTGCGCGGCATCCGCGTCGAGGACCCCGCCGCGATCGCGCCCGCGCTCGCCGCGGCGCTCGCCCATCCCGGCCCCGTCGTCGTCGATGTCGCCACCGACATCGAGACGCGCGCGCCCGAACCCTGGATCCCGGAGGAGGAACGATGATGCAGGTCGCGATCCTCGGCGCCGGCGTGATGGGCCATGCGCTCGCGCTCGTGCATGCGCTCGGCGGCTGCCGCGTGCGCCTCACCGACACGCACGGGCCGACGCTCGAGGCCGCGCCCGCGCTGATGGCGCAGGCGCTCGCCACGCTGCGCGACGCCGGCGAAACGGACCGCGACCCGGCCTGGCTCGCCTCGGTCGTCACCACGCACACGTCGCTTGCCGAGACCGTCGCCAATGCCGAGCTGATCGTCGAGGCGATCACCGAGGACGCCGAGGCCAAGCGCGCGCTCTATGCCGCCCTCGATCCGCACGCGCCGCGCGACGCGATCCTCGCCTCCAATACCTCCTATCTCGACCCGTTCCCGCTGATGCCGGAGAGCCGCCGGCACCGCGCGGCGATCGCGCACTGGTACACGCCGCCCTATCTCGTCGATCTGGTCGATGTGGTGGCGGGACCGCGCTGCGATCCCGAGGTGCCGCAGCGCCTGCGCGACCTCTACGCCGGCATGGGCAAGCATCCGATCGTGCTGCGCAGGTTCGTGCCCGGCTATATCGCCAACCGCATCCAGGCGGTGATCGCGATGGAGCTCTACACGCTGCTGGATCACGGTGTCGCGGACGCCGCCGAGATCGACGCCGCGATCGTGCACGGGCTCTCGCTCCGCCTGCCGCTGCTCGGCCACTTCATGAAGGCCGACTTCACCGGCCTCGCCCTGGTGCAGAAGGCGCTCGCCGCGCGCATGGTGCCGCCCCCGCCGCCGATCCGCCGCAGCGAGGCGCTCGACCGGCTGATCGCCGCCGGCGCCACCGGCGTGATGGCGGGCCGCGGCTTCTACGACTACGGCAGCGCGGATCCGGCCGCGCTGTTCGAGGAGCGCGACCGCCGGCTGATCGCGCTCAAGCGCGCGCTGAAGGAGATCGGGAGCATGATCCGATGACGCTCGAGTTCGACAACATGACCGCGCTGGTCACCGGCGGCGCCTCGGGCATCGGGCTGGCGACCGTCGAGAAGCTCGCACGCCGCGGCTGCTTCGTGCTGATCAACCACCTGCCGGACGACCCGGCGGGGCCGCGCGAGGCGGCGCGCCTGCTCGCCGAGGGATTCCGGGTCGGCACCGCGCCCGGCGACGTCTCCGTGCCGGGCGAGGCCGAGGCCATGGTCACGCGCGCGATCGACCAGCTCGGCCGGCTCGACATCCTGGTCAACAACGCCGGCACGCCGAACACCCGCGCGCCCATTCCCCCGCGCGACCTCGACGCCATGACGGAAACGTTCTGGGCGAAGATCCTGCACACCAACCTGATCGGCCCGTTCCGCTGCACGCGCGCCGCCGCCGCCGCCCTGCGCGCGAGCCGCGGCACGGTGGTCAACACCGCCTCGATCGCCGGCCTGGGCCATGTCGGCTCCTCGCTCGCCTACGGCGCCTCCAAGGCCGCGCTGATCGACATGACGAAGAACCTCGCCCGCGCGCTCGCCCCCGAGTGCCGCGTCAACGCCGTCGCGCCCGGCTCGGTCGCCACCCCGTGGCAGGCCGACTGGCCGGAGGAGCGCAAGCAGGCCGCCGCCGAGCGCGCGCTGCTCAAGCGCCAGTGCACGGCCGAGGACATCGCCGAGGCGATCGTCTTCCTCGCCACCACCCCCGCCCCGATCACCGGCCAGACCCTGGTGGTGGATGCCGGGCTGACGCTGGGGTGATCGTTCCGGCCATTGCAACCGGCGCGCGGCGGCGCTCATATTGGGCGGGCGGAGACAACCGCCCGGCGGGCCCTCGGCCCGCGGCACAACCGGAAACGGGAGAGTGCGAATGACCTGGGAAACCCCGGCGTTCGTCGAGATCAAGATGGACGCCGAGATCTCGAGCTACCAGGGCGATTTCGGCGAGGGCGACCGCGCCGAGTGACCCCGTCGGCCGCCGCGGGGCCTCCTGCGGCGGCCGTCTTCGCGCATGCTGATCCGCATCCTGGGCGCCGGCGCCGGCGGCGGCTTCCCGCAGTGGAACTGCGGCTGCCCGAACTGCGACGGGCTGCGCCGCGGCGCGATCCGTGCGAAGCCGCGCAGCCAGGTGACGATCGCGCTCTCGGGCGACGCCGACCGCTGGGTGCTGCTGAACTGCGGTCCCGAGATCCGCGCCCAGATCGAGGCCTTCCCCGCGCTCTGGCCGCGTGCGGCGCGCCATTCGCCGATCGCCGCGATCGCGCTCACCTGCGGCGATCTCGACCACACGCTCGGCCTGCTCTCCTTGCGCGAGAACCACGCGATCACCGTGCTCGCCACCGGAACGGTGCGGCAGGGATTCGTGGACGGCAACGTGCTCTACCGCACGCTCGAGCGCTTCCCGGGACAGACGACCTGGCGCCGGCTCGTTCCGGGGCTGGAGGCGCCGCTCGACGACCCGGACCCCGCGCGTGCGTCGCTGTTCGCCACGCCCGTGCCGGTGCCGGGCAAGCCGCCGGTGCATCTCGAGGGTCGCGTGGCCCCGAGCGAGGACCAGGCGATCGGGCTGATCGTGCGCGACCGCACGGGGCGCCGCCTCGCCGCCTTCCCCGGCGCCGGCGGCATCACGCCCGCGATGCGCGCGGCGATCGCCGGGGCGGACGCGCTCATCTTCGACGGCACGTTCTGGTCCGAGGACGAGCTCGCGCGGCCGAGGCTGATGGACAAGCGCGCCGCCGAGATGGCGCATCTCCCGATCGGCGGACCAGACGGCTCGCTCGCCCTGCTTGCGGATCTCGCCGTGACGCGCAAGCTGTTCGTGCACATCAACAACACCAACCCGATCCTGCGCGAGGACAGCGCGGAGCGGGCCGAGGTGGAGGCGGCCGGTTGGACGGTCGCGGAGGACGGGATGGAGATTGCCCTGTGACGGAACTGTCGCGCCCGCCGCTGCCGAAGGACGCCTTCATCGACCGGCTGCGCCGCGAGGGTGCCCGCCGCTACCACGACCATCATCCCGTGCACGTCCGGATGCACGAGGGCACGCTCACCAAGGAGCAGCTCCAGGCCTGGGTGCTGAACCGCTTCTATTACCAGACGCGCATCCCGGTGAAGGACGCGATCATCGTCAGCCGCAGCGAGGACGCCGCGTTCTCGCGCCAATGGGTGCGCCGCATCCACGACCACATCGGCGAGACGGACGGCGAGGGCGGGCTCGCACTCTGGCTGCGTCTCGCCGAGGGCGTCGGCCTCGACCGCGACCGTGTCGCCTCCTGCGTCGATGTCCTGCCGGGCGTGCGCTTCGCCTGCGATGCGTACGTGCAGCTCGTGCGCGAGCGTTCGCTCGTCGAGGCGGTCGCCTCCTCGCTCACCGAGTTCTTCGCCCCCGACTTGATGAGTCGCCGTATCGCCGCCTGGGAGCGGCACTACCCCTGGGTCAGCCCCGACATGCTCGCCTATTTCCGCTCGCGCGTGCCGCGCGCCCGCCGCGACAGCGAGGAGGCGATCGAGTATGTGACGACGCACGCCACCACCTACGCGCTGCAGAGGAAATGCGTGGAGGCGCTGATCACCAAGACGCAGATCCTCTGGCACCTGCTCGACTGCGTCTGGCTCGCCCACTTCGCCGAACCGCGCATGGCCCCGCCGACGTTTGCCGAGGCGCCGCCATGATCGCGCCCGAGAGCGTCGTCGCGCTCGCCTCCAAGGTGCGGCTGCGCGAGGACCGCATCACCGGCAGGACCATGCTGCTCGCGCCCGAACGCGGGCTGGAGCTGAACGCCTCCGCCGCCGCCATCCTGCGCGCGCTCGACGGCAGCCGCACCGTGCGCGAGATCGCCGCCGCGCTCGCCGCCGCGCACGACGCGCCGGCGGAACGGATCGAGACCGAGGCGATCGCGCTCCTCTCCGCGCTCGCCGAGCGCGCCCTCGTCAAGGTCGCGCCATGACCGCGCCGCGCCCCTACACCCTCGTCGCCGAGCTCACCTACCGCTGCGCGCTCCGCTGCGGCTACTGCTCCAACCCGCTCGACTGGGCGCAGCGCCACGACGCGCTCGCGACCGCCGACTGGACCCGCGTGCTCACGGAAGCCGAGGCGCTCGGCGTGATGCAGGTGACGCTCACCGGCGGCGAACCCCTGCAGCGCGACGACCAGGAAGCGATCGACGCGCACGGCCGCCCCCTCGACCTCTACCAGACGCTCATCACCACCGGCATGCCGCTGACGCGCGACCGCCTCGCCGCGCTGCGCGACGCCGGCCTCGATGCCGTGCAGCTCTCCGTGCAGGACGCCGAAAAGACCCGCTCCGACCGCATCGCCGGTACGCAAAGCTTCGCGCACAAGCGCGACGTCGCTGCCTGGGTGCGCGAACTCGGCCTGCCGCTGACGCTGAACGTCGTGCTGCACCGCGCCAACCTCGACCACGTGCCGGAGATCGTCGCCCTCGCCGAAGCCTGGGGCGCGGAACGGCTGGAACTCGCCAACACCCAGTATCTCGGCTGGGCGCTCGTCAACCGCGGCTCGCTGCTGCCCGAACGCGAACAGATCGAACGCGCCCGCGCCGAGGCCGCCGCGGCGCGCACACGGCTGAAGGGCCGCATGGAGGTGCTGTTCGTCCTGCCCGACTACTTCACCGGCAGACCGAAAGCCTGCATGGACGGCTGGGCGCGGCGCTTCATCGTCGTCGGGCCGAACGGGACCGCGCTGCCGTGCCACGCCGCGCACATCCTGCCGCTCGACTGGTGGAACGTGCGCGAGCATCCGCTGGACGCGATCTGGCGCGACAACCCCGGCTTCAACGCCTATCGCGGCGAGCACTGGATGCCGGAACCGTGCCGGAGCTGCGACCGGCGCACGCTCGACTTCGGCGGGTGCAGATGCCAGGCATTCGCGCTCACCGGCGATGCCGGGCGCACCGATCCCGCCTGCGCGCTCGCACCGGATCACGCGCTGGTCGCATCAGCCACGGGCGGCGATGCACGCACGGAGTACCGGCGGGGGGCGCCGCCCCCCGCACCCCCCGCCAAGGGCCATTGGCCCTTGGAACCCGCTAGCGCAGATCCCGATCAGGTGGAATCACCTGATCGGGTGAAGATGCGCGCGAAGAAGCCCAGGAGCCGTTTCCGACAGGTCGGAAACGGCTCTAGACAGCGCGGCTGAGACGCGCCGACTCGCGACCGGCGATCGCGCCCAGGGCCACCGCGGTCAGCAGACCGTTGCCGGAGAGATACCCGGCCGCACGCGAACCCGAGAGCCCCGCCGCCGCACCGCCGGCGGCGAACAGGTTCGGGAACACCCCGCCCGCCGCGCGCTTCACCCGCGCATCGTCGCGGATCGCAAGTCCGCCCTGGGTGTGGAACAGCGCCCCCGTCACCCGCACCGCGCAATAGGGCGGCGCAAGCGGCGCCACCCCCGTCCAGTCGCGCCCGAACCGGTCGGGCGCCCCCCGCTCCGCGAGCGACGCCGCGAGCGCCGCCGCCGGCACCTTCATCGCCGCCGCCAGCGCCGCCACGCTCTCCGCGCGCAGCACCGCGCCGGCCGCCTCCGCCGCGCGGAAATCCTCGAACTGCCGCGCGATCGCCGCGATCCGCTCGTCGAACACGTCCCACGCGATCCCGCCAGGCTGCGCCAGCACGCGCGCGGCCTGCTCGGAATACCCCTCCGACTCGTCGCTGAACCGTTCGCCCAGCGCATTCACCTGCACCCCGCCCTGCATGATCACCGCCCAGGTGACCAGGATGCCGTGCGGATGCGCCACCGACCCGTGCCCCTGATGCCCGGAGAGATGCGCAAGCTCCGCGTCCAGCGCCTCGCCCCACAGCACCGCCTCGCCGCGATTGCCGTCATGGCCGAACCA
>JAHDYJ010000003.1:79762-102815 GCA_023383795.1 Burkholderiales bacterium | reverse complement strand
TCGATGAAGACCTGCGTCTGACGGAGCCGGCGCGACTCGGCCTCGAGCTCGCGCGCGCGCCGCGCGAGCGCGTGCGCCTCGACCGGGAGGTAGCCGTGGAACGCGAAGCGCTGCCCGTCGAGCCCGGCCGCCATCAGCGCGAGCAGGATCGCGGAGGGCCCGACGAGCGGCACGACGCGGATCCCGCGCGCGTGCGCGAGCTGCACGAGCGCCGCGCCCGGATCGGCGACGGCCGGCGCGCCGGCCTCCGAAAGAAGCGCGCCGGGCGCGCGCTCCAGCGGCGCGAGCAGCGCGGGGAGCGCCGCGTCGGGCGTGTGCTCGTCGAGCGTGGCGATGCGCACCTCGGCGAGCGGGCAGGGGAAGTCGATCGCCTTGAGGAAGGCGCGCGCGCTGCGCGGCCGCTCGGCGATGAAGTAGCGCAGCGCGCGCACGCGCGCGAGGACGCCGGCCGGCAGCACGTCGCCGGGTATCCCCGGCCCGAGCGGGGCCGGGAGCAGGTAGAGGGCGCTGAACTCGGCCGCGCGCGTGGTGTCGGACACGGAGGTGCCGGGCCCTCGCTAGGGCAGGGAATACCCTTGCTCGGCGAGCAGATCGACGAGCGCGATCAGCGGCAGACCGACGAGCGCGTTGGGGTCCTCGCCCTCCAGGCGCCTGATGAGCGCGATGCCGAGGCCCTCGGCTTTCGCGCTGCCGGCGCAGTCGTAGGGCTCCTCCGCGCGCAGGTAGCGCTCGATCTGCTCGTCGGTGTAGTCGCGGAACTCCACCGCGTACGGCACGACCCGGGACGCGGTGTGGCCGGTCGCCGCTCGGTGCACCGCGAGCGCGGTGATGAACTCGACCCGGCGGCCGCGCATCCGACGCAGCTGCCGCACCGCGCGCTCGTGCGTTTCCGGCTTCGAGAGCGCCTCGCCGTCGAGCGCAGCGACCTGGTCCGAGCCGATGACGAGCGCGTCCGGGTACGCCGGGGCGACCGCGCGTGCCTTCGCGATCGCGAGGCGCAGCGCGAGCCCGGCGGGCGGCTCGCCCGGCCGGGGCGTCTCGTCCACCTCGGGGCGCGCCACTTCGAAGGGCACGCGCAGGCGCTCGAGGAGCGCGCGGCGGTAGCGCGAGGTGGAGGCGAGCACGAGGCGAGGCGGGGGCATCCGGTCGAGCGCGCCGCGGGCCGCGCGCCGGGCGGCGCGCCCCTGAACAACGCTACATCTATGATTCTTTTGACAGAGTGACACGAAAATCATATCATGCCGGCCCTATGTCGGAAGGCGGAGCAATAGACGGGCTGGAGTTCGCCCGTGCCAGTGCCACACGGTCCGGCGTCCTGGATCCGGCACGGCTTCCACGCCTGAAGGCGCTTGGATGCCGGTCGGCCGAGCTGCGCTACACGCTGCGCGGCGGGACGAGCGCGCAGGGCAAGCCGATGCTGCTGGTGGAAGCGGCCGGTGCGCTGGAGCTGACGTGCCAGCGGTGCCTCGAGGCGCTGCGCTTGCCGGTCGATGTCTGCACCGAGCTCGAGCTCGCAACGTCGCAGGAGGCGATCGATGCGGCCGACGACGACGTCGACCGCGTGCTCGCGACGCGCTCGATGCCGATCGCGGAGCTGGTCGAGGACGAGGTGATCCTCGCGCTCCCGATGGTGCCGATGCACGCCCGGTGCAATGCGGCCGCGCACCGCGGTCGTGCGGCGCGGCCGTCGCCGTTCGCGGGACTGGCCGGCATGTTCTCGGACCGGGCGAAGCGCTGAGCGCCGCGCCCGACGTGACGACTGAAGACTAGCGAGGAGCCCCGCAAATGGCTGTGCAGCAGAACAAGAAGTCCCCCTCGCGGCGCAACATGCGCCGCTCGCACGATGCGCTCGGCAGGCCCGCCCTCGCGGTCGAGCCCTCCACCGGCGAAGTGCATCTGCGCCACCACGTAAGCCCGAGCGGTTTCTACCGCGGCAAGCGCGTCGTCCCGAGCAAGGACGAGTAGGCGGCCCCGCGCAGCGCGCGCGGTCCGGCGTCCGCCGTCGCGAGGCCCGGGGTGCGCCGCGGCGCGCGCTTCCGGCGGCCGCACGGCGAGCATCCGTGAACGAAGCCATCACGCTGGCGGTGGACTGCATGGGCGGTGACCACGGTCCCCGGGTCACCGTCGCCGCCGCGCTCGACTTCCTCGCGGCCGTGCCCGATACGGCGGTCGTCCTGGTCGGCCTCGCCGACGTCATCGAGGCGCAGCTCAAGCGCCGCAAGGCGAGCCCGGCCCTGCGCGCACGCTGCCGCGTGCACCACGCGGGCGAGGTCATCGAGATGGACGAGCCGCCTGCCCAGGCGCTGCGCAACAAGAAGGACTCGTCGATACGCGTCGCGGTCGACCTGGTCAAGGACGGCGCCGCGCACGCGTGCGTGAGCGCGGGCAACACCGGCGCCCTGATGGCGATCTCGCGCTTCGTGCTGAAGACGCAGGCCGGCATCGACCGGCCGGCGATCGTGTCGGTGCTGCCGACGATGAAGGGCAGCACCTACGTGCTCGACCTGGGCGCGAACGTCGACTGCACGCCGCAGCACCTGCTGCAGTTCGCGCTGATGGGCGCGGCGCTCGTCGCGGCGGTCGAGGATAAGGAGCGCCCGACGGTGGGCCTGTTGAACATCGGCGCCGAGGCGATCAAGGGGAACGAGGTCGTCAAGGAGGCGGGCGAGCTGCTGCGCGCGAGCGGGCTCAACTTCGTCGGCAACGTCGAGGGCGACGGGGTCTACAAGGGCGCCGCCGACGTCGTGGTGTGCGACGGCTTCGTCGGCAACGTCGCGCTGAAGACCTCCGAGGGGCTGGCGCAGATGCTGGCGCGGTTCCTGCGCGAGGAGTTCACGCGCAACGTCTTCACGCGGCTCGCGGCCCTGGTGGCCTGGCCGGTGATCGCGCGGTTCCGCAGGCGGGTCGATCCGCGGAGCTACAACGGCGCGACGCTGCTCGGCCTGCGCGGCATCGTCGTCAAGAGCCACGGCTCGGCGGACCGCTACGCCTTCCGCCGCGCGCTCGAGCGCGCGGCTTCGGAGGTGCGGCACGAAGCGCTCGCGCGCATCGCCGCGCGGTTCGCGCCGCCGGCACCGGGCGAGGCGCTACCGGCCGCCGACGACGTCGGCGGCAAGGCGGCGGCCGCGTGACGCGCCGGCCGATCAGCGCGGGGGCGGCGCGGTGACCTTCGCCCGCATCGTCGGGACGGGCAGCTATCTTCCCCGGCGCATCGTCACGAACGACGACCTCGCGCGGCGCATCGACACGTCCGACGAGTGGATCGTGACGCGCACCGGCATCCGCCAGCGTCACATCGCCGAGCCGGACCAGACCTCGAGCGACCTCGCCCTGGAGGCGAGCCGCGGCGCGCTGGCCGCGGCCGGCATCGGCGCGGGCGAGATCGATCTGATCGTGGTGGCGACGTCGACGCCCGATTTCGTGTTTCCCAGCACCGCCTGCCTCCTGCAGGCGAAGCTCGGCGTCAAGGGCTGCGCGGCCTTCGACGTGCAGGCGGTGTGCAGCGGGTTCGTCTACGGGCTCGCCGTCGCCGACAGCTTCGTGCGGACCGGCCAGGCGCGCACCGCGCTGGTGGTCGGCGCGGAGGTCTTCTCGCGCATCCTCGACTGGAACGATCGCGGCACGTGCGTGCTGTTCGGCGACGGCGCCGGCGCCGTGGTGCTGCGCGCGGACGAGCGGCCCGGCATCCTGGCATCGGTCCTGCACGCCGACGGCAGCCACGCCGGCATCCTGACCGCGCCGGGCAACGTCTGCGGCGGCAAGGTGATCGGCTCGCCCTACGTGCGCATGGACGGTCCGGCGGTGTTCAAGTTCGCGGTGCGGGTGCTGGACGAGGTGGCGCGCGAGACGGTCGCGAAGTGCGGGCTCGCGCTCGGCGACATCGACTGGCTCATCCCGCATCAGGCCAACATCCGGATCCTGGAGGCGACCGCGAAGCGGCTCGGGGTGCCGCGCGAGCGGCTCGTCGCGACGGTAGACCGGCACGCCAACACCTCGGCGGCATCGGTGCCGCTCGCGCTGGACGTCGCGCTACGCGACGGACGCATCCGCGCCGGCCACCGCGTGATGCTGCAGGGCGTCGGGGGCGGTTTCACGTGGGGCGCGACGCTGGTGGAGATGTGAGACGCCGATGAAGAAGTTCGCGATGGTATTCCCCGGGCAGGGCTCGCAGTCGGTGGGCATGCTGCAAGGCTACGGCGACCTGCCGGAGGTGCGCGACGTGCTCGCGCGGGCGTCGGCGGCGCTCGGACAGGACATCGGACGCCTGATCGACGAGGGGCCGGCCGAGGAGCTGAGCCGCACGGTCAACACGCAGCCGGTCATGCTCACGACCGGATTCGCCGTCTACCGGGTGTGGCGCGCGCTCGGCGGGCCCGAGCCCGCGGTCGTGGCCGGGCACAGCCTCGGCGAGTACACCGCGCTCGTGGTCGCCGGCGCGATCGACTTCGCCGACGCGCTGCCGCTGGTGCGCTTCCGCGCGCAGGCGATGCAGGAGGCGGTGCCCCAGGGCGTCGGCGCGATGGCCGCGGTGCTCGGCCTCGACGACGAGGCGGTCGGCGCTGCGTGCGCCGAGGCGGCACAGGGCCAGGTGGTCGAGCCGGTAAACTTCAACGCGCCCGGGCAGACCGTGATCGCGGGGCACGCCGAGGCCGTGCAGCGGGCGATCGCGGCGGCGAAGGCGCGCGGCGCGAAGCGCGCGATCGCGCTGCCGGTGAGCGCGCCGTTCCACTCCTCGCTGCTCGCGCCGGCGGCGGACCGGCTGCGGGAGCGCCTCGCCGGCGTACGCGTCGCGCCGCCGCGCATCCCGGTGCTCCACAACGTCGACGTGCGGAGCTACGCCGATCCGGCGCAGATCAAGGACGCGCTCGTGCGCCAGGCGGATCATCCCGTGCGCTGGGCGGAAACGGTCCGCGCGATCGCCGGGCAGGGGATCGGGCTCGTCGCCGAATGCGGACCGGGCAAGGTGCTGGCGCCGCTGGTCAGGCGCATCGCCGAGGGCGTCGAGGGCGTGGCGCTCGTCGACCGCGAGGCGATCGAGCAGGCGATCGCCGCTCTGCAGGGAGGCTGAGATGCTGGACGGCCAGGTCGCCCTCGTCACCGGCGCATCGCGCGGCATCGGCGCGGCGATCGCGCGCGCGCTCGGCGCCGCCGGCGCGGTCGTGGTCGGCACCGCCACGAGCGAGGCCGGCGCGCGCACCCTCGGCGAGGCGCTCGCGCAGGCGGGCGCGCGCGGCCGCGGCGCGGTGCTCGACGTGACCGATGCCGCGGGCATCGAGCGGCTGCTCGGCGAGATCGAGGCCGAGTACGGCGCGGTGTCGATTCTCGTCAACAACGCCGGGATCACGCAGGACAACCTGCTCCTGCGGATGAAGGACGCGGAGTGGGACGCGGTGATCGACACCGATCTCAAGTCGGTGTTCCGGCTGTCGCGCGCGGTGCTGCGCGGAATGATGAAGGCGCGCGCGGGCCGCATCATCAGCATCACGTCGGTGGTCGGCGCGAGCGGCAATCCCGGACAGGCGAACTACGCCGCGGCGAAGGCGGGCGTCGCCGGCATGACGCGCGCGCTGGCGCGCGAGATCGGCAGCCGTGGCATCACGGTGAACTGCGTCGCGCCGGGTTTCATCGACACCGACATGACCCGGGCGCTGCCCGAGGCCGCGCGCAACGCGCTGCTCGCGCAGATCCCGCTCGGCCGGCTCGGCCGTCCCGACGACGTCGCGGCGGCGGTGGTCTATCTCGCTTCGCCGGGCGCGGCCTACGTCACCGGCGCGACGCTGCACGTGAACGGCGGCCTGTACATGGGATGAGCGGCGGGGCGGGCAGCCGCACGCACCGCAAAACTCGCCGGACCCGAGCGCCGCGCGGGGCCGCAAGCGAGGGGATCGCGGGTCGATTCTGCTAGAATTGCGCGGTTTCGGAGCAGCCCCCCGGCATTGCGAGCAGGGTCATAAAGGGAAAGGGAAGGAGTCCCCATGGAAAACGTCGAACAGCGCGTCAAGAAGATCGTCGCCGAGCAGCTCGGTGTCAACGAATCGGAGATCAAGAACGAGTCCCGGTTCGTCGACGATCTCGGCGCGGATTCCCTCGACACCGTCGAGCTGGTGATGGCGCTCGAGGAGGAGTTCGAGACGGAGATCCCGGACGAGGAGGCCGAGAAGATCACGACGGTCCAGCAAGCGATCGACTACATCGTCTCGCACACCAAGAAGGCCTGAGCGCAGGCCTCGCCGACGCCACGGGTAGGCATTTGTCGCGCCGCCGCGTCGTCATCACCGGCCTCGGGGTGGTCTGCCCGGTCGGCAACACGGTCGAGGAGGCCTGGGGCAACATCGTCGCCGGCAAGCCCGGCATCACGCGCATCTCGAAGTTCGACGCGTCGGCGTTCGCGAGCCGGATCGCCGGCGAAGTGAAGGGGTTCGACCCCGCCGAGTTCCTGGGGCCGAAGGAAGTACGACGGTTCGACACGTTCATCCACTACGGCGTCGCCGCAGGCCTGCAGGCGGTGCGCGACTCCGGTCTCGAGCTCGAGCGCGAGGACCGCGAGCGGATCGGCGCCAACATCGGCTCGGGCATCGGCGGGCTGCCATTGATCGAGGCGACCAAGGACGAGTACAACGCCGCCGGGCCGCGCAAGATCTCCCCGTTCTTCGTCCCCGGCTCGATCATCAACATGATCGCCGGCCAGCTCTCGATCATGCTCGGGCTGCGCGGCCCTAATCTGGCGAGGGTCCCCGCTTGCCCGCGGGGCGCGCACTGCATCGGCGCCGCCGGGCGCCGGATGTAGTACGGCGACGCCGACGTGATGGGGGCCGGCGGAGCCGAGGCCACGATCTCGCCGCTGGGGCTGGGCGGCTTCTGCGCGGCGCGCGCCCTGTCGACGCGCAATGACGATCCGCCGGGCGCGAGCCGGCCGTGGGACAAGGAGCGCGACGGCTTCGTGCTCGGCGAGGGCGCGGGCGTGGTGGTCCTCGAGGAATACGAGCGGGCGAAGCGCCGCGGCGCGCGCATCTATGCGGAGCTCGCCGGCTACGGGATGAGCGCCGACGCCTTCCACATCACGCAGCCGGCCGAGGACGGCGAGGGCGCGGCGCGCTGCATGACGGCGGCGCTGCGCAGCGCCCGCCTCGGGCCCGATCGGATCGACTACATCAACGCGCATGGCACGTCGACGCAGCTCGGCGACATCGCCGAGACGATCGCCGTCAAGCGGCTGTTCGGCGACCATGCGAGGCGGCTCGCGATCAGCTCCACGAAATCGATGACCGGCCACATGCTGGGCGCCGCGGGCGGCGTCGAGGCCGTGTTCACGGTCCTCGCGATCCATCATCAGACCGCGCCGCCCACCGCCAATCTGGTCTCGCCGGACCCGGCGTGCGACCTGGACTACGTGCCGCTCGAGGCGCGGCGGATGCAGATCCGGGCCGCGCTCTCCAACTCGTTCGGGTTCGGCGGCACGAACGGCACACTGCTGTTCACGCAGGCTTGAGCGCTCTCCGGCCGGTGCTTCTCAAGCCCTCTCCCGCCGGCGCGGCGCTCGCGGCCGTTGCGCACGCGGCCGCTGCGGCATCGGCCCTCGTCGCGCTGCCCGCGCTGCCCGCGGCGCTCTGCGTCGCGGGCGTCGCCATCTCGATGATCGCGGCCGGCGCGCGCCTGCTGCATCGGTCGCGCCGGTCGGTGCTCGCGCTGGAGCTGCATGCCGACGGCAGCGCCGCCTGGCTCGACCGGGATGGACGCCGGCAGCCGGCGGCCCGGGTCGCGGGCGTGGCTCTGGCGCCCTGGCTGATCTTCGTCGCGCTGCACGATGCGCGGGGAGGGGGCCGGACGCTGCTGGTGCTGCCCGATGCCGCGGAGGCCGAGGCGCGGCGACGGCTGCGGGCGTGGTTGCGCTGGCGGCCGGCGCCGCGCCCCGCCCGAGGAGAAAGTCGCGCGGCGGCCGCCAAAGGCGCGGAAAAACCCTTGGAACAGCTGAACTAATCGGATCGCACCATGTCACTACGTGCGAGGTCGCGTGCAGCACCGGCGGTGACGCACAGCCCGCGGGACGCCCGGTCCGGGGACCGGGCGCGGTGGGTCGATGCGTGACCGCGAGATCGACCAGCAGCTCGTAGAGCGTGCGCAACGGGGCGAGAAGCAGGCGTTCGACCTGCTCGTCGCCAAGTACCAGCGCAAGCTGTGGCGGCTGCTGTCGCGGTTCATCCGGGACCCGGCCGAGGTCGAGGACGTGGCGCAGGAGGCGTTCATCAAGGCCTACCGCGCGCTGCCCTCGTTCCGCGGCGACAGCGCGTTCTATACGTGGCTGTACCGGATCGGGATAAACACGGCCAAGAATTACCTGGTGGCGATGGGGCGCCGGGCGCCCACGACGACGGAGTTCGACTCGGAGGAGGCGGAGGGATTCGACGACGGCGACCAGCTGCGGGACATCAACACGCCGGAGAGCATGCTGATGTCGAAGCAGATCGCCGCCACGGTGAACGAAACGATGGAAGAGCTGCCCGACGAGCTGCGCACGGCGATCACGCTGCGCGAGATCGAGGGCCTGAGTTACGAGGAGATCGCGAGCATCATGAACTGCCCGATCGGGACGGTGAGGTCGCGGATCTTCCGGGCGCGCGAGGCGATCGCGGCGCGGCTCCGACCGCTGATCGACACGCGCAAGGATAGAAGGTGGTGATTCGATGAAGGAACGAGTCTCGGCCCTGATGGACGGCCAGCTGGACGGCGCCGCATGTGACGACTGTCTCGACCGGCTTGGCAAGGATGCGGACCTGCGCCGGGATTGGGCGCTCTACCACCTGATCGGCGACACGCTGCGCGGGACCGCCGCGCACACGCTGCCGGTGGCCTTGGGCGAGCGCCTGGCCGCGGAACCGACGGTGCTCGCGCCGCGTTCCGCGCGGCGGAGCGGCGCCGGGCGCGGCACGTGGCACTACGCCCTCTCGGCCGCGGCCGGCGTCGCCGCGGTGGCGCTGGTGGGCTGGGTCACGCTGTCGCAACTCCAACCCGGCGACGGCGTGCCGGTGGCGGGCGTCCCGCAGACTCCGGCGCCCGTTGCCTCGGCGCTGCCCGCACCGGCCGTCCCGGTCGCCGCGGTACCGGTGGCCCGGGGCATGGACGACTACCTGCTCGCGCATCAGCGCTTCTCGCCGTCGTCGGCGATGTCGGGCGTGGCGCCCTACGTGCGCACGGTTTCCGAACCGGTCGGGTCGCGCTAGCGATGCGTTCCGCTGCAGTCGCCGTCGCGCTGGCCGCCAGCCTCGCGGCCCTGGCGCCGGGGCCGGTCCTCGCGCAGTCCGATACCGAGGCGCTGCAGTGGCTGCAGCGCATCTACACGGCGAGCGAGCGGCTGAGCTACACCGGCGTGTTCGTCTACCAGCACGGCGACCAGGTCGAAACCTCCCGCGTGACCCGCATCGTCGACGCCGACGGCGTGCAGGAGCGGCTCGAGGTCCTCGACGGGACTCCGCGCGAGATCATCCGCAACAACGAGGAGGTGAAGTGCTATCTCCCCGGCTCGCGCACGGTCAAGGTGGACCGGCAGACGGATCTGAAGCCGTTCCGCTTCCGCATCGAGAACGTGAGCGCGATCGCCGAGCAGTACAGCATCCGCATGGTGGGGATCGAGCGCGTCGCCGGCTACGACTGCCAGGCGCTCGTGCTCGAGCCGAAGGACAACCTGCGCTACGGCCGCAAGCTCTGGGCGGACGCGAACACCGGGCTGCTGGTGCGCGCGAAGGCGTTCAACGAGCGCGGCGAGATGGTCGAGCATTTCTCGTTCACGCAGCTGCAGATCGGCGGCAAGCTCGACAAGGAGCTGCTGCGGTCGCGCTTCACGCCGACCGGCGGCGCGTGGCGGGTCGAGAACCAGGCCGCGGCCGAGGTCAACTTGGCCGAGCACGGCTGGGCGCTGCGCTCCCTGCCGGCCGGGTTCCGCACGGTGACCGAGCTCAAGCGTGATCTCGGCGGCGGCCACGAGCTCACCCACGTCGTGGTCTCCGACGGGCTCGCCGCGGTCTCCCTGTTCATCGAGCCCCTTGCCGCCAAGGGGCAGACCCCGCGGGTCGGCGCATCGCGCCAGGGCGCGGTGAACATCTTCAGCCGGACGCTCGACCAGCACATGGTCACGGCGGTCGGGGAGGTGCCCGCCGAAGGCGTGCGCCGGATCGCCGACGCGCTCGAGCGCCGCGCGCCGCGCTGAGCCGCGCGTCACGTCTGGCGCCCCCCGGATCTTGCGCTGCGCGCGCCGGCTCTCTAATCTGTCCGTCTTCTCCATCCCGGGACTCCTCATGATGAAGCCGTTCCTCGCCGCCAGCGCGCTCGCGCTCGGACTCGCCCTCGGCGGCACCGCGCAGGGCCGCGAACTTCCCGACTTCACCCAGATCGTCGAGCAGCAGGGCCCCTCGGTCGTCAACATCAGCACCACGCAGCAGCGGCAGCGCTCCGGGCAGCCGCGCGCGCCGCAGCTCGACGAGGACGACCCGTTCTACGAGTTCTTCCGCCGCTTCATCCCGCGCGGGCCGCAGGGGCCGCGCGAGTTCGAGAGCCAGTCGCTCGGCTCGGGGTTCATCATCAGCGCGGACGGCTACATCCTCACCAACGCGCACGTCGTGGATTCCGCCGACGAGATCACGGTCAAGCTGAGCGACAAGCGCGAGCTGAAGGCCAAGGTGATCGGCACCGACCGCCGCACCGACGTCGCCCTGATCAAGGTCGAGGCGGGCAACCTGCCGGCGGTGCGCTTCGGCGATCCGAACCGGCTGCGCGTCGGCGAATGGGTGCTTGCGATCGGCTCGCCGTTCGGGTTCGAGAACACGGTGACCGCCGGGATCGTCAGCGCCAAGGGGCGCTCGCTGCCGCAGGAGAACTTCGTGCCGTTCCTGCAGACCGACGTCGCGATCAACCCGGGGAACTCCGGCGGTCCGCTCTTCAACCTGCAAGGCGAGGTGGTCGGCATCAACTCGCAGATCTACAGCCGGACCGGCGGCTTCATGGGCCTCTCGTTCGCCATCCCGATCGACGTCGCCCTGGACGTGCAGAACCAGCTGCGCACGGCGGGGCGCGTCAGCCGCGGCCGCATCGGCGTGGTCATACAGGAGGTGTCGAAGGAACTCGCCGACTCGTTCGGCCTGCAGCAGCCGGCCGGCGCGCTGGTGAACGCGGTCGAGAAGGGCGGCCCGGCCGAGAAGGCCGGCGTGGAGACCGGCGACATCATCCTCAAGTTCGACGGCAAGGACGTCGGCAGCTCGACCGACCTGCCGCGCATCGTGGCGGCGACGCGCCCGGGCTCGAAAGTGTCGATGCAGGTCTGGCGCAAGGGCGCCCGGCGCGACCTCGGCGTGACCGTGGGCGAGATCCCGGAAGAGCGCGTCGCCGGCCGCGGCGAGCCGAGCAAGGGCCGCGACAAGCCGGCGCTCGCCGCGAACCGCCTGGGCCTGGTCGTGAGCGACCTCCCGGCCGAGCGCAAGCGCGAGCTCAAGGTGCAGGGCGGCGTGCAGGTCGACGAGATCCGGGGCACGCCGCGCGGCGACGTGCGCCAGGGCGACGTGGTGCTGGCGCTCACCGCGAAGGGCGTCACGACCGAGCTCACCAGCGCGGAGCAGTTCAACAAGCTGCTCTCGCAGATGGACAAGGGCACGACGCTCACGCTCCAGATCCGGCGCGGCGAGAGCAACGTGTTCGCGACGATCAAGGGCGAGCCGGGCGGCAGCGGCTGAGCCGACGACCCCTTGACCCGCCCCGCCGACCACCCGCTGACGCTCTACGGCCGGCGCTACTGCCACCTGTGCGACGAGATGGCCGCCGCGCTCGCCCCGATCGCGAGCGCGCACGGTCTCGGCGTCGAGTTCGTGGACGTCGATGCCGACCCGACGCTCGAGGAGCGTTACGGCGAGCGCGTGCCGGTGCTGGTGCACGGCGATACCGAGCTCTGCCACTATTTCCTGGATGCGGAGCGCGTGCGTGCTTACCTCGCCGAAATCCGCTAGAATCCTGCGGCTTCACTGAACGAAAGGGTGCTCGCCGCACCCTTTTTTCATGCACCACATCCGCAACTTCTCGATCATCGCCCACATCGACCACGGCAAGTCGACCCTGGCCGACCGCATCATCCAGCGCTGCGGCGGGCTCGCGGCGCGCGAGATGTCCGAACAGGTGCTCGACTCGATGGAGCTCGAGCGCGAGCGCGGCATCACGATCAAGGCCCAGACCGCCGCGCTGCGCTACCTGGCGCGCGACGGCAGCGTCTACAGCCTGAACCTGATCGACACGCCCGGTCACGTCGACTTCTCCTACGAGGTCTCGCGCTCGCTCTCCGCCTGCGAGGGCGCGCTGCTGGTGGTCGACGCGAGCCAGGGCGTGGAGGCGCAGACCGTCGCGAACTGCTACACCGCGATCGAGCAGGGCGTCGAGGTCGTGCCGGTGCTGAACAAGCTCGATCTGCCCTCGGCCAGCCCGGAGCGCGCGATCCAGGAGATCGAGGACGTGATCGGCATTCCGGCGCAGGAGGCGATCCGCGTGAGCGCGAAGACCGGCGCCGGCGTGGAGGAGGTGCTGGAGGCGGTGATCGGCCGCATCCCCCCGCCGCGGGGCGACCCGGCCGCGCCGCTCAAGGCGCTGGTCATCGACTCGTGGTTCGACAACTACGTCGGCGTGATCGTGCTGGTGCGGGTGGTGGACGGCGTGCTGCGCCCGAAGGACCGCATCCTGCTCATGTCGACGGCGGCGACTTATCTCTGCGAGCGGGTCGGCGTCTTCACGCCGAAGTCGGAGGACCGGCCCGAGCTCGGCGCGGGGGAGGTCGGGTTCGTGATCTCCGGGATCAAGGAGCTGCAGGCCGCGCGGGTGGGCGATACGGTGACCACCGCCGACCGGCCGGCCGCGCAGGCGCTGCCCGGATTCAAGGAGATCAAGCCGCAGGTCTTCGCCGGGCTGTACCCGGTGGAGACGAACCAGTACGAGGCGCTGCGCGAGGCGCTGCAGAAGCTCAAGCTGAACGACGCCTCGCTCCACTACGAGCCGGAGGTCTCGCAGGCGCTCGGCTTCGGGTTCCGCTGCGGCTTCCTCGGCCTGCTGCACATGGACATCGTGCAGGAGCGGCTCGAGCGCGAGTACGACATGGACATCGTGACGACCGCCCCGACGGTCGTGTACGAGGTGCTGACCGGCGACGGCGAGGTGACCCCGGTCGAGAACCCGGCGAAGATGCCCGAGCCGTCGAAGATCGCCGAGATCCGCGAGCCGATCATCACCGTCACGATCTTCGTCCCGCAGGAGTACATCGGCAACGTGATGACCCTGTGCACCGGCAAGCGCGGCGTGCAGAAGAACATGCAGTACCACGGCCGCCAGGTCGTGCTCACCTACGAGATGCCGCTGAACGAGGTCGTGCTCGACTTCTTCGACAAGCTGAAGTCGGCATCGCGCGGCTACGCCTCGCTCGACTACGAGTTCAAGGAGTACCGCGCCGCCGACATGGTCAAGCTCGACATCCTGATCAACGGCGAGCGGGTCGACGCGCTGTCGCTGATGGTGCACCGGTCGACCGCGCAGTGGCGCGGGCGCGAGCTCGTCAACCGCATGCGCGAGCTGATCCCGCGGCAGATGTTCGACGTGGCGGTGCAGGCGGCGATCGGCTCGCACATCATCGCCCGCGAGACGGTGAAGGCGCTGCGCAAGAACGTCCTGGCGAAGTGCTACGGCGGCGACATCACGCGCAAGAAGAAGCTGCTGGAGAAGCAGAAGGCGGGCAAGAAGCGCATGAAGCAGGTCGGCAGCGTCGAGATCCCGCAGGAGGCGTTCCTCGCGATCCTGCAGGTCGAGGGGAAGTAGCCGCGGCGATGAACTTTGCGCTGATCCTGTTCCTGCTGCTCGTCTTCACCGGCGCGGTCGCGCTCGCCGACCGCCTCGTGTTCGCGCGCCGCCGCGCGCCGGGCGCCAAGGAGCCCTGGTGGATCGAGTATCCGAAGAGCTTCTTCCCGGTGATCCTGATCGTGTTCTTCCTGCGCTCGTTCCTGGTCGAGCCGTTCAAGATCCCGTCCGGGTCGATGATCCCCACGCTGCTGGTGGGCGACTTCATCCTGGTCAACAAGTTCGCGTACGGGATCCGGATCCCGATCGTGAACGTGAAGGTGGTCGACGTGGGCAGCCCGCAGCGTGGCGACGTGATGGTGTTCCGCTATCCCGAGGACCCGTCGCTCGACTACATCAAGCGGGTGGTCGGCGTCCCCGGCGACACGGTGAGCTACGTCGACAAGCGGCTGTCGGTCAACGGCAGCGAGCTCCCGCTGCGCTCCGCCGGCGAGTACCAGTACCTCGAGCGGCGCACGTTCGCCCGCCAGTTCGTGGAGACGATCGACGGGCGCGAGCACCGCATCCTGCTGGAGGAGGACGCGCCTTCCACGCCGCAGTTCGTGAAGCAGTTCCCGTTTCGCGGAAATTGCACCTACAATAGCAGCGGACTGACCTGTACGGTTCCGCCGAACCATTACTTCCTCATGGGGGACAACCGTGACAACTCGAGCGACAGCCGGGTATGGGGCTTCGTCCCGGACGCCAACATCGTCGGCAAGGCCTTCTTCATCTGGTTCAATTTCGGCGAACCGGGGCGCATCGGCTCGTTCCAGTGACGCGCGCGCGGCGATGAGCCGCCAGCGCGGCATGAGCGGCATCGGGATCCTGGTGATCCTGATCCTGGTGGTGTTCGCCGCGCTGATCGGCATGCGCGTGACCCCCGCCTACCTCGAGTACTACGCGATCAAGAAGGCGATCAACTCGATCGCCTCGAGCGGCGAGCTGCGCGGCGCGTCGGTGGCCGACGCCCGCAAGGCGTTCGAGCGGCGGCAGGCGATCGAGGATTTCACCTCGGTCGGTCCGCAGGATCTGGAGATCTCCAAGGAGGGCAGCGAGATGGTCATCTCGTTCGCGTACGAGAAGCGCGTCCCGCTCTTCTACAATATCAGCCTGCTGATCGATTTCGCGGGCTCGAGCAGGCCGGGCAGCCTCAAGGGGCGCGGCGAGTAGGCGGCCTCCAGGAAGGAACCGCCCGGTGCGCTCCGCGTCCGCCGCACAGGATGAAACGTGACGCGCTAGAAGAGGCGCTCGGCCACCGTTTCGCCAATCCCGCGCTGCTCGCGCAGGCGCTCACGCATCGCAGCCACAGCTCGCCGCACAACGAGCGGCTCGAGTTTCTCGGCGACAGCGTCCTCAACTTCGTCGTCGCGGCCGAGCTCTACGGGCGGTTTCCCGGCCTGGAGGAGGGGCGCCTCACGCGCCTGCGGGCGAGCCTCGTGCGCGAGGAGTCGCTGCACGGCGTGGCGCTGCGGCTCGCGCTCGGCGACCATCTACGGCTCGGCAAGGGCGCCCTGAAGAGCGGCGATTTCCGGCGCGCCTCGGTGCTGGCCGATGCGCTCGAGGCGGTCTTCGGCGCGGTGTTCCTCGACGGCGGCTACGACGCGGTCCGCGCGACGATCGTCCGGCTGTTCGAGCCGCTGCTCGCGAGCCTGGATCCCGCCGCGGTCACCAAGGACGCCAAGACGCGCCTGCAGGAGTGGCTGCAGGGGCACCGGTACGCGCTGCCGCAGTATGCGGTGGTCGCCACGCACGGAGCCGGCCACAACCAGCAGTTCGAGGTCGAGTGCGTGATCAGCGAGCTCGACATCCGCACCGTGGGAACCGGCGCGAGCCGGCGCACCGCCGAGCAGGACGCCGCGCGTCAGGCCTACGCGCGGGTGGAGCCGTGACGGCGGCGCCCCGGCGCCCCGCGCGGCCCGCCGGGGCGCACGCGCGCGGCGCGCCGCCACCCGAAGGCGGATTCCGCTGCGGCCTGGTCGCGATCGTCGGCCGGCCGAACGTCGGCAAGTCGACCCTGCTGAACCGGCTGGTGGGCCAGAAGGTGAGCATCACCTCCGCAAAGCCGCAGACGACGCGGCATCGCCTCGTCGGCATCCTGACGAGCGCCGCGGCCCAGATCGTGTTCGTGGATACGCCGGGTTTCCAGACCCGCGAGGGCGGTGCCCTGAACCGGGCGCTCAACCGCACGGTGCGCGGCGCGCTGGAAGGGATCGACCTCGCCCTCTTCGTCGTCGAGGCCGGCCGCTTCGGCGCGCAGGATCGCGCGGTGCTCGACCTGGTGCCGCGATCGGTGCCGGTGGTGCTGGTGGTGAACAAGTCCGACACGCTCCGCGAGCCGGCACGGATGCTGCCGTTCCTCGAGCGGGTCGCACGCGAGCACGCGTTCGCGGAGGTGGTGCCGCTCAGCGCCCGCACCGGCCGTCAGGTGGGCGAGCTCGTGCGCGTGATCGCCGGGTACCTGCCCGAGCAGCCGCCGCTCTACGGCGCCGACGAGATCACCGACCGGAGCGAGCGGTTCCTGGCCGCGGAGCTCCTGCGCGAGAAGGTCTTCCGGTCGGTAGGGGAGGAGGTGCCCTACGGCGCGACGGTGGTGATCGACCGCTTCGAGGAGGACGGAAGGCTGCGCCGGATCCACGCCTCGATCGTGGTCGAGAAGCCGGGGCAGAAGGCGATCGTGATCGGCGAGGGCGGCGAGAAGCTCAAGGCGATCGCGAGCGCGGCACGGCGCGACATGGAGGCGCTCTTCGGCGGCAAGGTGTTTCTCGAGGTGTGGGTGCGGGTGCGCAAGGGCTGGAGCGGGAGCGCCGCGGAGCTGCGCCGGCTGGGCTACGAGCATGGCTGACCGGCCGCGCGTGGACGGCGAGCAGGCGTTCGTCCTGCACGCCTACCCGTTCCGCGAGACGAGCCTCCTGATCGAGCTCTTCGGCCGCGCGCGCGGCCGCATGGCGGTGCTCGCCAAGGGCGCGCGCCGTCCGCGCTCGGCGCTGCGCGGGCTGCTGCTCGCCTTCCAGCCGCTGGTCGTCGGCTGGGCCGGCAAGGGCGAGGTGCGCACGCTGACCAAGGCGGAGTGGCGCGGCGGCCATCCGCTGCTCGCCGGCGAGGCGCTGCTGTGCGGGTTCTACCTGAACGAGCTTCTGCTGCGCCTGCTGCCGCGCGAGGACGCGCACGACGCGCTCTTCGACGCGTACGCGGACACGGTCGCGGGCCTCGGGCGCGGGCTCCCTTCGGCGCCGCTGCTGCGCAGCTTCGAGAGCCGCCTGCTGAAGGAGCTGGGCTACGCGCTCACGCTCGATCGCGACGCCGCCTCGGGCCGGCCCATCGATCCGGACGCGCTCTACCGCTACGAGCCGGAGCAGGGGCCGGTCGGGGTGGCGCCCGGGGTGGCCGAAGGCGGCGCGGGCGGCCTGGTGTTTCGCGGACAGACCCTGCTCGAGATCGGCCGCGACGACTATCGCGACCCGCGGACGCTGCAGCAGGGCAAGCTCCTGATGCGGCTTCTGATCGACCACCGGCTGGAGCGGCGCCCGCTCGCGAGCCGGCGCATCTTCCACGAGCTGCAGCAGCTATGACCGGAGGTTGCGCAAGGCCATGCTTCCTCATGCAAGAGGGGTCGCACGAACAAGGGGGAGATGCCCCCTTGTCTATCCCCGAACGAGCAAGGGGCACGCGGGAAGGGGCGGGACCCTTCCCTTCCGACCCGGCCCTTGTATATCCCCTCCTTTGCAGCGATAGTCGCTGCGGACGATCCCGGCAAGGGGCAGCAAGCGGATGATCGAGCTCGGCGTCAACATCGACCACGTCGCGACGGTGCGCCAGGCGCGCCGCACCTACGAGCCGGACCCGGTATGGGCCGCGGTGGAGGCCCACCTCGGCGGCGCCGACGGCATCACGGTCCACCTGCGCGAGGACCGGCGCCACATCCAGGACGAGGACGTGCGCCGGCTGCGCGAGCTCACGCACATCAAGCTCAACCTCGAGATGGCCGCGACCCCCGAGATGATCGGCATCGCGGCGAAGCTGCGCCCCGAGATGGCGATGCTGGTCCCCGAAGGACGGCACGAGGTGACGACCGAGGGCGGCCTGGACATCGCCGCGCAGGAAGTCAAGATCCGGGATGCGGTGCGCCAGCTGGCGGACGCGGGCATCGTCGTCAGCGTCTTCATCGACGCCGAGCTGCGCCAGGTCGAGGCGGCACGCCGCGTCGGCGCGGCCGTGTGCGAGGTCCACACCGGACCGTACGCGCACGTCTTCCATTCGCGCGGTCGCGACGCCGAGAGCCCGCCGGTGGTAGCCGAGCTGGCCAAGCTGCTCGAAGCCGGGCGGGCGATCCGTGCGAACGGCATGCGGTTCAACGCCGGTCATGCGCTGAACTACTCCAACGTCGACCCGGTGGCGCGGCTGCCCGGTCTGCGCGAGCTGCACATCGGCCACGCAATCGTCAGCCGCGCAGTGTTCGTCGGCATGCGCGAGGCCGTGCGCGAAATGAAGACGCTGATCGCACAGGCCGCGCTGCGCGGCCCGCAGGAGGACCTGGCTTGATCGTCGGCATCGGCACCGATCTGGTCGAGATCCCGCGCATCGAGCGCGCGCTCGACCGGCACGGCGAGCGGTTCGCCCGGCGCATCCTGGTGCCCGACGAGTTCGAGCGCTTCGCGCGCCATCGCAAGCCGGCCGCGTACCTGGCGAAGCGGTTCGCGGCGAAGGAGGCGTTCTCCAAGGCGATGGGCACCGGCATCCACTTCCCGGTCAACTGGCAGAACGTGAGCGTCGCCAACCTGGCGTCGGGAAAGCCGTGCCTGCGCTTCTCCGACGCGCTGGTCGCGCTGCTCGCGTCGCGCGGCATCGGCGAGACGCACCTCAGCCTGACCGACGAGCGCGAGGTGGCGGCTGCATTCGTGATTCTCGAGGCGCGCGTCGATGCCGGTTGAGCGGCCGCCCGGCCCGGTCGTGCTCGATGTGGCCGGGCCGACCCTGGAGGCCGTCGACCGCGAGCTCCTGCTGCACCCAGCCGTCGGCGGCGTGATCCTGTTCAAGCGCAACTACGTCTCCCCCGAGCAGCTCGCGGCGCTCGCGAGCGAGATCCACGCGCTGCGCTCGCCCGGGCTGCTGATCGCCGTCGACCACGAGGGCGGCCGCGTCCAGCGCTTCGTCGACGGCTTCACGCGCCTGCCGCCGATGCGCTCGCTCGGCGCGCTGCTCGAGCGTGATCCGGAGCTCGCCGGCCGCCTGGCCCGCGCCGCCGGGCTGGTGCTCGCCGCCGAGCTGCGCGACCGCGGCGTGGACCTCAGCTTCGCGCCGGTCGTGGACATCGACTTCGGCGCGAGCGGCGTGATCGGCGACCGCGCGTTCCACCACACGGCGCAGGGCGTCGCGCGTCTCGCGGCCCAGCTCGTGGCCGGCATGTCGGCGAGCGGCATGGGCGCCGTGGCCAAGCATTTTCCCGGCCACGGCTTCGTGCGCGGCGACTCGCACCTCGAGGTGCCGGTGGACGATCGAACCCTCGCCGAGATCGACGCGGCGGACCTGGTGCCGTACCGCGTGCTGATCGGGCTGGGCCTCGCCGGGGTCATGCCGGCGCACGTGATCTACCCCAAGGTGGACGCGCAGCCGGCCGGTTTCTCGGCGATCTGGCTGCGCGAGATCCTGCGCGAGCGGCTCGGCTTCGACGGCCTGGTGTTCAGCGACGACCTGTCGATGGAGGGGGCGCGGGTCGCCGGGGACATCGTCGCGCGGGGGCACGCGGCGCTCACGGCCGGGTGCGACATGGTCATCGTGTGCAACGATCGCCCGGCGGCCGTCCAGCTCGTCGACGGCCTCCGGGCGCCGCCGCCGGAGCCGCGGCGCCTGGCGCGATTCGGCGCCGGTGCGGCCGCCGGCGCGGGACAGCGGGGGTACCGCGAAGCGCTTCAGGCGCTCGCCCGCGCCCAGGACGCGGGCATGCTCGCGTGAGGCGGACAGGGCCCCGGGCGCAGGCGCCCGATGCGGGCCATGCGCGGGTCCCTACGCGCGCTCCATGTACGCGCCGTCGTCCGTGTTCACCTTGATGCGCTCGCCCGCCTCGATGAACGGCGGAACCTGCACGGTGATGCCGGTCTCCATGCGCGCCGGCTTGAAGGAGGTGGTGGCGGTCGCGTTCTTGATGTTCGGGTCGGTCTCGACGACGGTCAGGACCACGCTTCCCGGCAGCTGGACGCCGATCGGGCGCTCGTTGTGGAAGTTGACCTGTACGTCCGTGTTGGGCAGCAGGTAGCCCGCCTGGCCTTCCAGGAGGTCCCCCGGGATGTGGAGCTGCTCGTAGTTTTCCTTGTCCATGAAGACGTAGGCATCGCCGTCCTGGTAGAGGTACTGCATGTCGCGCGGCTCGACGAAGGCGCGCTCGATCTTCTCGTCGGTCCGGAAGCGCACGTTCGTCTTGGTGCCGGCCTCGATGTCCTTCATCTCGACCTGCATGTAGGCGCCGCCGCGGCCGCCGACGTGCACGTGATACGATTTCAGCACGCGCCAGACCCGCTTGTCCCACTCGAGCAGGTTGCCGACGCGGATTTCGGTTGCCAGGACTTTCGCCATATCTCGCCTGTGTCTTCGGCTCGGAAAAACCTGGTATTTTACCGCAATCCGCCCGATCGAGCCGTGCAATGGCAGCGACCGAGCAGACCGCATCGTTCGACCCGGCGACGCTGATCGCCGGGCTGCCGCATCTGCCCGGCGTCTACCGGATGCTGAGCGCCGCCGGCGACGTGCTGTACGTCGGCAAGGCGCGCGACCTGAAGAAGCGGGTGGCGTCCTACTTCCAGAAGTCCGACCACGGCCCGCGGATCCAGGTGATGCTCGCGCAGGTGGCCGGCGTCGAGGTCACGGTGACCGGCTCCGAGGGCGAGGCGCTGCTGCTCGAGAACAATCTGATCAAGTCGCTCGCCCCGCGCTACAACATCCTGTTCCGCGACGACAAGTCCAATCCGTACCTGATGATCGGCGGCGGGCGGTTCCCGCGGCTCGGGTTCCATCGCGGCGCGCTCGACCGCGAGAACGCGTACTTCGGCCCCTTCCCGAGCGCCGGAGCGGTGCGCGAGAGCATCCAGCTCCTGCAGAAGGTGTTCCGGCTGCGCACGTGCGAGGACTCGGTGTTCCAGAACCGGTCGCGGCCGTGCCTGCTCTACCAGATCCGGCGCTGCTCGGGCCCGTGCGTGGGTCTGGTGACGGAAGCGGACTATGCCGCCGACGTGCGCAACGCGCAGCTCTTCATGCAGGGGCACGAGGACGACGTGCTCACCGCGCTCGCCGCCCGCATGCAGGCCGCCTCCGACCGGCTCGACTACGAGACCGCGGCGCTGCATCGCGATCAGATCAAGGCGCTTTCCGGCCTGCAGCAGCGCCAGTACGTCGACACCGCGAAGTCCCTCGATGCGGACGCGGTGGCCTGCGTCGAGCAGGGCGGCGTCGCCTGCGTCAACCTGGTCATGATCCGCAACGGGCGCTACCTCGGCGACCGCAGCTTCTTCCCGGAGCACGCCGAGGCCCATGCGCCGGCGGACATCGTCACGGCGTTCCTCGCGCAGCACTACCTGCAGGCGCCGGCGCCGGCGGTGATCGTCGTCGGCGAGGGGATCGAGACCGGCGAGCTCGCGGCGGCGCTCTCGCAGCAGGCCGGGCGGCCGGTGCAGATCGTGAGCCGCCCGCAATCGGAGCGGCGCGCGTGGCTCGAGATGGCCGGACGCAACGCCGAGCTCGCGCTCGCGCAGCGCACGCGCGAGCGCGGCACGCAGGAGCTGCGGCTCGCGGCGATGCGCGAGGCGCTCGGCCTGCCGCCCGGCGTGCAGCGCATCGAGTGCTTCGACGTCAGCCACACGATGGGCGAGGCTACCGTGGCGGCGTGCGTCGTGTACGATCAGCTGCGCATGCGCAACGCCGAGTACCGGCGCTACAACATCACCGGGGCCGCACCCGGCGACGACTACGGCGCGCTGCGCTCGGCGCTCGCGCGCCGCTACGAGAAGATCACGCGAGGCGAGGGCGTGGTCCCGGATCTCGTGCTGATCGACGGCGGCAAGGGGCAGGTGAGCTCGGCGCGCGGCGTGCTCGCCGAGCTCGGGCTGTCCGACGTGTACCTGGTCGGCGTCGCCAAGGGCCCGGAGCGCAAGCCGGGGCTCGAGGAGCTGATCGTGGCCGACGGCGGAAGCACGCTGACCCTGCCGAAGGACCACCCGGGACTGCATCTCGTCCAGCAGATCCGCGACGAGGCGCACCGCTTCGCGATCGCCGGCCATCGCGCGCGGCGCGGCAAGGCCCGCGTGACGTCGTCACTCGAAGGCATTCCCGGCATCGGCGCGAAGCGCCGCCGGCAGTTGCTCGAGCGCTTCGGCGGCCTGCGCGGGGTGGCCGCGGCGAGCGTCGAGGATCTCGCGCAGGTCGAGGGCATCAGCGAGCGGCTCGCCGAGCGGATCTACCGGGAGCTGCACTGAGGGCGCGCGGATGCCGCTGAACGTGCCGAATCTGCTGACCTGGCTGCGGATCCTGGCGATCCCGCTGCTCGTGACGCTGTACTACGTGCCGGCGCACTGGCTGTCCCTCCACGAGCGCAACCTGGCGGCGACCATCCTCTTCGCCGGCGCCGCCATCACCGACTGGCTGGACGGCTATCTCGCGCGTCGCCTGAACCAGCAGTCGGCGTTCGGCGCGTTCCTCGACCCGGTGGCCGACAAGCTGATGGTGGCGGTCGCCCTGATGGTGCTGGTCGAGCTCGATCGCGCGAGCGCGGTCATCGCCGCGATCATCGTCGGACGCGAGATCGCGATCTCGGCGCTGCGGGAGTGGATGGCGAAGGTCGGCGAAGCGAAGAGCGTCGCGGTGAACTATCTCGGCAAGCTCAAGACCGCGTCCCAGATGATCGCGATCCCGATGCTGCTGTATCACGAGCCGCTCGGGGCATGGTTCGATCCGCAGCGCGTGGGCACCTGGCTGATCTACCTCGCTGCCGGCCTGACGCTCGCCTCGATGGTCTACTACCTCAAGCTCGCGAGCCCGCGGGCGTTCCGGGAACCGTAGCCCGCGCGCGCAACGTCGCCGGCGACCTGCGCGGCGACGGACCCTCGGCGGCGTGTCGTCGCGTTGACACCCGGACGGCGGGCGGCGGTATAATTCGCGGCCGCAGCGCGGGAATAGCTCAGTTGGTAGAGCGCAACCTTGCCAAGGTTGAGGTCGCGAG
>JAHDYJ010000003.1:65015-79675 GCA_023383795.1 Burkholderiales bacterium | reverse complement strand
AGAGTGGTCATGCAGCGGCCTGCAAAGCCGTGTACGCCGGTTCGATTCCGACCCCCGCCTCCAATTCCTCTTCCCTGAGTCCGTCGCGGCACGGCGCGGCACCGGGTTGACGCGGCGACGGCGACGCGCGACCCTGTGCGCGCCCCGGCCCGGATGGCGGAACCGGTAGACGCAAGGGACTTAAAATCCCTCGCCCGCAAGGGCATGCAGGTTCGATCCCTGCTCCGGGCACTGCAAGGCCCCTCGGCGACCCGCGTCGCGCCCCCCGCGGCCCGCGGTGCAAGTGCGTCACCGTTCACGCTCGGCGCCAGCTCTCCGTGCGAGATTGGACAGGTTGGCGCTCTCTCTGCTTGCACCAGCCAGTGGCAGAACCCTACTATTCACCTGAAGAGTCTGCTGCAAGTGCATGTCGGATAAATGGAGAAAACAATGGCTACAAAGGCTGGAACCGAGCCCGCCACGGTGAAGACCGCCGAGCAGGGCGCCCCGGCAACCGGGACCAGGCAGGCTGCTGCAGCCGGGAGCGCCCCACCCGCCGCCCGCGTGCGCTGGAACGCGGCCAACGTCAAGAGCTCCTACGCGAACTTCTGCAATGCATCCAGCACCCGCGAGGAGGTCGTCCTGAACTTCGGCGTCAGCCACGACTGGGAACGCTCGCCGCAGAACATGGAGATCGAGCTCTCGCATCGCGTCGTGCTCTCGCCCTTCGCGGCGAAGCGGCTCTCGCAACTCCTCTCGAAGCTCGTCGGCGAGTACGAGGCGCGCTACGGCGAGTTGAAGTAGCGTCGCGCCGCCGCGCATTCTTCCGCAATCGCCACATCCGACCGGTGACCGCCTGACATGAGCGCCGCCATGCCGCCATCCGCGCTCGGCGCCGCCAAGGCCGGCGGTCTCGCGCCCGTCGCACGGGCTCCTGAGGCCGGGCAGGAATCCGCGCTGTGGGCCGGGCTCGCCGGCGCCGGAGACGCCCAGGTCTTCGCGCAGAGCTGGCTCGCCATCCAGTGCCGGATGATTCCGGCGGTGATCGGCGGCCTCGTACTCCTGCGCACGGAGCGCGACGCGAGCTACGCACCGGCCGCGGTCTGGCCGGACGTGCGCCGCGACATGCGCTACCTCACGCCGGTGGCGCAGCGAGCGCTCGCGGAGCGCCGCGGATTCGCCGCGCCCAAGCCGGGCGAAGGCGAAGCTCCGGGCGGGCACTTCGTCGCCTATCCGGTCGAGGCCGTCGGGATGCTGCAGGGCGTGGTGGTGCTCGATCTCGCGCCGCGCCCCGAGCACGACGTTCAGGCCGCGCTGCGGCAGCTCCACTGGGGCGCCGCCGGGCTCGCGCTTCTGTTCACCCGCGACGCGGTCGCGAAGATGAACGCGCGGCGCGAGCGCCTGCAGACCGTGCTCGAGGTCGTCGCCGCCGGCGCCGTGCAGGAGCGGTTCACCGCCGCGGCGATGGCGATCGCGAACGAGCTCGCGACCCGCCTGCGCTGCGACCGCGTGAGCATCGGCCTCTTTCACGGCCGCAGGCTCCGGATCGATGCGGTGTCGCACAGCGCCCAGTTCAAAGAGCGCACCAACCTGATGCGCGCCGTGGCCGCGGCGATGGAGGAGTCCATCGATCAGAGCCTCACCGTCGCGTTTCCGCCGGTCGGCGGCGGAACGCCCGCGGTGAGCCGGGCGCACGAGACGCTCATGGAAGGGCACGGCACCGGCGCATGCGTCACCGTCCCGCTGATGGCGGGCAGCCGCGTCAGCGGCGCGATCACGCTCGAGCGCCCGGCCCAGCGCCCGTTCGATTCTGAAACCGTCGAGATCTGCGAGGCCGTGGCCGGGCTCGCAGGCCCGATGCTCGACGTCCATCGGCGCGAGGACCAGTGGCTGGTCGGACGCGCGGTCGAGAAGTCCGGCGAGACGCTGCGCAAGCTCTTCGGGCCGCGCCACGCCGGCCTCAAGCTGGGCGCGATCCTGCTCGCCGCACTGCTCGCGTTCATGTCGCTCGGCAAGGGCACCTTCCGCGTGTCGGCCTCGACGCTGCTCGAGCCTCTCGTGCAGCAGGCCTCGGTCGCGCCGTTCGACGGCTACATCCGCGAGGCGCCGGCCCGCGCGGGCGACATCGTCAAGGCCGGCACGGTGCTCGCCCGGCTCGACGACCGGGAGCTCCGCCTGGAGCGCCTGAAGTGGATGTCGCAGGAGGAGGAGTTCGCGAAGCAGTTCCGGCAGGCCATGGCCGACCGCAACCCGGCGCAGGTGCAGATCGTCACCGCGCAGCTCGAGCAGGCGCGCGCGCAGGCCGCCCGGGTCAACGACCAGCTGCAGCGCACGACGGTCGCCGCGCCGTTCGACGGCATCGTCGTGTCGGGCGACCTCACCCAGCAGCTCGGCGCGCCGGTGGAGAAGGGCAAGGTGCTGTTCGAGGTGGCGCCGCTCGCATCGTTCCGCGTCGTGATCAAGGTCGACGAGCGCGACGTCGCCTACGTGCAGGCCGGCCAGCGCGGCGCGCTCCTGCTCTCCGCCTTCCCGCACGACCCGATCGAGTTCACGGTGACGCAGGTGACGCCGGTGTCGGACCCGAAGGACGGGCGCAACACGTTCCGCGTCGAGGCCGAGCTCGCTGCCGCGGAGCCGCGGCTGCGGCCGGGCATGCAGGGCGTCGGCAAGGTCGAGATCGGCGAGGCGCGCTACATCTGGATCTGGTCGCGCGAGATCGCCGACTGGCTGCGCCTCGCCGCCTGGAAGTGGCTGCCCTAGCCGCCCGGGAATGTCGCAGTCCCTGTTCAGCCCGTCCTGGTACCGCGTCGCCAACCTGACGCCGCAGCTGCGCGCGCACGCCCAGATCCACCGCCAGGAGTTCCGCGGGGAGATCTGGTACATCCTGCAGGACCCGGCCTCCGAGCGGTACCACCGGTTCTCGCCGGCCGCCTACTTCGTGATCGGGCTGATGGACGGGCGCCGGGCGGCCCAGATCATCTGGGACATCGCGCTGCGCAAGCTCGGCGACGACGCGATCACGCAGGACGAGTTCATCCAGCTGCTCTCGCAGCTGCACTCGGCGGACGTTCTGCAGTGCGACGTGCCGCCGGACACCCAGGAGATGTTCCGGCGGCGCGAGCGGCTGCGCCGGAAGAAGTGGCAGCAGCGGCTGATGAGCGTGTTCGCCTGGCAGATCCCGCTGGTCGATCCGGAGCGGTTCCTGACGGCGCTGCTTCCGCTCGCCCGTCCGGCGTTCACCGTGCTCGGCTTCGCGGTCTGGCTCGTCGTCGTCGGCTGGGCGGCGCTGGTCGCCGGCGCGCACTGGTCCGAGCTCTCGCAGAGCACGCTCGACCAGCTGCTCGCGCCGCGCAACCTGATCATGCTCTGGCTGCTGTTCCCGGTGATCAAGGCGCTGCACGAGCTCGGCCACGGCTTCGCGGTCAAGGCCTTCGGCGGCGAGGTCCACGAGATGGGCGTCATGATCCTGGTGCTCACCCCGGTGCCCTACGTCGACGCCTCGGCGGCCTGGGCCTTCCGCAGCAAGTGGCAGCGGGTCGTCGTCGGCGGGGCCGGCATGGCGACCGAGCTCTTCGTCGCCGCGTTCGCGCTCGCGATCTGGGTGAACGCCGAGCCGGGGGTGGTCCGCTCGCTCGCCTACAACACGATGCTGATCGCCGGCGTCTCGACGGTGATGTTCAACGCGAACCCGCTGCTGCGGTTCGACGGCTACTACATGCTGATGGACTACCTCGAGATCCCGAACCTGCGCACGCGCGCCAACCAGTATCTGGCGTCGCTCGCCGAGCGCTGGCTGTTCGGCCAGAAGGACGCCGAGCCGCCGGTGTCGACTGCGGGCGAGCGCGCCTGGTTCGTGGGTTTCTCGACCACCTCGTTCGCCTACCGGATCGTGGTCATCCTCGCGATCCTGGTCTACGTCGGCGAGATCTCGGTCGCGCTCGGGATCATCTTCGCGGCGATGACCGCCACCGTGTGGTTCGTGATCCCGGGGTTCAAGATCCTCGACTACCTCGCGAACAGCCCGCGCATCCGCCGGGTGCGGTCGCGCGCGATCGTCGCCACGGCGCTCGTGGTCGCCGGGATCGCCGGGCTCTTCTTCGCGGTGCCGATGCCGCTGCGCACCATGACGGAGGGCGTGGTCTGGGTGCCGGAGGAGGGCCTCGTCCGGGCCGGCGCCGACGGCTTCGTGCAGAAGGTCCTCGCCAAGCCGGGGGACTGGGTCACGCGCGGCACGCCGCTGCTCGAGGTCTACGACCGCGACCTCGCCACCGAGGTGAGCGTGCTCGAGGCGCGCGTCCGCGAGCTCGAGGCGCGCCACCGGGAGCAGGCGGTGCTCGACCGGGTGAAGGCGCAGATCCTCGAGGAGGAAATGGGCTACGCGCGCTCGCAGCTCGCGCGCGCCCGCGAGCGCACCGGCGAGCTCACCGTCACGGCCGGAGCCGACGGGCGCTTCGTGCTGCCGCGCGCGGTCGACCTGCTCGGGCGCTACGTGCGCAAGGGCGAGCTCGTCGCGCACGTCGTCAACATCGAGACCGTCACCGTGCGCGCCGTGGTGCCGCAGGAGGACATCGACCTCGTGCGCAGCGGCACGCGTCAGGTGGACGTGCGGCTCGCCGAGCGGCTCGGCGACACCGCGCGGGCCGAGCTCGCGCGGCTGGTGCCGGGGGCGAGCGAGCGCCTGCCGAGCGCCGCCCTCGGCACTGCCGGCGGCGGCCCGCTCGCGGTCGACCCGACCGACTCGACCGGGCAGAAGACGGTCCAGAAATTCTTCGAGGTCGACCTGAAGCTGCCGCAGGAGAGCCGGACCCTGAACGTCGGCGGCCGCGCATACGTGCGCTTCCACCACGGCTGGGAGCCGATCGCGCTCCAGTGGTACCGCCAGGCGCGCCAGCTCTTCCTCGCGCGATTCACCGTCTGAACATGCGTGCCTGGAGCGACGTGTGGCCGGCGCCGGTCAGCTGAGCGTCGCGAACGCGTCGCCGCTCGCCGCCTACCCGGAGCTGTCGGTCGAGCGCCCGGGCTGGCTCGAGCGCACCGCCCGGCGCCTGACCGCCCCGCTCGAGCGCGCGTTCGCCTCGCGCCGCGCGCTGCACCTTCCGATCGAGGCCATGGTCGACAAGGCGGGCAACGAGCTCAAGGGGATGGGCATGAACGAGCTGCGGCGCGCGGCCGACCGGCTGCGCGCGGCCCTGCGCCGCGACGGGTTGCGCGACGACCTGGTCGCAGCGAGCTTCGCGCTCGTGCGCGAGGTCGCGGGGCGCACGGTCGGCATGCGCCACTTCGGCGTGCAGCTGCGCGGCGGGTGGATCCTGCTGAACGGCATGATCGCCGAGATGGAGACCGGGGAGGGCAAGACGCTGACCGCGACGCTGCCTGCCTGCACCGCGGCGCTCGCGGGCTTCCCGGTGCACGTGATCACCGTGAACGACTATCTGACCGCGCGCGACGCGGAGCTGATGCGGCCGGTCTACGCCGCGCTCGGTCTCTCGGTGGGGGTGGTCGTGAACGGCGGCGACCCGGCGAGCCGCCGCGCGGCCTACGCGTGCGACGTCACGTACTGCACGAACAAGGAACTCACCTTCGACTACCTGCGCGACCGCATCGCGCTCGGATCGTCCACCAACCGCGTCCAGCTGCAGGTGGAGAAGCTCGCCGGGAGCCTGACGCGCTCCGACCGCCTGGTGCTGCGCGGGCTCTACTTCGCGATCGTCGACGAGGCCGACAGCGTTCTCGTCGACGAGGCCCGGACGCCGCTGATCATCTCCGCCCGCGGCGACACCGCCGGCATGCGGGAGATGTACGAAGGCGCGCTGGATCTCGCCGGCCGGCTCGCCGCCGGAGAGGACTTCGCGCTCGACGAGCGCGAGCGCCAGGCGCACCTCACCGGGGCCGGACGCGAGAAGCTCGAGGAGTGGGCGGTGGCGCTGCCGGGCGTCTGGAGCGGCCGCCGGCGCCGCGAGGAGCTGGTGACGAAGGCCCTCGCCGCGCTGCACCTGTTCCATCGCGACAAGCAGTACCTCGTGCACGACGGCAAGATCCAGATCATCGACGAGTACACCGGCCGCGTCCTTGCCGACCGCTCCTGGGAGCTCGGTCTGCACCAGATGATCGAGGCGAAGGAGGGCGTCGCGCTCACCGATCAGCAGGCCTCGCTCGCGCGCATGACCTACCAGCGCTTCTTCCGCCGCTATCTGCGGCTGTCCGGCATGACCGGCACGGCGAGCGAGATCGCCGGAGAGCTCTGGTCGGTCTACCGCCTGCCGGTCGTCAAGGTGCCGACCAACCGCCCGGTGCGGCGGCGCGACCTCGGCGAGCGCGTCTACGCGAGCGAGCGCGAGAAGTGGAACGCGATCGCGCGCCGCGTGCGCGAGCTGCACCAGACCGGGCGCCCGGTGCTGATCGGCACGCGGTCGGTGGCGGCCTCCGAGCTGCTGAGCGCGCTGCTCACGACGCACGGCGTCAGCCACCAGCTGCTGAACGCGCGCCAGGACAAGGAGGAGGCGGAGATCGTGGCGCAGGCCGGCAAGCCGGGCCGCGTGACCGTCGCCACCAACATGGCCGGACGCGGCACCGACATCGCCCTCGCGGCGGGCGTCGCCGACCGCGGCGGCCTGCACGTCATCGCGAGCGAGCTGCACGAGTCGCGCCGCATCGACCGGCAGCTCTTCGGCCGGTGCGCGCGCCAGGGCGATCCGGGCTCGTTCGAGGCGATCGTCTCGGCCGAGGACGAGCTGATGCGCTCCTACCTCGGGCCGGTCGCGCGCTGGGCTACCCGGCACCGCGGCATCGCGGCGAACCGGCTGGGCCAGCGGCTGCTGCGCCGGCTGCTGCGGGCCGCGCAGCGCCGCGCCGAGGCGAGCCACGCCCGCATCCGCCGCGACGTCCTGCGCATGGACGAGCAGCTCGGCGACATGCTCGCGTTCTCCGGCCGCGGGGAGTAGGGCGGCGCGCACGCGCCGCAGGAACTGCGGGGAGGCTACTGGTTGGGCCGGCCGCCGCCGGCGGCGCGGGCGAAGCGCACCTTGCAGCGCGCCCCGGCAGGCACGACGTACTTCTCGTTCGGCAGCTCGAGCCGCACGCCGAACGTGCCGCTCGCGGCATTGATCACCTTGTCGACGACGACGACGCGCGCGACATAGCTCCCGCGCGGCGTCTCGGGCGACACCTCGGCCACGTCGCCCGAGCGGATCGTGCCGTACAGGGCCGCGGGCAGAATCACCTCGACGTTCAGCGGATCGAGCTCGGCGAGCCGCATGATCGGTTCCTTGACGTTCGTCGCGGCGAGCTCGCCGGCCTTCATGAGGCGCTCGACCACGACGCCGCTGATCGGGCTGCGGATCGTGCGCAGGCCGAGCGCCTCGTTCGCCCGGTGCACCTCGAGCTCGGACAGCCGCTGGCTCTCGCGCGCGACCTTCAGCTCCGACTCCGCAAGCATCCGCTCGGTGCGCGCCTCCTCGAGCGCGTTGTGCGAGACGAAGTTCTGCCGGGAGAGCTCCTCGGCGCGGCTCTCCTTGCGGCGCGCGAGCTCGAGCTTGGCCTCCGCGGCCTTCACCTGGCCGAGCTGCTCGGCCCGCGACCGGGCGACCGCGAGGGAAGCGCGCTCGGGCCCGGATTCCAGCGTGACGACCACCTGGCCGCGCTTGACGGCGTCGCCGCGCTCGACGTGGATCTTCTCGATCAGGCCCTCGACCGGGCTGCGGATCTCGACCATCTGCCGCGCTTCGATGATGCAGTCGAACAGGCCGTCCTGCGCCGCAGCGGGCGCCGACGCGGCGAAAGCCGCGCCGAGGAGGAAGAGACGTGCGAATCCGGTCATGTGGCGATCTGTGCCGTCGTGTCCCATGGGCTGGGATCGACCGGAAGCGTAGCATCAAAGTCACGTCGTAACGCCCTGATCGAAGTACGGATGGTGACCTCCGCCACGCTCCGAGCGCGGCCGGTGCGCGGGAGCGGGAGAATTCCTCGGCGCCGCTCCGCGCCCGCCCGCGGGCTTGCGCCTCACGCGCGGTAGAATCGATCACATGCAGCCGCGACCGGAACGCGCGTGATCGTATTCGAGCTTCTCTGCAGCGAGCGCCATCAATTCGAAGGCTGGTTCGCCTCGGGCGACGCGTTCGAGCGCCAGTCGAGCGAAGGATTGATCGCGTGCCCGGTGTGCGGGACCTTGGAGGTGCGGCGAGTGCCGTCGGCCAAGGTCACGCGGCCGCGGACCGGTGCGCGACAAGGCCGGCGCGACGAGACGCCCGCGGGGAAGCCGTCAGCGGGCGTGGCTCCCGGTTCGACCGGCGCCGAGCCGGCCAAGCAGATGGCCCTGGCGGCGTTCATCGATCACGTCCTCGCGAGCACCGAGGACGTCGGCGACCGGTTCGCCGAGGAAGCCCGCAGGATCTACTACGCCGAGGCGGCCAGGCGCAGTATCCGCGGCCAGGCCTCCCGCGAGGAAACCGAGGAGCTGCTCGAGGAAGGGATTCCCGTGCTCCCGCTGCCGATCCCCCCTAAGGACGACTGGCAGTAGCGCAGGCCCTGGCGGCGCGGAAGCCGCAGGGCCGAGTTCGCATAATGTGTATTATGTAAACTTTCCTCGGTGGGCCACCTGAGCGGTCTTCACCGGGTTGCGCCCGCCCCCTTCAGCAGGTTCGCGATCTCCGCATTCTCGGTCGCCTGGGCCCACTGCAGCGCAGTCCGGCCCGTATCGGTTTCGAGCTTCGGGTCGGCGCCGGCCTTGAGCAGCACCCGCACGACCGCCGCATGTCCTTCGCGGGCGGCCATCATGAGCGGCGTGCTGCCGTTCTCGGATCGGGCGTTCACCGGGGCTTTCTCCTTGAGCAGGAACTCGCAGATGCTCACGTGCCCGCCGAAAGCGCCGTAATGCAGCGGCGTCCAGCCCGGATGGTCGATCTCCGCGCCGGCCGCGCGCAGGATCCGCGTGATCTCGAGGTGACCGCCGAGGGCCGCGAGCATGATCGCGGTGTCGCCGACGCCGTTGCGCGCGTTGACCTTGACCTTACGCTCGACCAGCATCTGCACCACGCGCGGATGTCCTTCGCGGGCGGCCTCCATCAGGACCGAATTGCCGGCCTGGTCCGTCGAGTTGACGTCCATCCCCCGATCCAGCAGTCCGCGGACGCTTTCCACGTCGCCGAGCCGGACCGCCTTGAACAGGTCCTCGAGCAGCGGCGCCTGCGCCCATGCAGAAAGTGATACGAGTGTAAAAGTAATGCAAAGCAGTAAGTTGCGATTCATAGTTAATGCTTCACCTTAGATGCGGCGCTGAAGAGCCGGAAGAAATTGTCGGTCGTGGCGGCGGCGAGATGGGGCAGCGGAATCCCGCGGATCGCCGCGACCGCCTCGGCCACGTGCCGGACGTAGGCCGGCTGGTTCGTCTTCCCCCGATGCGGCACCGGGGCGAGGTAGGGCGAATCGGTCTCGACCAGGAGCCGCTCGAGCGGGATGCTCGCCGCAACCTCTCGTAGCGCTCCCGCGTTCTTGAACGTGACGATGCCGGAGAACGAGACGTGAAAGCCGAGGGCGACGGCGGCGTCTGCAACCTCCCGGGACTCGGTGAAGCAGTGCATGACGCCCCCCACCTCGCCCGCTCGCTCCTCGCGCATGATCCGGAGCGTGTCCGCGGCGGCCGCCCGGGTATGCACGATGAGCGGCTTGCCGGCGAGGCGCGCGGCGCGGATATGGCTGCGAAAGCGCTCCCGCTGCCACTCGAGATCGCCGGTCAGCCGGTAGTAGTCGAGCCCGGTCTCGCCGATCGCGACGACCCTGGGATGATCCGCGAGCGCCGCCAGGCGCTCGGGCGCCACCGCGCCGGCGTCGGGATAGTCGGGATGGACGCCGACCGATGCGAAGAGGTTCGGGTGCGCCTCTGCCAGCGCAATGACCCCCGGAAAATCCTCCAGCGTCACACAGACGCAAAGCGCGTAGGTCACGCCCGCTGCACGCATCGCATCGAGGAGCTCGGGCAGGCGGCCGCGGAACTCGGCGAAGTCGAGGTGACAGTGGGAGTCGACGAGCATTCGGCTGCTGCGTGCGCGCGGGAGCGGGCGCGGCCCGCTTCCTGACCGGCCGTGCGCCGGGGGCGCGTGAATCAGTAGGTATGCGTGGTGCGGCTCGATTGCAGCAAGCCGCTCAGCACCGACTCGATCCGTCGGCGCGCGGCCTGGCCGCTCTCGTCGTCCGAGAAATGTACGCCGACGCCCTGCGTCTTGTTGCCCTGGCAGTTCGGTGGCGTCAGCCAGACGACCTTGCCCGCCACCGGCAGCTTGTTCGGATCGTCCATGATGCTGAGAAGCATGAACACGTCGTCGCCCAACCGGTACTGGCGGGTCGTCGGAATGAAGATTCCGCCGCGCTTGAGCTGCGGGAGGTAGGCGGCGTAGAGCGCCGAGCGCTGGCTGATGGTGAGCGAGAGAACGCTCGGCCGCAGCCCGCCCTTGCTGGTGTCCTCAGCCATTCGAGCCTCCCGTCCCCTGCCCCATCGCCAGCTCGCGGTATCGGATCAACAAGTCTTCCAGCACCAGTTTCGGATTCAGCGGGTGCAGCGCGAGCGCGCGCGCCTCCGCGACCCGGGCAGCGTAGCGCGCGAGCCCGAGCGGATCCAGCCGCCCGGCCACGCGCGCAAGCCCCGCGCCCGCGCCGGGATGATAGCGCGGAGCGGCGCCCGATCGCAGGCGCAGCAGGTCATAAGTCCACTTCTGGATCCAGCTCAGCACCTCGGGCAGCGGCGGACCGAGGCAGAGTTCCGCACCCCGTACCGGATCCAGGTCGGGATCGGAGAGTAGCTCGGCCAGCGCGGCCCGGGCCTCGGCAAAGCCGGCCTGCTCCAGCGCGGCGAGCGGCGCATTGCCGGCGAAGCTCGCGACGCCCTCGGCGTCGGCGACGCCCTGCGCGCGCAGCCAGGCCGCCGCCGTCTCGGCGTTTGCCGGAAACACGGTCACGCCCTGGCAGCGGCTGCGCACCGTCGGCAGCAGGCGCTGCGGATCGCTCGACACGAGGAGCAGCAGCGTCCGGTCCGGCGGTTCCTCCAGGCTCTTCAGGAGCGCGTTCGCGGTCGCCGCGTTCATGGCCTCGGCAGGCCGGATCAGCGCAATGCGCAGTCCGCCGCGATGGGTCCCGACCCGCAAGAACGGCTGCAGCTCGCGAACCTGATCGATCCGGATCTGCCGGCTCGGCGCGGCGCCCTCCCCGCGCTTCGGTTCCTCGCCGTCGCCCGGGTCGAGCGCCTCCGGCTGGACCTGCCGATAGTCGGGGTGGTTGCCCTGGTCGAACCAGCCGCAAGCAGCGCAGGCGCCGCAGGCCCCGCCGCCCGCGATCGGCTGCTCGCACAGAAGGCTCCGCGCGAACACGCGCGCCAGGTGCGTCTTGCCGAGGCCCGGACGCCCCTGAATCAGAAGCGCATGGGGGAGCGACGCGCGGCGCTCGATCAGGCGCGACCAAGCGCTGGACTGCCAGGGGTATATATCTTTATTCACAAAAGCTTAAAAGTACTTCTTCGACTTGTTTCTTAACTTCGTCCGGGCGCTGCCCGGCGTCCACGATCCGGATGCGCCCGGAACTTCCCGCGGCACGCGCGTGGTACGCGGTTCGCACGCGGTCGAAGAATCCGGCGTCTTCCCGTTCGAAGCGGTCGGGCGCACCCGCGGCCGCTTCCAGCCGGGCGCGGGCGACCGCCACCGGAAGGTCGAAGTAGAGCGTGAGATCCGGCTGGAAGCCGCCGTGCACCCACTGCTCGAGGGCTTCCAGGGCCGCACGCGGCACGCCGCGCCCGCCGCCTTGGTAGGCGAAGGTGGCGTCGGTGAATCGGTCCGACAGGACCCACCGCCCCGCCGCCAAGGCAGGCTCGATCCGCATCGCAAGATGCTCCTGGCGCGCCGCGAACACGAGCAGGGTCTCGGTGCGCAGATCCATCGGCTCGGAGAGCAGCAGCTCGCGCAGCCGCTCCCCGACCGGGGTGCCGCCGGGCTCGCGCGTGACCAGCACGTCCCGCCCACGCGCGCGGAGCCAGTCGGCGATCCAGGCGACGTGGCTGCTCTTGCCGGCGCCGTCGATGCCCTCCAGGGTGATGAACTTGCCGCGCACCGCGCTCCCTCGCTTCTCTCGCGCCGGCTCAGCGGCCGCCGCGCTGGTATTTTGTCACGGCGCGGTTGTGCTCCTGGAGCGTCCGCGAGAACTCGCTCGAGCCGTCGCCGCGCGCGACGAAGTACAGCGCGTCGCTCGCGGCCGGGTTGAGCGTCGCCTGCAGGGAGGCGAGTCCGGGCATCGCGATCGGCGTCGGCGGCAATCCGGCACGGGTATAGGTGTTGTACGGCCCGTCGCTCTCGAGGTCGCGGCGGCGCAGGTTGCCGTCGAACCGCTCCCCCATGCCGTAGATCACGGTCGGATCCGACTGCAGGCGGATCCCGGCGCGCAGGCGGTTCACGAACACCGCGGCGATCACCGCGCGGTCCTCCGCGCGTCCGGTCTCCTTCTCGACGATCGACGCGAGTATGAGCGCCTCGTCGGGCGACGCGAGCGGCAGGCCGTCCGCGCGCGCCTCCCAGGCCGCTTCCAGGCGGCGCTGCATCGCGCGAAAGGCCATGCGCAGCACCTCGAGATCGCTCGTGCCGCGCGCGAACCTGTACGTGTCCGGGAAGAACCGCCCCTCCGGCGCGACCCCGGCGGCACCGAGGCGCGCCATGATGTCCGCGGCGCTCGCGCCGGCCGTCTCGTGCTTCACGTGCGCGTGGGCGTCGAGCGCTTCCCGCATCTGCCGGAAGGTCCAGCCCTCGACGAAGACGACCTCGGTCATCGCGACGTCTCCGCGCACGAGCTTGTCGAGCAGGCCGCGCGCGGTGATGCCCGTCTCGAGGACATATGTCCCCGCCTTGAGATCGGCATCCTGGCCGAGCGCGCGCGCCAGCAGCTCGAACTGCCACGGCTGCATCCGCACGCCGGCCGCGGCGATCTGCCGGGCGGCGCTTCTCGCCGAGCTGCCGGGCTGGACGGTCACCTCGAGCGGACTCGCGCGCAGGGCGAGCGGCTGATCGGAGAACCACGCCATCCAGCCGGCACCGGCGATCGCCACGACGAAGACCGCCACCAGCAGCGTGACGATCGCCTTCAGCATGGCGGCGCGCCGGGTCCTGCGCGAGACGTTGCGGTGGGATGCATCGAAGCGAGGGGCGAGACGGGGCGTCGATATAATAGCGGTCCGCGCCGGATGCGTCCGGCCGCGGCGGAGTTTCGCGAATGACGGAGCGCACCTGGCGGGATTTCTTCGCATCGCGCGGCGCGCAGCCGGCGGGGGACGCGCTGCGCTTCGGCGAGGCGCGCGAGGAGCTCGCCGCCGCGCGGTCCGGGAACATCGTCGCCGCGTTGACGCATCTCGGGGTGCTCGAGTTCGGCGGCGCCGACGGGCGCGCCTTCCTGCACGGGCAGCTGTCGTGCGACGTCGCCGGACTGACGGCCGGACGCAGCGTCTACGGCTGCTACTGCACGCCCAAGGGCCGCATGCTCGCGAACTTCCTGCTGTGGAGCGAGGGCGACGCGTTCCGGATGGTGCTCGCCCGCGATCTGGCACCCGCGATCCGCAAGCGCCTGCAGATGTTCGTGCTGCGCTCGAAGGTTGCGATCGCCGAGCGCTTCGACGAGCTGCTGCTCTGCGGCGTGAGCGGACCCGACGGCGAGCATGCGCTTCGTTCCGCGCTCGGTGGTGCGCCTGCGCAAGCCCACGACGTGCAGGCAGGGGTGCAGGCGACCGTGGTGCGGGTTCGAGGCGATCGTTTCCTGCTCGCGATTCCGCGGGCGTTCGCCGCGCCGCTGTGGGACGCGCTCGCAGGTCGCCTGCGACCGGTCGGGCCTGCGGCGTGGCAGTGGCTCGAGATCGTCCACGGCCTGCCGCACGTCACGACGGCGACGCAGGACCAGTTCGTGCCCCAGATGGCCAACCTCGAGCTGATCGGCGGCGTGAGCTTCCGCAAGGGCTGCTACCCGGGACAGGAGATCGTCGCCCGCACGCAGCACCTCGGCAAGGTGAAGCGCCGCATGTTCCTCGGGCACGTCGCGGACGCGGGCGAGGCGCCCGCCGCCGGCGAGCCGGTGTTCTCCACCGACGGCGAGGTGCAGGGTATGGTCATGAACGCCGCGGCGTCGCCCGACGGCGGCGCCGATCTGCTCGCGGTGGTGCAGTCCGCGAGCGCCGCGGCCGGAGACCTGCGGCTCGCGGGCACGCACGGCCCCCGCGTCGAGCTCCGGCCTCTGCCCTATCCAGTCGAGTGAGCGTCGCGCTCTACGTCTACTACACCGTCGCCGCCGCGGACGACGTCGCGGCCCGCTCGCTCGTGCGCGCGGTCCAGGACGAGGTGCGCGAAGCCACCGGCGTCGCCGGGCGGCTCCTGCGCCGGCGCGACGATCCGGGCACGTGGATGGAAGTGTACGAGGGCGTGGACGATCCTGACGCGTTCGAGCGGGTGCTCGATGCGGCGCTCGCGCGCCACGGCTTCGCGTCGCTCCTGCCGCCGGGCGGCGCGCGCCATACCGAGCGATTCGTCGCGCTGTGACCCCGGCCGCATGTGCCTCATCCTGATCGCGCACCGGGCGCACCCCGACTACCGGCTCGTCGTCGGCGCGAACCGCGACGAGCACTACGGACGCCCGACCGCGCCCGCGGCGTTCTGGCCGGATGCGCCGGAAGT
>JAHDYJ010000003.1:53080-65005 GCA_023383795.1 Burkholderiales bacterium | reverse complement strand
GGTCGGGATCTCGAGGCCCGCGGCACTTGGCTCGGGGTGACGCGCGGCCTCCGGTTCGCAGCGGTCACCAATTTCCGGGATCCGACGGCCGCGCGCACCGGCGCGCGCTCGCGCGGCGAGCTCACCCGACGCTTCCTGACGGGCGCTGCCGCCGCCGCCGACTACATGCAGGAAGTGCATCGCCGCGCGGGCGAGTACAACGGCTTCAACCTGTTCGTCGCCGATGCGACCGGGCTTTTCTACTACTCCAACCGGGACGGCGAGGTGCGCGAGCTCGGCGCCGGCACGTTCGGCCTCAGCAACCACCTGCTCGACACGCCTTGGCCCAAGGTGGCCGAGCTCAAGCCGCGCTTCGTTGCGGCGCTGCACGCGCCGCTCGACGCCGGCGCGCTCCGCGACATCCTCGCCGATCGCACCGTCGCGCCGGACGGCGCGCTTCCGGACACCGGCGTCGGGCTGGAGCGGGAGCGCATGCTGTCGCCCGCCTTCGTCGTCACCGAGACCTACGGTACGCGCTCGACCACGGTGCTCGCGATCGGCACGAACGGGCACGTGACGTTCAGCGAGTGGTCGTACGCCGCTGGCGGGGTGCCGGACGGCGAGCGCGCGTTCGCCTTCGCTGCGGGCTGAGCCGCGCGGCGCGGGCGCCGCAGGAATCAGCCGGCGGCCAGTCTGCGCGTCATGGCGACGTGCGGTATGCCCGCCTCCGTGAACTCCGCACCGACCGCGGTGAAGCCATGCCGGGCGTAGAACCCGCGCGCATGCGTCTGCGCGTTCAGCACGACCTCGGTCATGCCGCGCGCCGCCGCGCGCTCGAGGAGGGCCGCGAGGATCGCCGCGCCTACCCCGCGACCGCGCCACTCCGGCAGCACCGCCATGCGGCCGATGTGGCCGTCCGGCAGCAGCCGGCCGGTGCCGATTGCGAGGCCGCGGGCGACGCGCGCGAGCGCGTGATCGCTGTGCGCGTCCCACTCGTCGAGCTCGATCGCGGCGGGCACGCGCTGCTCGGTGACGAAGACGGCGTGGCGGATTCCTCCGGCCTCGGCGCGCGCCGCCGGCCAGTCCATGATCGCGACCGTGAACGCCTGGCGCATCGGAAGAAGGTGACGGAGTGGCCGCTATAATAGCCGCGTATCCAGCTACCCAGGAAGCGATGCAGAGTCTCTGGCAGGACGAGGAAGCGCGCCGGTACGAGGGCGAGCTCGGCCTGCGCGTCTATACCTCCCGGCTCCTCGGCCGCGACAGGTCGCTCGTGCTCCACGGCGGCGGCAACACTTCGGTCAAGCTCGACGTTCGCAACCGCTTCGGCGAGGAGGAGACGATCCTCTACGTCAAGGGCAGCGGCTGGGACCTGGAAACGATCGAGCCGGCCGGGTTCTCGCCGGTGCGCCTCGCGCACGTGGTGCGGCTCGCCGGGCTCGAGCGGCTGTCCGACCCGGACATGGTCAACGAGCTCGTGACGCACATGCTCGAGGCCGCCGCGCCGGCGCCGTCGATCGAGACCATCTTGCACGGCTGCATGCCGTTCAAGTACGTCGACCACACGCACGCCGACGCGGTGCTCGCCGTGACCAACACGCCCGACGGCGCGCGCCGCGTCCGCGAGATCTACGGCGACGAGGTCGTCGTCGTCCCGTACCTGATGCCGGGCTTCGATCTTGCGCAGGCGGTCGCCCGCGCCTACCGGCGCGAGGCCACGCCGCGGACGATCGGCGTGGTCCTGCTCAAGCACGGCATCTTCGCCTTCGGCGCGAGCGCGCGCGAGGCCTACGAGCGCATGATCGCGCTGGTGTCGCGCGCGGAGGCGTACCTCGCGCGCCATCGCGCCTGGGACGTGGCGACGCCGCCCGACCCGGCGGCGGCCGAGGCGGTGGCGCCGGAGGAGATCGCCGGCCTGCGCCGTCGGATCAGCGACGCGGCCGGCGCCCCGATGGTCCTGCGCGTGCGCACGACCGCGCAGAGCCTCGCCTTCGCACGCCACCCGGAGGTCGAGCGCCTGTCGCAGCAGGGCCCCGCGACGCCCGATCACGTGATCCGCACCAAGCGCACGCCGATGCTCGGGACGGACGTGGACGCCTTCGTCGCCGATTACCGGAGCTACTTCGAGCGGCACGCGCCACACGCCCGCGAGCCGAAGACGATGCTCGACCCGGCGCCGCGCGTCGTGCTCGACCCGCGCTTCGGCCTGGCGAGCGCCGGGCGCGGCGCCCGCGACGCGCGCATCGTCGAGGAGATCGTCGAGCACACGATCGACGTGATCCTGCGCGCCGACGCCCTCGAGCGCTACGAGGCCCTGCCCGCCCGCGACCTCTTCGAAGTCGAGTACTGGGATCTCGAGCAGGCGAAGCTGAGGAAGGGCGGGAAGCCGCCGGTCTTCGCCGGCGAGGTGGCGCTGGTGACCGGCGCGGCAAGCGGGATCGGGAAGGCCACGGTGGCGGCCCTGCTCGCGCGCGGTGCCGCAGTGGTCGGGCTCGATCGCGACGATTCGATCGCGACGCTGCACGATCGGCCCGACTACCTGGGACTGCGCTGCGACGTCACCGACGACGCGGCCATTCGCGCCGCGCTCCGGGACGCGATCCTCGGGTTCGGTGGGCTGGACATCCTGGTGCTGAACGCAGGGGTCTTCGGCGCGAGCCAGGCGATCGCCGAGGTCTCCCCCGCGGAGTGGCGCCGGGCCATGAGCATCAACCTCGACGCGAATCTCACCCTGCTTCGCGTCTGCCACCCCTTTCTCAAGCTCGCGCCCTGCGGCGGCCGCGTGGTCGTCATCGGCTCGAAGAACGTCCCGGCGCCGGGCCCCGGGGCCGCGGCCTACTCCGCCTCCAAGGCCGCCCTCGCCCAGCTCGCGCGCGTGGCGGCGCTCGAATGGGGCGCCGACGGCATCCGGGTGAACACCCTGCACCCGAACCAGGTGTTCGATACCGGCATCTGGACCGAGAGCGTGCTCGCCGAGCGCGCGCGCCGCTACGGTCTCGCCGTCGAGCAGTACAAGACGAACAACGTGTTGCGCACCGAGGTGACGAGCCGCGACGTCGCCGAGCTCGCCGCGGAGATGTGCGGCCCGCTCTTCGCGAAGACCACCGGCGCGCAGGTGCCCGTCGACGGCGGCAACGAGCGGGTGATCTGATGTCCGCACGGGGCGGCGCCGTGCAGACGCTGTACTGGACGGGTAAGCGGCTCGAGCTCGTCGACCAGCGCGCGCTGCCGCAGCGGCTCGACTACGTGGCCTGTGCGAGCGCCGCCGAGACGGCGCAGGCGATCCGCGACATGGTCGTGCGCGGCGCGCCGGCGATCGGCTGCGCCGCGGCCTTCGGCATCGCGCTGGAGGCCCGACGGCTGACCGAAGCGGGTAGCGCCGCGCGGGCGGAAGCCCTGCAGCAGGCGTTCGCGACATTGCGCGCCAGCCGGCCGACCGCGGTCAACCTGTTCTGGGCGCTGGATCGCATGCAGGCGGCGCTCGCCGCGGTCGCCGGACGCAGCGGCGCCGAGGTTGCCGCCGCGCTCGTCGTTGAGGCGCAGAGCATCACCGCCGAGGACATCGAGTGCAACCGCGCCATGGGCCGGCGCGGCGCCGCGCTCGTCCCCGACGGCGCGCGCATCATGACCCATTGCAACGCCGGGGCGCTCGCGACCGCCGGCTACGGCACCGCGCTCGGCGTCGTGCGCGCCGCGCGCGACGCGGGCAAGCGCGTTTCGGTGATCGCGAACGAGACCCGACCGTTCCAGCAGGGCGCACGGCTGACCGCGTGGGAGATGGTCCAGGAGCGCATCCCGGTCACCCTGGTCACCGACAGCATGGCCGGTCACCTGATGCAGACCGGCAAGGTCGATCTCGTCGTCGTGGGCGCCGACCGCGTCGCCGCGAACGGGGACGTCGCGAACAAGATCGGCACCTACACCCTCGCGGTGCTCGCGGCGCGGCACGGCCTGCCGTTCTACGTCGCCGCGCCCTGCTCGACCATCGACCTCGCGATCGCCTCGGGCGCCGCGATCCCGATCGAGGAGCGCGCGGCGGCCGAGGTGACCGGCTTCCGCGGCGAGCGGTGGGCGCCCGAGGGCGTCGCGGTCGCGAACCCGGCGTTCGACGTGACGCCGGCCGGGCTCGTGAGCGCCCTGATCACCGAGCGTGGCATCGTGTCGGCGCCCTCGGCAGCGGGCCTGCGCGCGCTGTTCGACTAGCGCCGTGGCCCGCGGACACCTTCGCCAAGTCGTTCGAGCTTGGCACGGATAGCGATCCCGCGCGAGATCGCCGCGGCCGGTGCGAACGCGATCTCGCGGCTTGCGCGCCCACCGCCAACGCGCATGCCGCCGGTGGCCGGTGGTGCGCCGATCCGGCGCCTGCAATGAAGAGAGCCCGCAAGCGGCGGGCCCTCTTTCGCAGCTTTTCGGTCGACTAGCTGCCGTATCGACGGTAGGCGAGACCGGCCACGGCGAGACCGAGCAAAACCAGCGTCCCGGGCTCGGGAACCTCGGTGATCTCCCGCCCGATCTTCGCGAGGATCTCTTGTTCGAACGACGTGAAATCCTGCGCGATCGCCTGGAACGCGCTCTGCCCGCCGAGCACGTTGGTGGTGCCGTAGTCCGGGGCATTGATAGTGTCGGCGGCATCGTCGCCGAAGAAATCGCGAGTCGTCGATCCAGAGCGCGTTGATCGAGCGATTCGTTCCGCCAGTCAGGAAAGCGTCGCGGGCGTTCTGCACCGGTACGCAGGTCGGTTGGTCGAAGTTGCAGACTTCGCTCTTCGCCCCGTCACCGGATACATCGATCACCCGCGCGCGCCCTCGAAGCCGTTGTCGTCGAACAGCGCCGCGGTGAAGGTGAGCGCCGCCGTCATGCCAGTCCCGCCGCTGGAGGGACGCGGGGCGCCGGCGATGGCCGTGGCAAACGCATTGGCGCTCGCCGCGTCGGTTATGTGGGTCCAGCCGACGCTCTGCGCTTGTCCGTCCGACCGGTAGACCAGCGTGACGGCGATCCCTCCGGGCAGGGCCGCGATCGCGTTTTGGATCGCGGCGTTCTCGAACGCGGCAACGTAGCCGTCCCTTTGCAAATTGAAATCGGTGGCGCCCAGGCTCCCGGAGACGTCGGCCATCAGCGCGAGTTCCAGCCCGACCGGGACTGCGTGGGCCTGCACGGAACCGATCGCTGCGGCGACGCCGATCGCCAACGCGCCAAGCTTGCTCTTCAACACGTCTTCCTCCGTTGTCCCCTTCCGGGCTCACCCGCCCGAGCTTTGTCTCTTTTGCTCTTGCTGCAACCTGAGCAAGAAAGCCACACCAGAAGCGTGACAGGAAGTAATTTCCTTTGCTCGCAGTCGATTAGCTTAGGCCGGTGGAAAGCCACGAGCCGCTTCGTAAAGCGGCTCGACAATCGGCCCGACTCCACGATCAGGGCGTGATCACGGGGTCGGCGGAAAACGGGGCAGTCGGAAACGACCGTCAGGCGCTCATGCGACGATGTCCACCGGAGTGCCAGGGGACACCGCGTCGAACAGCTCCAGGATGTCGGCGTTCCGCATGCGAACGCAGCCGATCGACCCCGGCCGCCCCATCGGCACCGAGTCCGGGCTGCCGTGGATGTAGACGTAGCGGCGCATCGTGTCGACGTCGCCGAGACGGTTGAACCCCACCTCGCATCCGGACAGCCAGAGGATGCGCGTCAGGATCCAGTCCCGCTCCGGAAACAGCCGCCCGAGCTCGGGGCTGTAGACCTCCCCGGTCGGGCGCCGGCCGACGAAGACCGTGTTCACCGGCCGCCCCGCACCGATCTTCGCCCGCACGATGTGCCGGCCGCGCGGCGTGCACTGGCTGCCGCGGCGCTCGCCCGCCCCGTTCGTCGCGGTCGAGACGCTGTACTCGCGCAGCACCCCTCCCTGGTCGTCGCAGAGGGTGAGCGTCTGCCGCGGGATCGAGACGCTAATCCGCGGCATCGTCCTCCTCCGGCGCGCCGGCGGCGGTGCGCCGCCGCGCCTCGAAGAAGCGGGTCAGCAGTGCTCCGGCCTCGGTCGCGAGCACCCCGGAGGTCACCGTGGCGTGATGGTTCAGACGGCGCTCGGCGAACAGATCCACGATGCTGCCGCATGCGCCGGTCTTCGGGTCGCGTGCGCCGTACACGAGCCGGGCGATGCGCGCGTGCATGATCGCGCCGGCGCACATCGCGCACGGCTCGATCGTGACGTACAGCGTGCACTCGGCCAGGCGGTAGTTGCCGAGGCGCGCGGCCGCGTCGCGCAGGGCGACGATCTCCGCGTGGGCGCTCGGGTCGTGCGTCGAGATCGGCCGGTTGAACCCGCGCCCGACGATCTCGCCGCCCCGCACGACCACCGCGCCGACCGGCACCTCGCCGGCGGCGGCAGCCGCGCCGGCGAGCGCGAGCGCCTCGCGCATGTAGGTGTCGTCGGCCCAGTCGCTCACGCTGATTCGCTCACTTTCGGTGCTCGCCATTCTGCCAGGGGGCGTCGTATCGTCTTCGCGCGCCCGTCCGCAAGTCGTCCTGCGACTGTCGACAGCCCTTACGGCAGCCCGAGGCATTCCTCGTATTCTATTGATTTCACGACAGAGTTGCGCGCGGTATGGAACTTGCATCCCCGCTCGACTGCGCGAATCTGCGCGGGCTCCAGCGTCGGATCGACCTCGGGCCCGCTCTCGAGTGAATCGCGGAAACGGAGACATCCAGAATGAAGAAGCTGAAAGCGCTCGTGCTTGCGGCCGTCTGCGGGCTGTTCGCGACAACTACGCACGCCTACGTGGTCGGCGGACCCGCCGCGGCGTTCCAACCCGACAACGGCGGCTGGGCGTGGGACGGTGGAGTATTCGTTTCGCCGCTCCGCGCGGCACTCGAGAATTCGGCCAATTTCGGGCCCGGCGGCATAGTCTCCGAGCCCATCACGACCGTGAACGTGAACATGCTCGCTGCGGACCCGTTGGCGGGGCTCGATGGTTTCGTCGTGCCGTGGTGGAGCCGCCCGCAATCGGATCCCTACACGGCGACGGTGGTCAACTTCTTCCTCGGCGGCGGCGACCTGATGATCCTGCAGGACAGCGGAACGGACATCTTCCCCGGTCGCGACGGCATCGGCGCGGCGCTCGGCATTCCGACCGTGGGCCAGACCGGCGTCACCCCCGTGAACGGGATCGCGCCGCTCTTCGTCGGCCCCTTCGGCACCGCGAACGACATCACCCAGGGCGGCGGCGAAGAAGGATTCCTGAGCGAGGCGGACGTCCTCGCCAATGGCGGCACGATCGTCGGCCGCAACACCGAGAACCAGGTGATCGCCGCGTTCTGGGGGCCGGATCAGTACGCGCCGGGCGCCGGCGCCCTGATCATCGTCGCCGACATCGACATGTTCACCACGCAGGCGACGTTCAGCCCGGCGCTGGACGACAACGGGATCTTCACTTTGAACGCGTTCGCGTTCCTGGTGACGGCGACCGAACCGATCGGGGTTCCCGAGCCGGGCACGGTGGCGCTACTCGCGGCCGCTCTGTTGACCGCCGGCCTGATGAGGCGGCGTCAGCGCCGATAATCGCCGGATCCGGCAGGCGACGCCGCCCGGTCTCTGATCGCCTGTCCGTGTCGGAGGACTTTACGCCCAACGAACGAGGGTGTGGTGTTCGTCGATAGATATCGGCGCCGGGTTCGACCCGGATATCGGCTGGTACGGCGGTCCCTCGGCAGCAGTCTTGATGACAGACGTAAATGACCTGTCCACCCTGCCGATCGGAACCAACGTCGACACCGTCAGCACCTTCTTCCTCGACACGATAACGCTGCAGAACGGCGATACACTCTCCGGAAGTACCGGGAGCGGCGGTCCCGACGGGACGTTCCAGGTACTCGCCGCCGTTGCCGTTCCCGAGCCCGCATCTCTTGCGCTCCTGGCGCTCGGTCTGGCGGGATTGGCCGGATTGCGGCTCCGATCCGCGTAATCGCACAACAGGTGCGACTCGCCTCGCGCAGGTGAGCAAACGCGAGACGGGCGCGGCGGGAACGGGGTTTGTCGGTCAGTATCCGCAGGCATAGTCCGCAGCGGCGGGCGCGGCGGCTCGAATACTGCTGGTCACCAGGGGGAGGACTGCCATGAACGGTGGATGCGCACTCGAATGCGCAGCGAGTGGCTTTGCGGGTGTTCAGACATCTCGCAAGCGTCTACGGCTGCTGCTTGGATTAGCCCTCTTTTTCGCTGTTTTCAGGGCGGAAGGCGCGTCGATCATCTTTGCGGACAGCTCGGAATTCAACTATTTCGGGACGATCTCCGGCACCAGCCATCTCTATCTGGAACCTGCCACCTTCTCCACGATCGGGCGCTTGAGAACGTTCGACTCGAGCTTGGGTACGCTAACCGGTGTGAAGGTTTATGCTTCGTTTGTCGGCAGCTATACGGTCCTGAGTCACTGTTCTGCACCGTTCTGCGACTTCACCACATCTGGTGGATTCTCCGACGGGTTCTACAGCGGTCCGGCGGGATCGAACTTTTCCGCCAGCGGGTACGGCGTGCCGATTAACCTCACACCGACCTCCCAGGGATTCACGGGGTCGAGCGCTTCGCGAAGTGGAAGCACGCACTTCAGCGAGCAGGTCGTCATCGACCCCATTTACTTCTCTGACTACCTCGATACCGCCGGGGACTACGTCTTTTTCACCAAGCAAGGGGACAAGCATCCCGAAGCTCGCTTATGGCACGAGAATCTCCTGAGTTCCTCGCAACCGTTCCTGGAAGCGTGCATAGACAATTGTGGAGAGGGCGTGGAGTTCATTGCGCTCGGCGTCTGGCTCGCCAGTCAAACGCACGCGATCCTGTACAACGACAGCCACTTCAAGTTTTACGGTCGTCGCTTCTTCCAGGTCGACTACACGTTCGACCCATTCCCCAGCAGTACTCCCATTTCTGCCCCCGGCACGGCGCATCTCGTGACGATCGCGCTGGGCGTCATCGTTCTAATGGGGCGGCGGCCGCACGCGAGATCGGACCGAACTACACGACTGCCCCGGAAGGCCGGCGGAAGGGGATGAATTCCGCTTCAAGTTCCGCCACGAGCTGGCGAATTGACGCGCCTGCCGCAACCCGGAACACCCACTGGCGTGTCGCAAAATCCCCTCCCTGAGAGGAACCCGACCGGAGCGCCGCGGCTCAGCCTGACGAGGCACTTGTCCGAACGGGGCTGCGTAAGCTTCCCCGTCAAGTAGACAACTCGGAAGTAGAGGTTGTCCTTGATTTGAGGTCCCCCCCGTTTCTCGACAGTTCTAAAGTCGAGCCGGGCACTGCGAAAGCTGGTTCTCCTGACACCGATTGGCGTACTCGCTCGGGGTCAGGTGACCGAGTGAGCCGTGTGGACGGCGGTGATTGTAGTCCTCCTGCCAAGCTGCCAGCGTCGCCCCAGCGTGCTCGAGTGACGCAAACTCGGTGACGTTGAGACACTCGTCACGCAGGCGTCCGTTGAACGATTCGATGAGCCCGTTTTCGACGGGCTTGCCGGGGCGAATGAAGTCGAGCTGCACGCCGTGTCGCCAGGCCCACTCGTCTAACAGCTTGGAGGTGAACTCGGTGCCGTGATCGACTGTGATGGCCTTCGGCAAGGGTCGCCGCCAGGACAGCCGCTCCAAGGCATTGGCCACGTCCTTGCCGGTAAGCGAGAAGCCAGCCTCTAGTGACAGACTCTCGCGACTCCATTGATCAATCACCGTAAGGACCCGAAACCGCTGCCCGTTGCCGAGCTGATCGTGCACAAAAACCATGCTCCAGTGCTGGTTGGCGGCCACCGGCGTGGGCACCGGCCCGCGATGCAGGCTGGCGCGTTTGCGGCGCCGGACCCGCATCCGCACTTGCAGGCCTTCGAGCCGATACAACCGATGCACGCGCTTATCGTCTAATCGCTGTCAACCTCCTCTTGCTTTCACTTGCTTGCTCCTCGGTGAATCTGCGGACTTCCTTCGCGCCGGCCGTGTCGTTGTCGTCTTCGCGATCGCCGTAGAGGCGTCGCACAGTGCTGCCAGACGTCGCTGACCGTCCCGATGTGATTCCCGTAGCCGAGGTCATCGGCTGCAAAGCGAGTCCCGGGATCGGCAGAGCGACGAGATCAGACCCAGCGCACCAAACCCTTCTGCGAGACGCTTCACCCTGCCGGACGGAAGACCGACTCGTCGCGCCAAATGCTCAGAAGCAGGGTCGAGAGCTTTCGCGCCATCGCTACGATTGCCTTTCGAAAGCCCACCCTCGGCACCAGACGCAAGCCCCAGCGCTTCAGGGCAGAGTCCATCCTGGTTCGCCTCAGCAACACCCCCGCCGCCTCAACGAGGAGATAGCGAGTCAGGCGATCTCCGCACTTCGAGATCGAGGTGTTGCGGTCAACATCACCAGATTGATACTTCTTCGGCGTCAGACCAAGATAGGCCCCGACATCTGTCACCCGTGCAAAGCGCCGCGGGTCGTCGACACAGGTGTAGAAGGCGAGCGCCGTATTCGGCCCGACGCCGGGCACGCTCATGAACCGGGTGCAGATCTTGTTCGCCTTGGCGGCGCGATGGACCGCCCTGTCCATCAATCTGATCTTGTCACTGATCTCCCGCCACGTCTCGAGCAGTACGCCGACCACCTCGGCCACTGCCGCACGCTGGGGGGTGGCGTCGAGCACGAGCCGCTCGAATGTGCCCCTCCTGCCTGGTCTAAGCACAACCCCGAAGGTCTTGAGCACGCCCCGGATCTGCGAGTACAGAGCTGTTCGCATGCCCACAAGCTTCGCGCGGGCAGAGAGCAACAGTCGCAGTTCGTGGCTTTCCAGGCTCTTGACCTCCACCGGCCGATACCAGCCGGAACGCACCAATTGGGCAATGCCGTGCGCATCGTTGCCGTCGGTCTTGTTGAGCTGGACCGAGAGCGCAGCGTGCACATGCCGAGCATGGATGCACACGATCGGCACGCCGAGCTCGTGCAGCCCGTGATACAGCCACACGGCAAGCGGTCCAGTCTCCATGCCTACCCGGACCGCTTCTCCGACACGTTCTTGCAACGTCTGTGCGATCGCCGACGGAGAGCTCCTGCAGGTGCCCTGCCAAATCCTTTGCCCGGATTCGTCGATCACACACAGCGCGGTGAGCTTCTGCGACACGTCAAGACCCACGTACTGGCCCATGGCATCCTCCTTCGGTTAAGGAAGCACTCGGGCGATTACAGCATGTGGTTCACTGTCCAGCCCTCGCGCCTGAGCATCACCTGGATGCGCAGGTACCCGAAGCGCGGACGCGCATTGGCAATGTCCCGAATGCGCATGCGCAGCGGCGCCTGGTCCTTCGCTCGGCTGCGCAGATACCAAGTCGCCCTTTGCAGCAGCGCCAGCCCGCAGCCACGTTTCACGCTCACCTGAAATCGCTCGTGAATCCACCGGGCGAGCTCGCGTCGGCGTGCCGGCTTCAGACCTTTTTTCGGAGCACCTCCTGCAGGATGTGCCGATCGAGCGTGAGATCCCCGACCACACGCTTCAACCGCGCGTTCTCCTCCTCGAGCTGCTCGCCGAGATCTACGACACCGCCAATGCGAGGTTGCGCTCGATCACGATCGACATGATGCTCAAGCTGATCGAGCGGGCTCGCGGAAGTTGCGGGAAGCCGAGCGCGCGCCCTCAACCTGACGCCGCGGGACGCCGCTACGACATCGATGATGCTCAGCGCGAGTGATGCGGCTCGTTGGGTCGGGAAACCGGCGCGGTGCCGTGCGCTGCGCGCACTCCCAGTAGATACGAGTAAACCGTTGATCCGCTGGGATAACCCGACTTATCGTCGATACAACCCGCGTCCGGGGCCGCGCCGCCTGCGGACCAGATGAAGCATGAGCAGCGAGAGCGCGGCAAGCGTGAGCACGTGCGGTTCGGGAACAGTTCTCGCCCGCATTTCGTCCGAGCCGGTTCCAACGATGTTGGCACCGAAGGGCGC
>JAHDYJ010000003.1:42688-52980 GCA_023383795.1 Burkholderiales bacterium | reverse complement strand
GTTGCCGTCCGCCGTGAACGAACCCGTGCGGTTCTCGTCGTTGAGCATGTCCGCGAGCGTCGCGTAGGTGACGAACACGGCGCTGAGCGCGGACTCGCCTTCGAGGTTGAACAGGTTCCAGTAGTTCGTGCCGTCCGAGCCGGTTCCAACGATGTTGGCACCGAAGGGCGCGTTGCCGTCCGCCGTGAACGAACCCGTGCGGTTCTCGTCGTTGAGCATGTCCGCGTGCGTCGCGTAGGTAACGAACACGGCGCTGAGCCCGGACTCACCTTCGAGGTTGAACAGGTTCCAGTACGCAGCCTTGGCCGGACCTGCGAGGCAAACCAAGGCGAAAACCGTGATGAGCTTTGCGAGCGGACGCGGACACATTTCGGTCCCCCTGTGCTCTGAAAACCTCGGCCTAATCAGGCCGCCCGTTTAGGCGGAACCGCAGCGAACAACAGCAGGCTCTCGGCAATTGAGCACATTGCATGCCACAGGTCTTTGTTCTTCATTATTTCAATGTGTTAAAGGCGAACAAGCGCGATCGATCGCGACCCTGGGACACACCGATGCAAAGGATCTCGACACCGCCGTCCATTCTCACCGTGCGTTCCCCGGGGCGTCGGCACGCCTCGCGGCGACAGTGGGGCCGAGCACAGGTCCCTGCGCCGCGACACACCACCACCTCGTGTACAGGCGATCGCCGACACCGGGTGCAGCGAGACGGGGTCGGCGTGCGCGCGCCTGAGCACCCATCCTCAGGCTGAAGCCTCGTTGCGCGGCAGCGCCCGGCTCCAGAGCACGGCCGAGGTGGCGGTCAGCACCGGGCCGCGCCCGAATGCGATGGCGAGCCACGGAACCGTTGCGCCAACCGCATGCAGACCAACTGGCCCGAGCACGCACACGGTGCTCGGGCGCTACGCCGGCGTGCGCGCGGTGCTGTTCGTGACCGGCGGCACCGTGGTCACCCTGGGACTACCCGCGGGCGCGTTACTTGCCGGGATCGGGCTCGCCCGGTTCGCCGCGCGGGCGGTGACCGGCCTCGCCGCGCCGCGCGGCTTACCCCTCGCGCAGCGCCGCTCGGCAGAACCACGCGGCTGCGAGCAGATTGCGCAGCTGCACGAGCGCGGATGCGGCGAGCGCCGCGGCCGCCATGTACACGAGCGGCACCGGCCACTAGGAAGCCGACCGCGAGCAGGTGCACCCGCAGGTGGAGCTGCAGGGCCGACCCGGCCAGGAACCGCTTTAGGTGCGGCGAGCCCCTGGTTCCTTCCGCCGCTGAACTGTCTACGGCTGGCGGATTGTTCCGTCAGCCGAAGGTGTCGGCCTCGATCGTGTTTGCGCAGTCGGCCGCCAGCGCGTGCAGGACGTTGTCGTCGGGTAGCGTCGTCCTGAGCCGATCTGCCAATTCGTTGCAGGCACCGATCACAGTGCCCACATCCTCTCAGCATAGCGACTCGGGCGGGACATGGTTCGACGCGCCGTCGTCACGATTCTTGCCGTGCGCCACCAGCGTGAGGACGACTACTTGTAGGGCACCAAGGCCGCTTTCAGGTGCGCGCGACGCGTCCGCAATCGGGCGAGCGTGATGTCTGGAACGGGTCGCGATCTGCCGATCGCACCGATGTCAGCTTTCTGCGTGAAATCAGTGGCAGCTTTGGGAAAGAGCTGAGGGCAGCTCAGGGTCGCGTCCAGCCGCCCGTGTTGAACGCGCTACCGGCGCCTTTGGAGCATTTTGAGCGGCGTGTTTGTGGGCATTGCGTCCGGCTGGTTTGACCGGAATACGCATTTGCACGGCGCGGCGATCTGATCCGGGTCGCTCCGCGGCCCAAAGCTCAGGACTCTCGGCGGCGCAAAGCCCAAGCAGACAGACGATGCGCTGACGTCCGAGCGCATTGTCGTTCCGGGAATCAAACGAAGGAGGGAGTCTCGCGCGGTTCCCCGGGTCGGACTGAGGGCGCTGGCCCCTCATGCGACCCGACAATTTTCAGCGGAGTTCCGTACCTCAAGAGACAGACCAGCGTGTTAGACGACTCCCCCGATCGATCTCCATAGACAAGGATTGCCCGCGAAGCCCCTCTACTCCCACTCGATCGTGGCGGGCGGCTTGCTCGAGATGTCGTAGACCACCCGGTTGATGCCGCGCACCTCGTTGATGATGCGGTTCGACACGCGCGCGAGGAGCTCCGCCGGCAGCGGCGCCCACTGTGCGGTCATGAAGTCGGTCGTCTGCACCGCGCGCAGCGCGACCACGTGCTCGTAGGTGCGCCCGTCGCCCATCACGCCGACCGAGCGCACCGGCAGGAACACCGCGAACGCCTGCGCCGTGCGGTCGTACCAGTCCGCGGCGCGCAGCTCCTCGATGAAGATCGCGTCCGCCTCGCGCAGCAGATCGGCGTACTCCCGCTTCACCTCGCCCAGGATCCGGACGCCGAGCCCGGGCCCCGGAAACGGATGGCGGAACACCATCTCCCGCGGCAGCCCGAGCGCGAGCCCGAGCTCGCGCACCTCGTCCTTGAAGAGCTCGCGCAGCGGCTCGAGGAGCTTCAGGTGCAGCGTCTCGGGCAGCCCGCCGACGTTGTGGTGCGACTTGATGGATTGGGCCTTCTTGGTCTTCGCGCCGGCCGACTCGATCACGTCCGGATAGATCGTGCCCTGCGCGAGCCAGTTCACCGCGCTGCCGCGGGCCTTCAGCTTCTCCGCCTCGGCCTGGAAGACGTTCACGAACTCGCGGCCGATGATGCGGCGCTTCTCTTCCGGGTCGGCGACGCCGGCGAGCGCGCGCATGAACTGCGCCGAGGCGTCGACCATGTCCACCCGCACGCCGAGGTGGCGACCGAACGTCTCCATGACCTGGGCCGCCTCGTCCTTCCGCAAGAGACCCGTGTCGACGAAGATGCACGTGAGCTGGTCGCCGATCGCACGGTGGATCAGCGCGGCAGCCACCGACGAGTCGACGCCGCCCGACAGGCCGAGGATCACCTCGTCGCGGCCGACCTCAACGCGGATGCGCTCGACCGCCTCGGCGACGTAGTCCGGCATGTTCCAGTCGCCGTGGCAGCCGCAAATCTCGGTCACGAAGCGTTTCAGGATCGCCGCGCCCTGGCGGGTGTGGGTGACCTCGGGGTGGAACTGCACGGCGTAGAAGCGCCGCGCCTCGTCCGCCATGCCCGCGATCGGCGTCGATGGATTGCTGGCGATCACCTTGAAGCCCGGCGGCAGCTGGGTGACCTTGTCGCCGTGGCTCATCCAGACGTCGAGCAGGCCGTGCCCGGCGCCGTTCGTGCGGTCCTCGATCCCGCGCAGCAGCGCCGAGTGCCCCTGCGCCCGCACCTCGGCATAGCCGAACTCGCGCACGCGGGCGTTCTCGACCGCGCCGCCGAGCTGCGCCGCCATCGTCTGCATGCCGTAGCAGATGCCGAGCACCGGCACGCCGAGCTCGAAGACCGCCTGCGGCGCGCGCGGCGTGGCGTCCTCGGTCACCGAGGCCGGCCCGCCCGAGAGGACCACCGCGCGCGGCGAGAACTCGCGGACGAACGCGTCGGCGACGTCGAATGGATGGATCTCGCAATAGACCCGGTTCTCGCGGACGCGCCGCGCGATCAGCTGCGTGTACTGCGCGCCGAAGTCGAGGATCAGGATCTTCTCGTGCATCGGCGTCCCGGGCGCCTCACTCCGCACGGTAGTTGGGCGCTTCCTTCACGATCTGCACGTCGTGAACGTGCGACTCGCGGACGCCGGCCGAGGTGATCTCGACGAACTGCGCGCGCTCGCGCATCTCGTCGACGCCGTTGCAGCCGAGGTAGCCCATGCTCGCGCGCACGCCGCCGAGGAGCTGCTCGATCACCGCCAGCACCGTGCCCTTGTAGGGCACCCGGCCCTCGATGCCCTCGGGCACGAGCTTCTCGACGTTCATCGCCGGGTCCTGGAAGTAGCGGTCGGCGGCGCCCTGCTGCATCGCCCCGAGCGAGCCCATGCCGCGGTACGACTTGTACGAGCGGCCCTGGTAGAGCTCGATCTCGCCCGGCGCCTCCTCGGTGCCGGCGAACAGGCTGCCCAGCATCACGCAGTGCGCGCCGGCCGCCAGGGCCTTGGCGATGTCGCCGGAGTAGCGCACGCCGCCGTCGGCGATCAGCGGCACGTCGGCGCCCTTCAGGCCCTCGACGACGTTGTGGATCGCGGTGATCTGGGGCACGCCGACGCCGGCGACGATGCGCGTGGTGCAGATCGAGCCCGGACCGATGCCGACCTTGACGCCGTCGGCGCCGTGCTCGACGAGCGCCCGCGCGGCCTGGGCGGTGGCGATGTTGCCGCCGATCACGTCGAGCTTCGGGTAGCTGCGCTTGATCCACCTGACCCGGTCGAGCACGCCCTGGGCGTGGCCGTGCGCCGTGTCGACCACGAGCACGTCGACTCCGGCCTCCGCGAGCGCCGCGACGCGCTCCTCGGTGCCTTCGCCGACGCCGACGGCGGCGCCCACGCGCAGGTTGCCCTGCGCGTCCTTGCAGGCGAGCGGATGCTCGCTCGACTTCAGGATGTCCTTGACGGTGATCAGGCCGCGCAGCTCGTAGTCCCCGCTCACCACCAGCACGCGCTCCAGGCGGTGCCGGTGCAGGAGCTCGGTCGCCTCCTCGAGCGTGGCCCCCTCGCGCACCGTCACCAGCCGCTTCTGCGGCGTCATGATGTTGCGCACCGGCTGGTCGAGCTTCTCCTCGAAGCGCAGGTCGCGGTTGGTGACGATGCCGACGACGCGCCCGTTCTCGACCACCGGCAGCCCGGAGAACTTGTGCTGCTGGGTCAGCGCCTTCACCTCGCGCACGGTCATCTCCGGCGGGATGGTGATCGGGTCGCGCACCACCCCCGACTCGTAGCGCTTCACCTTGCGCACCTCGGCGGCCTGCGCCTTCGGCGCCATGTTCTTGTGGATGATGCCGATGCCGCCTTCCTGCGCGAGCGCGATCGCGAGCCGCGCCTCGGTCACCGTGTCCATGGCGGCCGAGACGAGCGGGATGTTGATCTGGATGTTGCGCGTCAGCCGGGTCTTCAGGCTGACGTCGCGGGGCAGGATCGAGGAGTGGGCGGGGACGAGGAGGACGTCGTCGAACGTGAGGGCCTTCGGAATCTGGCGCATGAGCTCGCTACCGTCGCAAAGACGCATTATACGCCCGGCAAAATGCCCGGTAAATTCGCTACTTGTCCGGCCGCCCGGATTGACTGCCCGGGGCAAAGCCGATACCGTGATCCGGTCTCTGGTCCCGAGGACAACGTCATGATCCGGCGCGGCCTGCGTTTCGGCCTTTCCCTGGCGGTCCTGCTGGCGCTCGCCGCGCCGTCCCAGGCGCAGCTCTACAAGTGGGTCGACTCGAGCGGCCGGGTCCAGTACTCGGACCGCCCGCCGCCCGGCGGCAGGAAGGCCGAGCAGGTCTCGAACGCGAACGTGAGCTCGATCGGCGCCCAGGGGGCGTCCGGCGGCGGCAAGAGCGCGGCCGATCTGGAAGCCGACTTCCGCAAGCGTCGTGCCGAGCAGGCCGAGGCCGGCAAGAAGCAGCAGCAGGCCGCGGCCGAGCAGAAGCAGAAGACCGAGAGCTGCGCGGCCGCCCGCCGGAACCTCACCGCCCTGCAATCGGGCCAGCGGATGGCACGCTACAACGAAAAGGGCGAGCCGAGCTTCCTCGAGGATGGCGAGCGCGCGCGCGAGATGCAGCGCGCCCAGCAGCAGGTGCAGACCTACTGCAACTAGCGCATCAGCGCCGCCGCGCGCGGCGCCGGCGCGCCTCCTTCGGGTCCGCGGCCAGCGGGCGGTAGATCTCGATGCGGTCGTCCGCGCTCACTCTCCGGTCGAGCGCGACCAGCGTGCCGTAGATGCCGACGCGGTTGACCGCGAGATCGATCTCCGGGAAGGCCCGGAGCACGCCGCTCGCGCGGATCGCCTCGGCGACCGTCGCCCCTGCCCTGACCTCCACCGGATATCGCTCCTGGCCGGCAGGGGTCGCATAGATCACCTCCACTCGCACCGTGTCCACGATGCGGTCTGAGCTCACGCGCCGTGCAGTGCGTCCGCGCGCCGGACGAAAGCGTCGACGAGCGTGTTGGTGATGTGCTCGAATGCCGGGCCTATCGCGCGCGCCAGCAGCGGGCTCGCGAGCTCGTAGGCGAGCCGGAAGTCGACGCGGCACGCGCTGGAGGCGAGCGGCGTGAACGCCCAGGTGCCGTCCAGCCGCCGGAACGGCCCGTCGACCAGTCGCATGTCGATGCGCTCGCCGTCTAGCATCTCATTACGGGTCGTGAAGCGCTGGCGCACGCCGCGGTAGTCGATGCTCAGCGTGGCAACGACCGCGCCGGCCTCGCGGCGGGTGACCCCTGCAGCCGCGCACCACGGCAGGAACGCCGGGTAGGCCTCGACGTCGGCCACGACGGCGAACAGCGCCGGCGCGCTGTGACCGACCAGGGCGGACCGCTCGACGGTCACCATGGCGGCCGCTGATAGAATCCGCTTCGAGCGGGTGGACCCAGGTCAATGAGCATCGTCGAGAACCGCAAGGCCTTTCACGACTACTTCATCGAGGAGCGCTACGAGGCGGGCGTCGCGCTCGAGGGCTGGGAGGTGAAGGCGATCCGCGCCGGCCGCGCCCAGCTCAAGGAAGCCTACGTCGTGGTCAAGGGTCACGAGATCTTCCTGGTCGGCGCCCACGTGAGCCCGCTCGGCAGCGCCTCCACGCACGTCACGCCCGACCCGACGCGAACCCGCAAGCTCCTGCTGCACGCCGAGGAGATCCGGCGGCTGATCGGCAAGGTCGAGCAGGCCGGGTACACGCTCGTGCCGCTCAACCTGCACTACGCGAAGGGCCGCATCAAGCTCGAGATCGGCCTCGCCCGCGGCAAGAAGCAATACGACAAGCGGGCGGTCGAGAAGGAGCGCGAATGGAACCGCGAGAAGCAGCGCCTGCTGCGCGCGCGCTGAAGGCGCCTCCGGCCCCTAGCCCGCCTTCTTCCTTCCCTCACGCGCCGCCGCGACCTGCTTGCCGAGCGTGATCCAGGTCTCGACCACCGTGTCGGGGTTGAGCGACATGCTCTCGATGCCCTCCTCCATCAGCCACTGCGCGAGATCCGGGTGGTCCGAGGGCCCCTGGCCGCAGATGCCGACGTACTTGCCGGCCTTGCGGCACGCGCGGATGGCGGTCCGCAGCAGCGACTCGACGGCCGGATCGCGCTCGTCGAACGATCCGGCGACGAGCTCGGAATCCCGGTCCACGCCGAGCGTGAGCTGCGTCAGGTCGTTCGAGCCGATCGAGAACCCGTCGAAGTGCTCGAGAAACGCCTCGGCGAGGATCGCGTTCGAGGGAACCTCGCACATCATCACGATGCGCAGCCCGTTCTCGCCCCGCCGCAGCCCCTGCTCGGCGAGCAGCTCGATCACGCGCTTGGCCTCGGCCACGGTGCGCACGAACGGCACCATCAGCTCGACGTTGGTGAGTCCCATGACGTCCCGCACCCGCTTCATCGCCTCGCACTCGAGCGCGAACGAGGCCCGGAACGAGTCGGCGACGTAGCGCGAGGCGCCGCGGAAGCCGAGCATCGGGTTCTCCTCCTCGGGCTCGTACTCCTTGCCCCCGGTCAGCTTGCGGTACTCGTTCGACTTGAAGTCGGACAGGCGCACGATCACCGGCTTCGGCCAGAACGCGGCGCCGATCGTCGCGACGCCTTCGGCGAGCTTCGCGACGTAGAACTCCCGCGGACTCGCGTAGCCGCGCGCCGCCTTCTCCACCGCCGCCTTGAGCGCGGCCGGGAGGTTCGGATGGTCGAGCACCGCCTGCGGGTGCACTCCGATCATGTTGTTGATCACGAACTCGAGCCGCGCGAGGCCGACGCCGGCGTTGGGCAGCGCCTGGAAGTCGAACGCGAGCTGCGGATTGCCGACGTTCATCGCGATCTTGACCGGGATCTCGGGCATCTCCGCGAAGCTGGTCGTGGTCACCTCGAACTCGAGCGCGCCGTCGTAGACGTTGCCGGTGTCGCCCTCGGCGCAGGAGACCGTCACGGGCTGATCGTCGCGGAGCACGCGCGTCGCGTCCCCCGAGCCGACCACCGCCGGAATGCCGAGCTCGCGCGCGACGATCGCTGCGTGGCAGGTGCGACCGCCGCGGTTGGTGACGATCGCCGCGGCCTTCTTCATGACCGGCTCCCAGTTCGGGTCGGTCATGTCGGTCACCAGCACGTCCCCGGCCCGGATGCGCCCCATCTCCGTCGCGTCCTTGACGATGCGCACCGGTCCCGCGCCGATCTTGTGGCCGATGGCGCGGCCGGAGACGAGCACTCTCGAGCGCCGCTTCAGGCGGAAGCGCTCCTGCCCCTCCGCCTTCTTCAGCGATCGCACCGTCTCGGGGCGCGCCTGCAGGATGTAGAGCTTGCCGTCCTTCCCGTCCTTGCCCCATTCGACGTCCATCGGGCGGCCATAGTGCTTCTCGATCGCGACCGCATAGCGCGCGAGCTCGACGACGTCGTCGTCGGTGATGCAGAAACGGTCCTGGTCGGCCTGCGGGACGTCGACGGTGACGGTCGAGCGGCCGGCCCGCGCCAGGTCGGTGAACACCATCTTGACCGCCTTCGAGCCGAGGGCCCGCCGGATGATCGGAAACTTCCCGGCCTCGAGCATCGGCTTGTGGACGTAGAACTCGTCCGGGTTGACTGCACCCTGCACGACCGTCTCGCCGAGCCCGTACGCCGCCGTGATGAAGACGACGTCGCGAAAGCCCGACTCGGTATCGAGCGTGAAGAGCACGCCGCTCGCGGCGAGATCGCTCCTCACCATCCGCTGCACGCCAGCCGACAGCGCGACCGCCGCGTGCTCGAAGCCCTTGTGCACGCGATAGGAGATCGCCCGGTCGTTGTAGAGCGATGCGAACACGTGCTTGACCGCGTCGAGCACCTGCTCCAGTCCGTGGATGTTCAGAAAGGTCTCCTGCTGGCCGGCGAAGGACGCGTCCGGCAGGTCCTCGGCGGTGGCCGAGGAGCGCACCGCCACCGGCGCCGCTCCCCCGCGCATCATCTCCTCGTACCCGGCGCGGATCGCCGCCTCCAGCTCCGCCGGGAACGGTGCGTCGACGATCCAGCCGCGGATCTCCGCGCCCGTCCTGGCGAGCGCCGCGACGTCGTCGGGATCGAGCGCTCTCAACCGCGCGTTGATGCGCTCGGTGAGCCCGGCTCCGTTCAGGAAGTCGCGGTAGGCCTGGGCCGTCGTGGCGAATCCGCCCGGCACGCGGATCTGCGCCGCCTCCAGCTGCGAGATCATCTCGCCGAGCGACGCGTTCTTGCCGCCCACCTTGTCGACGTCGCCCATGCGCAGCTCGTCGAGTGAGATCACGTACCGGTCGCGCGACATGTGCTGGTGTCCTCTCGTTGCCGAAGTCCGCCAAAGCGGCTATTTTACCGGCAAGCGCGCGGTCCGCCGCCCCGCCCCATGCACCGCCAACGCGTCATCTTCTTCGTCTCGGACGGGACCGGCATCACCGCGGAGATGCTCGGTCACAGCCTGCTCACCCAGTTCGAGGGCATCCAGTTCTCGCAGGTGGTGGTCCCGTTCGTCGACAGCGCCGAGAAGGCGACCGAGTGCCTCGCGCGCATCGAGGCGGCGAAAGCCTCCTCCGAGGCGCGGCCGGTGGTGTTCACGACGCTCGTGGACGATACGATCCGCGCGATCATCCGCCGCGCCGATGCGCTGGTGCTCGACTTCTTCGACACCTTTCTCGCGCCGCTGGAGACCGAGTTCAGCACCGGGTCGACCCACACGGTCGGGCGCTCGCACAGCGTCGCGGACAGCTCGGGCTACCAGCACCGGATCGAGGCGATCAATTTCGCGCTGGCGCACGACGACGGCCTCGCCTACGCCGAGCTCGGCGGCTCCGACGTGCTGCTGGTCGGAGTGTCGCGCAGCGGCAAGACGCCGACGTGCCTTTATCTCGCGCTGCAGTTCGGCATCAAGGCGGCGAACTATCCGCTCACGCCGGAGGACTTCGAGCGCGGGCGGCTCCCGGACGCGGTCGAGGCGAATCTCGCGAAGGTCTACGGCCTGACGATCTCGCCCGAGCGGCTGGCGCGGATCCGCAACGAGCGGCGCCCCGAGAGCAGGTACGCCAGCCTCGAGAACTGCAAGTACGAGGTCGAGTCGGCCGAGCGGCTCATGCGCCGCTACGGGATCCGCTGGCTGAACTCCACGACGCGCTCGATCGAGGAGATCGCGACCCAGATCCTGCAGGACGTCCGGCTCGAGCGCCGCGCATACTGAGGAACAGGAGGGAACCCGCCCGGGTTCC
>JAHDYJ010000003.1:0-42588 GCA_023383795.1 Burkholderiales bacterium | reverse complement strand
CTCCCGTTACCCTCCTTCCGCGGGTCGGACGAACAGGAGGAAACCCGCCCGGGTTCCCTCCCGTTACCCTCCTTCCGCGGGTCGGACGAACAGGAGGAAACCCGCCCGGGTTTCGTCTCGTTACCCGCCTTCCGCGGCCCGCCGTTGCCGCGCCTGCTCGAACAGACAGACCGCCGCGGCCGCGGCGACGTTCAGCGACTCCGTGCCGCCCGGCATCGGGATCCGCACGCGTTCGGTCGCAAGCGCCGCCAGGGCGGGCGTGATGCCGGCGCCCTCGTTGCCAAAGATCCACGCCACCGGCCCGCGCAGGTCGACGCGGTCGAGCGGCTGCTCGGCCCGCGGATCGGTTGCGACCAGCTGGCCGGAGCAGCGTTGCGCCAGCGCTTCGAGGCCGACGCTCTCGTGAATCGCGAGTCCGAAGTGCGCACCCATGCCGGCGCGCAGCACCTTGGGCGACCAGGCGAACGCGCTGCCGTGTCCGAGGAAGACCTCGGTGACGCCCGCGGCCGCGGCGCTGCGCAGGATGGATCCGAGGTTGCCGGCGTCTTGCAGCCCGTCCAGCAGCAGCGCGTCGCCGATCGCCGCCGGCAGCGCCGCGGGCGCGGGCGTGGCCACGACTGCGAGGATGCCGACCGGCGTCGCCACCTGCGCGAGCGCATCGAAGAGCCGGTCGGGCAGGATCACGTGAACGCGCGCCGGCGCCGCGCCGAGAAGCTCATCCACGTCCGGGCGCGCGCTTCCAGACTCGCTTGCCACGATGGCTTCGGCGATTCCGCCATGCGCGCGCCAGGCCTCGATCAGATGCGGGCCGTCCAGGATCGCCATGCCCGTGCGCCGGCGCTCGCGCGACGACGAGGCGAGCTTCGCGAGCGACTTGTACCAGGCGTTCTCGCGGGACTGGATGCGCTTGATCACGCGGGCCGGTGCGGCAGGTCAGAAGAGCTCGGTCTGCGCCGGCGGCAACCCCGGCCGGGAGATCAGCTCGCGCACCGGCGCGAACGTCCGTCGATGGGCCTCGCAGGGGCCCAGGCGGCGCAGCACGGCGAGATGCTCCGGGGTCGGGTAGCCCTTGTGCCGGTCGAAGCCGTACTCCGGCAACCGCGCGTGGAGCTGCAGCATCGCGGCGTCGCGCGCGGTCTTGGCGAGGATCGAGGCCGCCGAGATCGCGCGGACCGTGCCGTCGCCGCCGACGATGGCGCGCGCCGGGACGGCGATCGCCGGGCAATGCAGGCCGTCCACGACGACGTGGTCGGGCGCGATCGGCAGCCCCTCGACCGCGCGCTTCATCGCGAGCAGCGATGCGCGCAGGATGTTCAGCGCATCGATCTCGGCGACCGACGCGCTCGCGACGGCCCAGGCGAGCGCGCGCTCGCGGATGGTTGCCGCGAGCGCGAGACGCACCTCCGGATCGAGCCGCTTGGAGTCATCCAGCCCGGCGATGCGTCGCCGCGGATCGAGGATCACGGCGGCGGCGTACACCGGACCCGCGAGCGGGCCCCGGCCGGCCTCGTCGACGCCGCACCGGAGCCGCCGGCCCGGGCGCGACGCGCTCGGAACCTCGTGCGCGACCTCTCTTTCCCCGCATCCTGCGTGGGATGGGGCGATCGCAGAGGAGGCCGTAGACCCCGTTTGCAGCGTCTCTCTAGACCGGGAGCCGCTCACGTCGCGCTTCTTCCGTGACGAGCGGCAGCAGCGCACGCGCCGCCGTCTCGGCGGCATTCCGGCGCAGCAGCCGGTGCAGATCGGTGAAGCGCGCTTGCACGGCAGCGCGCACGGTTTCGTCCTCGAAGAGATTCACGAGCGCCTGCGAGAGGTTGACCGGGCTCGCCTCGTCCTGCAGGAACTCCGGCACCACCGACTCGCCGGCGAGCAGGTTGGGTAGCCCCATGTGCTCGACATGCACCAGGCTCATGGCGATGCGGTGGGACAGCGGCGCCACGCGGTATGCGATCACCATCGGCCGGCCGACGAGGGCCGCCTCGAGCGTCACCGTGCCGCTCGCCGCGAGCGCGACGTCGCAGGCCGCGAGCGCCTCCTGTGCGTGCCCGAACAGCAGCGCGAGCGGCAGGTCGCGGGCGCCCAGGCGGTACACCTCGCCCTCGAAGAGCTCGCGCGTCTCACGGGTCGCGAGGGGCACCAGGAACCGTGCGTCGGGCAGCCGTTCCAGGACGAGCCGCGCCGTCTCGATGAAGATCGGCGCCATCTGGTGGATCTCCGACTGCCGGCTGCCCGGCAGCACCGCGATCACCGGCGCCTGCTGTGGCAGCCTGAGCGCCTCGCGCGCCGCGCCCGGATCGCTCTCGAGCGGGATCTCGTCGGCGAGCGGATGCCCGATGTACGTTGCGGAGACGCCGGCGGAGTCGTAGATCGCCGCCTCGAACGGGAGCAGGACCAGCATGTGGTCGACCGCCTTGCGGATCGCCCGGATGCGGCCGCGGCGCCAGGCCCAGACGGTCGGGCTGACGAGATGCGCGGTGGCGATCCCGACCGAGCGCAATCGGCGCTCGACGCCCAGGTTGAAGTCGGGCGAGTCGATGCCGACGAACAGCGACGGGCGCTGCGACCGCAGCCGCGCGACCAGCGCGCGGCGGATCGCGAACAGGTCGCGCAGGTGTGCGAGCACCTCGACGAAGCCCCGCACCGCGAGGCGCTCCTGCGCGAACCACACCTCCAGCCCCGCCGCGGCCATGCGCGGCCCGCCGATGCCCACGAACGACGCGTCCGGAAGGTGCCGCCGCAGCGCGTCGATCAGCCGGCTGCCGAGCAGATCGCCGGAAGCCTCGCCCGCGACGAGTGCGATAGTCGGCGCCGCGGACACGGGGGCTAGCGGCGGGGCGCGCGCATGCGCGCCGCCTCAGCGCACGATCCCGCGCGTCGCGGCGCGGAGGAAGTCGGAGAGAACCGCGAGCTCCGGCGTCGCCGCCGCCTGCTCGGCGACGCTCGCCTGCGCCTCGGCGAGCCCGAGCCCGCTCCGGTACACGGTCTTGTAGGCGCCGCGGATCGCCGCGATCGCCCCGTCGCCGAAGCCGCGCCGGCGCAGCCCCTCGGCGTTGATGCCGTAGGGCCTGGCCGGATTGCCGTGCGCGGTGACGTAGGGCGGCAGGTCCTGCAGCAGGATCGTGCCGCCGCCGGTCATCGCGTGGGCGCCGATCTTGACGAACTGGTGCACGCCGGTGAACCCCCCGAGTATCGCCCAGTCCGCGATGTCCACGTGGCCGGCGAGCTGGGCGTTGTTCGCGAGAACGGTGTTGTTGCCGATCCGGCAGTCGTGCGCGATGTGCACGTACGCCATGATCCAGTTGTCGTCGCCGACCCGCGTGACGCCCGCGTCCTGCACCGTTCCGGTGCTGAACGTGCAGTACTCGCGGATCGTGTTGCGGTCGCCGATCTCGAGCCGGGTGGGCTCGCCACCGTACTTCTTGTCCTGCGGCTCGCCGCCGATCGATGCGAACTGGAAGATGCGGTTCGCGCGGCCGATCCGGGTGCGGCCCTCGATCACGACATGCGCGGCGATCGCGGTGCCCTCCCCGATCTCGACGTGCTCGCCGATCACCGAGTAGGCGCCGACGCTCACGCCGGCCGCGAGCCGCGCCCTTGGGTGGACGATCGCGGTCGGATGGATCATGCGTCGCGCACGGTGCACATCATCCGGGCGTGGGCGGCGAGGGTCTCCCCGACCTTAGCCTCGGCGGCGAACTTCCAGATGCCGCGCAGGTGCCGCTCGACGCGAGCGTAGAGCATCAGCTGGTCGCCCGGCCCGACCGGGCTCTTGAAGCGCGCCTCGTCGATGCCGACGAAGTACACCACGTGATGGTCGCCGGGAACGTTCTCGATGGTCCGGAACGCGAGGATCGCGGCGGCCTGCGCCATCGCCTCGATGATCATCACCCCGGGCATCACCGGGTGGTGCGGGAAGTGGCCGGGAAAGAACGGCTCGTTGATGGTGACGTTCTTCAGCGCGACGATGCGCTCGCCGGGCACGCATTCGAGCACCCGGTCCACCAGCAGGAACGGGTACCGGTGCGGGAGATGCTCGAGGATCTGCTTGATGTCCAACGCGTTCACTTTTCGCTCTCCCGGCCGGGGACGCGCCGCTCCAGCGCGCGCACCCGCTCGGCCATGCGCTCGAGGTTGCGCAGCATCGCCACCGTGCGCCGCCACTCCCGGCTCGGCGTCGCCGGGATCACCGAGACGTAGGTGCCGGGCTGCTCGATCGATTTCGTCACGACCGTCCCGCCGGCGATCACCACCCGGTCGGCGATCGTGAGATGGCCGCCGATCATCGCCGCGCCGCCGATCATGCAGTGGCGCCCGATGCGCGTGCTGCCGGCGATGCCCACGCACCCGGCGATGGCGGTGTGCTCGCCGATGCTGACGTTGTGGCCGACCTGGATCTGGTTGTCCAGCTTGACCCCGTCGCCGATCACGGTGTCGTCCAGTGCGCCGCGATCCACCGTGGTGTTGGCGCCGATCTCGACGTCGGCGCCGACCCGCACGCGGCCGGTCTGCGGGATCTTCAGCCAGCGCCCGTCCTCGAGCGCGAAGCCGAAGCCGTCGGCGCCGATCACCACGCCGGAATGCAGGACGGCGCGCGGGCCGATCTCGCACCCCGCGTAGACCGTGACGCCGGCGTGCAGGCGGCTGCCGGCCCCGACCGAGGCCCCGGCACCCAGCATGCAGCCCGGCGCGAGCTCCGCGCCCGCGCCGACGCGCGCGCCGGCGCCGAGGACGCAGTGCGGACCGACCGCCGCATCCGGTGCGATCTGCGCGTCGGGGGCGACCACCGCGCTCGGATGCACCCCCGCGATGACGGGCGCTTCCGCATGGAACAGGCGCGCCGCCTTCGCGAACATGAGATACGGGTCGTCGCCGACGATGCGCGGCAGCGCGGTGGCGTCGCGCTCGGCGGCGCCGACGATTACCGCCGAGGCCTGCGTCGCCGCGAGCTCGGCGCGATATCGGCCGTCGGAGAAGAACGCGAGGTCGCCCGACCGCGCCGCACGCAGGCTCGCGACGCGGCTCACGAGCGTGTCGCCGCGGCCGACGACTTCGCCGCCGATTCGGGCGGCCAGATCGGCGAGTCGAACCTCCCGTTCGGCCATGGCGCCCCTCGCGGGATGCGACCGTGCGCTACTTCGCAGCCGGCTTCGTGTCGTCGAGCGCCTTGATCACCTTGTCGGTGATGTCGATCCGGGGGCTCGCGTACACCGCCTCCTGGAAGATGATGTCGAACTTCTCCTGCTCGGCGATCTGGCGCACCGCCCGGTTCGCGCGTTCGAGCACCCCCGCCAGCTCCTCGTTGCGGCGCTGGTTCAGGTCCTCGCGGAACTCGCGCTGCTTGCGCTGGAAGTCGCGCGTGAGCTCGGCGAACTCGCGCTCCCGCCGTTGCCGCTCGCTCTCGGCAAGCGTCACCCCGTTGCGCTCGAGGCTGTCCTGCATGCGCTTCAGCTGTTCGGCGAGCTTCTGCAGCTCCTGGTCGCGCTTGGAGAACTCGGCCTCGATCTTCTTCTGCGCGCGCACCGCCGGCGCGGCGTCGCGCAGGATGCGGTCGAGGTTCACGAAGCCGATCTTGCCCTCGGCGTGCGCGACCCCCGCGGCGAGTGCAAGCAGCGGAACGAGCGCGAGTATGTGCAGCTTCTTCAATTCACTTCTCCTACTCTTTGCCGCCCCGGCTAGAAGGTCTGGCCGAGGGCGAACTGGAACTTCTGGACCTTGTCGCCCGGCTGCTCGTTCAGCGGGATGCCGATCGTGAGCGTGATCGGCCCGAACGGCGAGTTCCAGTTGAACACCCCGCCGGCAGAATAGCGCAACTTGAGGTCGCTTAGCTGCTGGCCAGGCTCGTCGGTCCAGACCTGGCCGATGTCGAAGAACGGACCGATGCGCACCGAGCGGTCCATGGCCAGCCCCGGGACCGGGAACAGGAGCTCGACGTTGCCCACGACCCGCCGCGAGCCGCCGAGCGCGCCGTTCACGTCCTGCGGGCCGAGCGAGCTCTGCTCGAAGCCGCGCACCGACGAGACGCCGCCGACGTAGAACGCCTTGTAGAACGGCAGGGTGCCGTCGCTGTACCCGTCGGCGTAGCCGACCTCGCCGTTGAGCTTCAGCGTGATGTCGCGCGTCACCGGGTAGAACCAGGTGTGCTGGTAGCTCAGCTTGTAGTACTTCAGGTCCGCGCCCGGCAGGGCGACCTCGCCGAACGCGCGCTGGGCAGTCCCCTTGGTCGGGAAGAAGGCGCTGTCGCGGCGGTCGCGCACCCAGCCGATCGTGCCGATCAGCGCCAACGGGGAGTCGCCGTTCTGCGCGACGAAGTCCTTGAACCGCTGCGGACTGTCGTCGAACACCTCGATCTTGGTCTGCTCCGGCGTCAGGCCGAAGTTGAGGCGGTCGGTCTCGGTGATCGGGAAGCCGACGCGCACGCCCGCGCCGGTGGACTCGGTGATGTAGCGTCCGACGTCCAGCGCGTCGGCGTCGAAGCGCCGGTTGTAGATGTCGAACCCGAGGCTCGTCCCGTCGACCGTCCAGTACGGCTGGGTCCACGAGAGGCCGATGTTGCGGTTGATCCTGCTCGTGTTCGCGGAAAGGGTCAGCTGCTGCCCGGTGCCGAAGAGGTTCGCCTGGCTGACCGATCCCTGCAGGATGATCCCGTCGCTGCTCGAGAATCCGACGCCGAAGAGCAGGTTTCCGGTCGGCTTCTCGACGACGCGCAGCGTCACGTCGACCTGGTCGGTCGTGCCCGCCACCGGCTCGGTGCCGATCGTGACCTCGCTGAAGATCCCGAGCCGGTCGACGCGCTCGCGCGAGGTCTGCAGCTTCTGGTTGTCGTAGAAGGCGCCTTCGAGCTGACGCAGCTCGCGACGGACGACCTCGTCGCGGGTGCGCGTGTTGCCGACGACGTTGATCCGGCGAACGTATACCCGCCGGCCCGGATCGATCAGGATCGTGAACGCGACGGCGCGCTTCTCGCGGTCCACGTCCGGCACCGCGTTGGCGTTCGCGAACGCGTATCCGTCGTTTCCGAGCCGGTCGGCGATCGCCTTGGTGGTCTCGGCCAGCCGCTCGCGCGAGAAGATCTCGCCCGGCCGGATCGCGACCAGCTTCTCCAGCTCCGCCATCGGCACCGGGCTCTGGCCGCCCAGCTTGACCTCGCGCACCGTGTAGCGCTCGCCCTCGCGGATGTTGACCGTGATGTAGATGTCGCGCCGGTCGGGCGTGATCGACACCTGGGTCGACTCGATGTTGAAGTCCAGGAACCCGCGGTTCAGGTAGAACGACCGCAGCGTCTCGAGATCACCCTGCAGCTTCTCGCGAGAATACTGGTCGTTCTTCGTCCACCAGCTGATCCAGTTCGGCGTGCGCAGCACGATCTGGTCGAGCAGCTCCTTCTCGCCGTACGCGCGGTTGCCGACGATGTTGATCGACCGGATCTTCGCGACCTCGCCCTCGTCGATCGAGAAGTTGAGCGCCACGCGGTTGCGCTCGAGCGGCGTCACGGTCGTGGCGACCGTCGCGCTGTAGCGCCCGCGCGTCAGGTACTGGCGCTTGATCTCCTGCTCGGCCCGGTCCACGAGCGCCTTGTCGAAGGTGCGCCCCTCGGCGATCCCGCTGTCGCGCAGCGCCTTGCGGACTTGCTCCGGCTCGAACTCGCGCATCCCGGCGAAGTCGATCTGCGCGATGGCCGGGCGCTCCGCCACCACGATCACCACGACGTCGTTCTCCACCTCGACGCGCACGTCGGTGAAGAGCCCGGTGCCGAACAGCGCCCGGATCGCCTCGGTCGCCTTCGCGTCGGTCATGGTGTCGCCGACCTTGATCGGCAGGTAGCCGAACACCGTGCCGGCCTCGATCCGCTGGATGCCCTCCACACGGATGTCGCGCACGGTGAAAGGGTCGAAAGCGAACGCGCCGCGCGCCAGCAGAAGGCCCACGAGCGCACCGGCAAGACGTCTTCTCATGGACGGCGGCGTCTGTCTGTTCTAGCCCGCGATGAGCCGGTTTATATCGTTGTAGAAGGCGAACGCCATCAGGAAGAGCAGCACCGCGAGACCGACCCGCTGGCCGAGCTCCATCGCGCGATCGGACACCGGACTGCCCTTCAGGATTTCGACGAGATAATACATCAAGTGCCCCCCATCCAGGAGCGGTATCGGCAGCAGGTTGAGCACGCCGAGGCTGATGCTGATGAGAGCCAGGAACGCGAGATACGGCACGATGCCGAGCTGCGCGGTCTGGCCGGCGTAGTCGGCGATCGTCACCGGACCCGAGAGATTTCGCCACGACACCGTCCCGATCACCATGCGCCAGAGCATGCGCAGCGAGAACACCGACATCTCCCAGGTCTTGTGCACCGCGCGTCCAAGCGCCGCGAGCGGCGGGTGGCTGACCTCGACCAGGTAGTCGCGCATGAGCGTCGGATCGGTGCGCGCCGTCGCGCCGATCTGGCCGACGGTGCGCTCGCCGCGCGCGACCGGCGCGGGCGTCACCTCGATCGTGCGCAGCACGCCGTCGCGCTCGACGCGCACCCGCAACGCCTGCCCCGGGCTCGCTTGCACCGCACGCACCAGGTCCTCCCAGGCCTCGACCGGCGCGTCGTCGATCGCGCGGATCCGATCGCCCGCCTCCAGCCCCGCGCGCTCGGCCGCGCCGCCGCCGATCACCCTGTCGATCACCGGGTCCACGCGCGGGCGGTCGAGCCGCACGCCCAGCCGCGTCAGGAAGTCGCCCTCGAAGTCCTCGCCGGTCACGCCGGAGAGATCGAGCGAGCGCCAGGTGATCGACCGGCCGTCGACGAGCACCTCCAGCCGTGCGGTCCGGCGCTCGAGCGCGAGATCGAGGAGCCGCCAGCGCACGTCGCTCCAGCTCGTCACCGGATCGCCGTCGATCGCGCGCACCACGTCGCCGCGCTGGATGCCGGCTGCCGCGGCCACCGTGCCGGGCTCCGGCGCAGCGAGGATCGGTTTTGCCTCCTGCACACCGACCACGAACAGCAGCCAGTAGACGGCGATCGCGAGCAGGAAATTCGCCACCGGGCCCGCCGCCACGATCGCGATCCGGCGCCACACGCTCTGGCGATTGAACGCGCGCGGCAGGTCGGCCGGAGCGACGGCGCCCTCGCGCTCGTCGACCATCTTGACGTAGCCGCCGAGCGGAACCGCCGCGATCACCCACTCGGTGCGGTCGCGCCCGAGGCGGCGCAGCCACAGGGGGCGGCCGAAGCCGACCGAGAAGCGCAGCACCTTGACCCCGCACAGCCGCGCGACCAGGTAGTGGCCGAACTCGTGCACCACGATCAGCAGGCCGAGCGCGACGATGAAGGCCGCGAGCGTGTGCAGGAAGCTCATGCGGACCTCAGCATGCCGGATTGCACGGCGGCGTGCGCGTAGGCGCGCGCCGCCCGGTCGGCCTCGAGCACGTCTTCGAGCCCGCGGATCGGCCCGGCCGGCACCCCCGCCAGCACGGCCTCGATCAGCGCGGTGATGCGGGTGAACGGCAGGGCGCCGCCGAGGAATGCCGCCACCGCGACCTCGTTCGCGGCATTGAAGACCGCCGGCGTGGTGCCGCCGGCGCGCAGCACGTCGTACGCGAGCGCGAGCGCCCGGAAGCGCTCGAAGTCGGGCCGCTCGAACGTGAGCGCGCCGAGCGCGGCGAGATCGAGCGGCTGGACGCCGGCGGCGATCCGCTCGGGATAGGCGAGCGCCTGCGCGATCGGAGTGCGCATGTCGGGATTGCCGAGCTGCGCGATGACCGAGCCGTCCTCGTACTCGACCATCGAGTGCACCACGCTCTGCGGATGCACGACGACCTCGATGCGCTCCGGCGCGGCATCGAACAGCCAGTGCGCCTCGACGATCTCCAGCGCCTTGTTCATCATGGTCGCCGAGTCTACCGAGATCTTGCGTCCCATGGTCCAGTTCGGGTGCGCGCACGCCTCGTCCGGCGTCACTGCGGCCAGGTCGGCCAGACGCCGGGTGCGGAACGGCCCGCCCGACCCGGTGAGCAGGATCCGGCGCACGCCGACGCGCTCGATATGCGAGGTGCCTCCCGCCGGCAGGCACTGGAAGATCGCGTTGTGCTCGCTGTCGATCGGCAGCAGCGTCACGCCGTTCGCGCGCACCGCGGCCATGAAGATCGGGCCGGCCATCACCAGCGCTTCCTTGTTCGCGAGCAGCAGCTTCTTGCCGGCTTGCGCGGCGGAGAGCGTCGGGCGCAGGCCCGCCGCGCCCACGATCGCGGCCATCACGCAGTCGATCTCCGGCATCGTTGCGACCTCGAGCAGCCCCGGTTCGCCGGCCAGCACGCGGGTCGACGTCCCGGTTGCCGCAAGCTCCGCCGCCAGCGCGCCGGCCTGGCCAGCGTCGGCGACGACGGCGTAGCGGGGCCGGTGCACGGCGCACAGCTGCGCGAGCTCCGCGATCTGGCTGTGCGCGGTGAGCGCGAAGACCTCGAAGCGCTCCGGATGCCGTGCGGCGACGTCGAGCGTCGAGCGCCCGATCGAGCCGGTCGCCCCGAGAATCGCGATGCGCGTCGGCACCCGGCAGCGGGGCTCGGTCATGCGATCATCCAGGCGAGCGCGGCCACCGGCAGCGTCGCGGTCAGCGCATCGATGCGGTCGAGCACCCCGCCGTGTCCGGGCAGCAGGCGGCCGCTGTCCTTGAGGCCGGCCTGGCGCTTCAGCGCCGACTCGAACAGGTCGCCGAGCGCCGCGAGCACGGCGAGCGCCTCCACCAGCAGCAGCATCCAGAGGACCGCGCCGGGGACGTCGCGCACGAGCGGCGGCATGAAGCGCGGCGACTGCCCCGCCCACGCGAGGGCGTAGAGCCCGGCGGCGAGCAGCGCTCCGTAGAAGCCGGCCCAGGTCTTGCCCGGGCTGACGTGCGGCGCGAGCTTGCGCGTGCCGAAGCGACGCCCGGCGAAATAGGCCGCGATGTCGGCGACCCAGACGATGCCCATCGTCAGCAGCAGCGCGACCGGATGGATGTTGCGCAGCTGCACCAGCGCGAGGAACGTCGGGACGAGCACGATCAGGCCGAGCGCCAGGATCAGGCCGGCCGGCGCGGCCGTCGGCAGTCGGTGAAGCCAGAGCGGCACCGCGGCCACCCAGAACACCAGCGCGACGACGTAGACCGGATACAGGAGCAGCGCGCCCGGTCGGCCGGACCACAGGCCGAGCACCCAGGCGAAGCCCGCGCCGAGCGCCGCGACTCCGATCGCGTAGGCGCCGCGCGGCAGCGCGGCGCCGCGCGCGAATCCCCACCACTCCCAGGCCGCGAGCGCGAGAATGATCGCCGCGACTGCGGTCCAGCCGGCCGGCGGCAGCGCGAACAAGGCGACGATCAGCGCCGCTGCGAGGACGACCGCGGTGAGGACCCTCGTGCGAAGCATGCGCGGATGCGCCCGAGCGGCGGCCGGGGACGGCGCTCAGCCGTGCCTCGGCCCCGACTCGTCCGGCTCCGACGTTCCGAGGAACGCCGCCATCGCGTCCTCCGACCGCGCCTCCCCGCGGGCTGCCGCGCTCACCTGCTCGCTCGTGCGGCCGAAGCGGCGCTCGCGCTCGCAAAACGAGGCGATCGCAGCGTCGAGCGCGGCGCGATTGAAATCCGGCCACAGCGTCGGCGTGAAGTAGAGCTCGGTGTACGCGAGCTGCCAGAGGCAGAAGTTGCTGATCCGCTGCTCGCCGCCGGTGCGGATGAAGAGATCCGGCTCCGGCGCGTAGCTCAGCGCGAGATGGCGCGCGAGATCGCGCTCGCCGTAGCCCACGCCGGCCGGACGCGGTTCGCGCGTCATGCGGTTGACCGCCTGCATCAGATCCCACCGGCCGCCGTAGTTGGCGGCGATCGAGAGCGTGAGGCGCGAGTTCTCGGCGGTGAGCGCCTCGGCCTTGCGGGCGAGGCCGGCCACGGTCTCGCCGAACGGCTCGAGGTCGCCGATCACGCGCAGCCGGATGCCGACCTCGTGCAGCTTGGAGACCTCCTGCTCGAGCGCGGCGCGGAAGAGCTGCTGCAGCACCGAGACCTCCTCGGCCGGGCGCCGCCAGTTCTCCGAGCTGAACGCGAACAGCGTCAGGAACTCGATGCCGCGCTCGACGCAGGCCTTCACCGTCTCGCGCACCGCCTCCAGGCCGCGCCGGTGTCCGGCGACCCGCGGCAGGAAGCGCGCGCGCGCCCAGCGTCCGTTGCCGTCCATGATGATCGCCACGTGGCGCGGCACCGCGCGCGGCGCCGGCACCGATTCGGTCGTGCTGGTAAACATAAGTCGGTTCACCCTCCCGTTGGCCGCGCCTACACGGCCATCAGATCAGCCTCCTTTTGCTGCAGCACCTTGTCGATGTCGGCCACGTAGCGGTCGGTCAGCTTCTGGATCTCGTCCTGCGCGCGCCGCTCCTGGTCCTCCGACACCGTCCTCGCCTTCAGCAGCTCCTTCAGATGGTGGATCGCGTCCCGGCGCAGGTTGCGCACCGCGACGCGGGCGTTCTCAGCCTCGTGCCGGACAACCTTGATCAGCTCCTTGCGCCGCTCCTCGGTCAGCGCCGGCATCGGCACCCGCACCACGTCGCCCTGCGACGCCGGATTGAGTCCGAGATCGGAGTCGCGGATCGCCTTCTCGATCGCCGGCGCCATCTTCTTCTCCCACGGCGCGACGCCGATCGTGCGCGCGTCGATCAGCGTCAGGTTCGCGACCTGGTTGAGCGGCGTCGGGTTGCCGTAGTAGTCGATCATGATGTGGTCGAGCAGCCCGGTGTGCGCCCGTCCGGTGCGCACCTTGGACAGGTCCGCCTTCAGCGCCTCGATCGACTTCTGCATCTTCTGTTCGGTGGTCTTCTTGATGGTCGCGATGTCCATGTTCCCCTCCTTGCCGGGTAGGACCGTTTGCCCGTCTTCGACTAGCAGCCTGTTGAAAAACTCCACGTCCGCGCCGCAGGGGATATGACCGTTGGCATCTTTCGACAGCGTTGCTAGAGATGCACCAGCGTGCCTTCGTTCTCGCCCAGCACGGCGCGCCTGAGCGCGCCGCGCTTGTTGATGCTGAACACCATGACCGGGAGCCTCTGGTCGCGGCACAGCGCGAGCGCGGTCGCGTCCATGACCCGCAGGTTGCGCGCGATCGCCTCGTCGAAGCTTACCCGCTCGTACCGCTGCGCGCCCGGGTCGAGCTTGGGATCGGCGGTGTACACGCCGTCCACCTTGGTCGCCTTCATCACGACCTCCGCGCCGATCTCGCTGCCGCGCAGCGCCGCAGCGGTATCGGTCGTGAAGAAGGGATTGCCGGTGCCGGCGGCGAACACGACGATCTTGCCTTCCTCCAGGTAGCGGATCGCCTTCGGCCGGATGTACGGCTCGACGACCTGCTCGATGTTGATCGCCGACTGCACCCGCGCCACCAGCCCGCGCTGACGCATCACGTCGCCGAGCGCCAGCGCGTTCATGATCGTCGCGAGCATGCCCATGTAGTCGGCCGTCGCCCGGTCCATCCCGGCGGCGCCGAGCGCCACGCCGCGGAAGATGTTGCCGCCGCCGATCACGACGCCGATCTCGACGCCGAGCGCGGCGACGTCGGCGACCTCCGATACGATCGTCTCGATCGTCTGCCGGTTGATGCCGAACGCGTCCTCGCCCATCAGGGCCTCGCCCGAGAGCTTCAGCAGGATGCGCTTGTACCGCGGCTTGGTCATGGGTCGTGCCGTCTCGCCGTCCGGGCCTACGCGCGCCGCGCCGCGCTCGCCTGCGCCATCACCTCGGCGGCGAAGTCGCCCGATCTCTTCTCCAGCCCCTCGCCGACGACGAAGAAGCGGTAGGAGAGGATCTTCGCCTTGCGCGCGGCGAGCGCCTTCTCCACCGAGACCTTGTCGTCCTTGACGAACGGCTGTCCGAGCAGCGTGATCTCGTTCAGGAACTTCGCGAGGCCGCCCTCGACCATCTTGGCGGCGATCTCGGCCGGCTTGCCCGACTCCCGGGCGCGCGCCGCGAGCACGTCGCGCTCCCGCGCGACGACATCTGCCGGCACGTCCGTCTTGGAGGTGTACTGCGGCTTCGCGAACGCGATGTGCAGCGCGAGGTCCTTGCCGACCTCCTCCGGGCCTTCGAACTCGACCATGACGCCGATCTTGACGCCGTGCACGTAGTGCGCGATGCGGGCCTGGGTCTCGATGCGATGCAGGCGGCGGATCGCCATGTTCTCGCCGATCTTCTGCACCAGCGCCTGGCGCTTCGCCTCGACCGTCCCGCCGTCCATCTCCAGCGCGGCGAGCGCGGCCGCGTCGGCGGGGTTCTTGCGCGCCGCGAGCTCCGCCAGCCCGCGGGCGAACGCGAGGAAATCCTCGTTCTTCGCCACGAAGTCGGTCTCGCAGTTGAGCTCGACCATCGCGCCGAGCCGCGCGTCGGGCGCGACGTACATGCCGATGACGCCCTCGGAGGCTATGCGGCCCGCCGCCTTGCTCGCCTTCGCGCCGCTCTTCACCCGCAGCAGGTCCTCGGCCTTGCGCAGGTCGCCGCCCGCCTCCTCGAGCGCCCGCTTGCATTCCATCATGCCGAGGCCGGTCGCCTCGCGCAGCTCCTTCACCATGGCGGCGGTGATCTCTGCCATCACTTGCTCCTGTCGGATCCAGCTGCCGCGCGCGCACCGCGCGCTCGGCCTGCCCAGCCCGCGGGACCGCCCACCGGCCGTCCCGCCTGAAAAAAAGGGGCTGTACGCCCCTTCGGATGAGGTGCGTCGGCGCGCATCACGCCCTCTCGCCGGCCCCCTCCTCCACCTCCACGAACTCGTCGGCGCCGGCGCTGATGATCTCCTGCACCGACTGCGAGCGCCCTTCCAGCACGGCATCGGCGATGCCGCGCGCATACAGACGGATCGCGCGGCTCGAATCGTCGTTGCCCGGAATGACGTGGTCCACGCCCTCCGGCGAGTTGTTCGAGTCGACCACCGCCACCACCGGGATCCCGAGCTTGTTCGCCTCGGAGACCGCCCCCTTCTGGTAGCCCACGTCCACCACGAACAGCGCATCGGGCAGCCCCTCCAGGGTCTTGATGCCGCCCAGGCTGCGGTTGAGCTTGACGAGCTCGCGCTGGAAGTGCAGCGCCTCCTTCTTCGGCATCCGCTCGATGGAGCCGTCCTCGATCATCAGCTCCATCTCCTTCAGCCGCTTGATCGACTGGCGGACCGTCTTGAAGTTCGTCAGCATCCCGCCGAGCCAGCGGTAGTCGACGTAGGGCATGCCGCAGCGGCTCGCCTCCTCCTGGATGATCTCGCGCGCCTGGCGCTTGGTGCCGACGAACAGGATCACGCCCTTGTTCGCGGCGAGGTTGCGCACGTACTTCGTCGCCTCGTTGTACATCACGAGGGTCTGCTCGAGATTGATGATGTGGATCTTGTTCCGGTGGCCGAAGATGTACGGCGCCATCTTCGGGTTCCAGAACCGGGTCTGGTGGCCGAAGTGCACTCCGGCCTCCAGCATCTGACGCATGGTCGTTGACATCGCTTCTCCGCTTAGGGTTGTCGACTGCCGTCGCGCTCGCTGCAACCACCGGCCGGCGCATGCGCCGGACGCGGCACCCTAATCGAGCGCGCGGGAGAGTTACCGGCGCCGGGCGTCGCGAGCGGCGCTCCGGTCCGGGTCTTGCCTCGCAAGACAGCCTGGAATGCTAGCACAAGGGGTTCGGCCGCCTCAAGAAATTCCTTCAGTTACAGGAAATTATGGCATACCGGCCGGTCCCCGCCCGGAGCCTCGGCAGGTGCGAAATTGCCACCGCCGGTACCATCGCTTATCCTTCCAGGCTTTTTGAAGGATTCTCGTTTACCGATGGCGGTCGTTCCCAAAAGCGCCGAGGAGATCGAGCGCATGCGCATCGCGGGCCGCCTCGCCGGCGAGGTGCTCGACTTCATCGCCCCGCGCGTCGTGCCCGGCGTCACCACCGAGGAGCTCGACCGGCTCTGCCACGACTTCATGGTGCGCGAGCAGGGGACGGTGCCGGCGCCGCTCAACTACGCGCCGCCCGGCTACAAGCCGTTTCCGAAGTCGATCTGCACGTCGGTGAACCACCAGGTGTGCCACGGCATCCCGGGCGAACGGGTGCTGAAGGCCGGCGACATCGTCAACATCGACATCACCGTGATCAAGGACGGGTTCCACGGCGACACCAGCCGGATGTTCTGCGTCGGCCAGCCGTCGATCCAGGCCCGGCGGCTCGTCGACGCGACGTTCGAGTGCATGTGGCTCGGCATCCTGGCGGTGCGCCCCGGCGCGTTCCTGGGCGACATCGGCGCCGCGATCCAGAAGCACGCCGAGAGCCGCGGCTACAGCGTCGTGCGCGAGTTCTGCGGCCACGGCATCGGCCGCCGCTTTCACGAGGAGCCGCAGGTGCTCCACTACGGCCGGTCGGGCACGGGGATCAAGCTCGAGCCCGGGATGATCTTCACGATCGAGCCTATGATCAACGCCGGGCGGCCCGCGATCCGCGAGCTCGCCGACGGCTGGACGATCGTCACCAAGGACCACAGCCTGTCCGCGCAATGGGAGCACACGGTGCTCGTGAGCGAGACCGGGTTCGAGGTGCTGACCGCCTCGGCCGGCGCACCGCCGATGCCGCAGCACCTGCTCGCCGCGTGAGCGCGCCCGCGCGCGCCGGCCTGTCCGGGCCGGTCGCAACCCTGCGCCAGCAGCTGCAAGCCGCCCGCGACGCGCTGCGGTCGGAATACGCGCGCACGGCGAACGCGGCGCGCTTCCTGCGCGACCACTGCCGCCTGGTGGACGACGTTCTCGGCGAGGCCTGGCGCGGCACATCGGTTCCTGCCGGCGCGGCCCTGGTCGCGGTCGGCGGCTACGGCCGCGGCGAGCTCTTCCCGCACTCGGACGTGGACGTCCTGGTGCTCCTCGCCGGCGCACCGAACGACGCCGAATGCCGGGCCGTGGAGGCGTTCATCGGCAGCCTGTGGGACATCGGACTCGAGATCGGCCACAGCGTCCGCACGGTCGACCAATGCGCCGACGCAGCCGACGCGGACATCACGATCCGCACGACGCTGCTCGTGGCGCGCCTGCTCGCCGGCGACCGCGCGGCGTTCGACGCGCTGGGGCGGGCGGTGCGCGCCCGCCTCGACGTGCAGCGGTTCTTCAAGGCGAAGCGCCTCGAGCAGGAGCAGCGGCACGAGAAGTTCCAGGACACGCCGTACAGTCTCGAGCCGAACGTGAAGGAGTCCCCCGGCGGGCTGCGCGACCTGCAGGTCATTCTGTGGGTGAGCCGCGCCGTCGGGCTCGGCCGCGACTGGGTCGCGCTCGCCGCCCGCGGGCTGATCACCCCGATCGAGGCGCGCCAGCTCAAGCAGCACGAGGAGCTGCTGCGCCATGCGCGCATCCGGCTGCACTTGATCGCCGGGCGGCGCGAGGACCGGGTCCTGTTCGACCACCAGGACGCCCTCGCCCGCGAGTTCGGCATCGGCGCCGGTGCCGGGCCGAAGCGCCCGAGCGAGACGTTCATGCAGCGCTATTACCGGACGGCGAAGGCCGTCACGCAGCTGAACACGATCCTGCTGCAGAACCTCGGCGCGGCCATCTTCCCGGCGCTCGACGCGCAGCCCGAGATCCTCAACGAGCGCTTCCGGAGCGTGCGCGAGCTGCTCGATGCGCGCGACCCCGACCTCTTCGAGCGCGAGCCCGCGGCGATCCTCGAGAGCTTCCGCCTGATGCAGGATCACTCCGAGCTCAAGGGGATGACTGCGGCCACGCTGCGTGCGCTGTGGCGGGCGCGGCGCCACATCGACGCTGCGTACCGGCGCGACCCGGCCAACCGCGCGCGCTTTCTCGAGTTCCTCCAGCAGCCGCGCGGCGTCGTCCACGAGCTGCGGCGCATGAACCAGTACGGGATCCTGGGCCGCTACCTCCCGCCGTTCGGGCGGATCGTCGGGCAGATGCAGCACGACCTCTACCACGTGTACACGGTCGATCAGCACATCCTGCAGGTCGTCCGCAACCTGCGCCGGTTCACGATGGTGGAGCACGCGCACGAGTACCCGCTCTGCAGCCGGTTGATCGCGGACTTCGACCGGCATTGGCTGCTGTACGTGGCCGCGATCTTCCACGACATCGCGAAGGGCCGCGGCGGCGATCATTCCAGGCTCGGTCGCGTGGACGCGCTGCGCTTCTGCCGCGCGCACGGCCTCCCGGACGAGGACACCGAGCTCGTCGCGTTCCTGGTCGAGCATCACCTCACGATGTCGGCCTTCGCGCAGAAGCGCGATCTCGCGGACGCGGACGTGATCGCCGAGTTCGCCCGCATCGTGCGAACCGAGCGCCGGCTCGTCGCGCTCTATCTGCTCACGGTCGCCGACATCCGCGGCACCAGCCCGAAGGTGTGGAACGCATGGAAGGGCAAGCTGCTGGAGGATCTGCTGCGCGCCACGCGCCGGCTCCTGCGCGGCGACGGGGTCGGCTTCGACCAGGACGTGCAGGCGAAGCAGGTCGAGGCGCTGCGCCTGCTGCGCCTCTACGGGCTCACCGACAAGGTCGGCGAGCGGCTATGGCGCGAGCTCGACCTCGCGTACTTCCTGCGCCACGAGCCGCAGGAGATCGCCTGGCAGACCCGGCACCTCCATTACCGGGTGAGTCCGGACGCACCGGTCGTGAAAGCGCGGCTGTCGCCGATCGGCGAGGGCATCCAGGTGATGATCTACTGCCGCGACCAGCCGGACCTCTTCGCCCGCATCTGCGGCTACTTCGGCCAGATCGGCTACAACATCGTGGACGCCAAGATCCACACCACGCGCCACGGCTACGCGCTCGATACCTTTCTCGTGCTCGGCGCGCCCGGCTCACCCGCCTACCGCGAGATGAGCAGCCTGATCGAGCACGAGCTTGCCGAGCGTCTCGCCGCCCGCTCGCCGCTGCCGCCGCCCGGGCGCGGCCGCATCTCGCGCCAGCTCAGGCACTTTCCGGTCACGCCGGAGGTGCACATCCGACCCGACGAGAAGGGGCAGTATCACGTGCTGACCGTCACGGCGGGCGACCGCCCCGGGCTGCTCTACGCCATCGCCCGCGTCCTGAGCGAGTACCGCGTCGACCTGCACACCGCCAAGATCGTCACGCTCGGCGAGCGCGCGGAGGACGTCTTCGTCGTCACCGGCGATGCGCTCGCGAGCGAGCGCACGATGCTCAGGCTGGAGAACGACCTGCTGGCGGCGCTGCAGTGAGGCACTGGTGAACGGTTACCGGTGAACGGTAAACGGTAAACGGTAAACGGTGAGCGGGATGCGGTGCTGCGCCGTTCACTGTTCACTGTTCACTGTTCCCCGGTTTCTGTTCACTCGTCCATCGCCGGCCGCCCCGGGAACAGCACCTCGGTGAAGCCGAAGTTGGCGAGATCGCGGATGCGCATCGGGTACAGGATGCCGTCGAGATGGTCGCACTCGTGCTGGACCACGCGGGCGTGGAAGCCCTCGACGGTGCGATCGATGCGCCCGCCGGCGGCGTCGAAGCCCTCGTAGCGCAGCCGGCGATAGCGCGGCACGAGTCCGCGCATCCCGGGCACCGACAGGCAGCCCTCCCAGCCCTCCTCGATCTCCTCGCCGAGCGGGGTGAGGCGCGAGTTCACCAGCACCGTGTCGGGTACCTCCTCGGCGTCCGGATAGCGCGGATTGCGATGCACGCCGAAGATCACCACGCGCAGCCCGACGCCGATCTGGGGCGCGGCGAGGCCAGCGCCGTCGAGGTGGGCCATCGTGTCGCGCATGTCGGCGACGAGCGCGTGCAGCTCCGGCGTGTCGTACGCCTCGACCGGCTGCGCCGGCACGAGCAGCCGCGGGTCGCCCATGCGCAGCACCGGCCGGATCATGCCGCCGCCGTCAGCGCCTCGATCACGCGGCGCGCCCGCGCGACGGTCGCCTGCAGCATCGCCTCGATGCGTTCCATCGACACGCCGCCCTTCGAGTCGCCGCGCCCGGCCGCGTGGTTGACGACGACCGCGATCGCCGCGTACTCGAGCCCGAGCTCGCGCGCGAGCGCGGCCTCGGGCATGCCGGTCATGCCGACGACGTCCGCGCCGTCGCGCTCGAGGCGGTCGATCTCGGCCGCGGTCTCCAGGCGCGGACCCTGCGTCGCCGCGTAGACGCCGCCGTCGACCATCGGCTCGCCGGCGTCGCGCCCCGCCGCCAGGATCCGCTGCCGCAACGGCTCGGAATACGGGTGCGTGAAGTCGACGTGCGTCACCGTGGCGCCGGCGCCCTCGAAGTAGGTCGACCGCCGGCCCCACGTGTAGTCGATGATCTGGTGCGGGACGAGGAGGACGCCGGGACCGAGGTCCGCGCGCACGCCCCCTACCGCGGCGACCGCGACGACCCGGTCCGCGCCCGCCTCGCGCAACGCCCAGAGGTTCGCGCGATAGTTGACTTCGTGCGGCGGGATCGTGTGGCCGTCGCCGTGGCGCGCGAGGAACATCGCGTCGCGGCCGCGTATCGTCCCGAACGTGAGCGCCGCGGACGGCGCGCCGTAGGGCGTGGCGACATCGGCGCGGCGGATCGCCTCGAGGCCCGCGAACTGCGCGAAGCCGCTGCCGCCGATCACCGCGAGCATCAGGTCTCTCGCATGGCGTAGATCGCGGGCAGGTTGCGCCACAGGCCGTGCGCGTCGAGGCCGCAGCCGAACACGAACCGGTCCTCGACCTCCACGCCGACGAAGTCGGCCTTGACCGGCTTGGGCGCGCGCTTGCGCTTGTCGGTGAGCACCGCGACGTGGCACGAGTCGGCGCCGAGCTCGAGCACCCGCCGCTTGATCGCCGCCAGCGTCTCGCCGAGATCGAGGATGTCGTCCAGCACGAGCACCGCACGGCCCTTGACCGCATCGGGCGGGTGCGCGTGCCAGACGAGCTCCTGGCCGCGCGTCTCCTTGCCGTAGCGGGTCGCGTGCACGTAGTCGAGGTGCAGCGGGAAGCGCAGGCGCGGCAGCAGCTGGCCGCAGAAGAACACCGCGCCGTTCATCACGCAGAGCAGCACCGGATAGCGGTCGCGGAAGGCGTCGGTGATCTCGCCGGCGAGCCGCGCGATCGCGGCCTCGACGGCCTCGGCCGGCACGAGGAGATCGGCCTCCTCGAGCATCCGCCACGCCTGCTCCGCGTCGGGCATGGCGCGCGCTCAGTAGGTGAAGGTCACGACGTCGTCGTCCATCGCCTGCGAGATCACGTACGCCCCGCCCACCGTCTCCTCGATCTCGGGGATCAGGTCCTGGCCCCACAGGTCGAGCGTCGGCGTGCAGACCTTGAACTTGACCCCGGCCTCGTGCGCGTCCTTGATGAAGTCGTACACGCTCTTGGGCGAGCCTTCCTTCACGTGCAGCTTCTCGGCCACGCCCTTCACCGCGAGCTCGCCCGAGCGTCCGGTCAGGATGACTTCGACTTCGTACTCCATCGCCGCCGCGACCGTGGCCTGGAAGAACGGCGCGCCGAGCTCCGGGCCGTTGCGCGGGTCGGTATTCACCATCACGATCATCAGCTTGTCCGCCATCACGTCCCTCCGCCTGGAATATTAGAAAACGCTAACGCACCGGCAGTATATCCGCCGCCCGGCGGCAGGCAAAGCGCCCGCAGGCGGCACGATACCGCGTGCGCGGCGCCGCGTCCGTGCGATCACGCGCCCGAGAAGCGCTTGAGGTACTCGGTGAACTCCGCACCCACCTCGCCGTGACGGGTGCCGAACGCGACGGTCGCCTGCAGGTAGCCGAGCTTGGAGCCGCAGTCGTACCGCACGCCCTCGAAGCGGTGCGCGAGGACGCGCTCCTCGCCGAGCAGCGCGGCGATGCCGTCGGTCAGCTGGATCTCGCCGCCGGCGCCCGGGCGCACCCGCGCCAGGTGGCGGAGCACGGCCGGCGTGAGCACGTACCGGCCGATCACCGCGAGCGTGGAGGGCGCCGCGGCCGGTTGCGGCTTCTCGACGATCGCCTGCATCTCCTCGACGCGCTCGCGGAACGGCGCGGTGGCGACGATGCCGTAGCTCGCCGTCTGCGCGCGCGGCACCTCCTGGACGCCGAGCACCGAGCAGCGCTCCTGCTCGAACACCTCCACCATCTGCCGCACGGCGGGCGTTCGCGCGTCGATCAGATCGTCGGCCAGGATCACCGCAAACGGTTCGTCGTTCAGCACCGGCTGCGCGCACAGCACCGCGTGACCGAGCCCGAGCTGCTCGGGCTGGCGGATGTAGATGCAGTTGACGTGCTTCGGGATGATCCCGCGCACGAGCTCGAGCAGCTCCGTCTTCCCGCGGCTCGCGAGCTCGTTCTCGATCTCGTAGGCCTTGTCGAAGTGGTCCTCGATCGCGCGCTTGTGCCGGCCGGTCACGAACACCATGTCGGTCAGCCCCGCCGCGACCGCTTCCTCGACCGCGTACTGGATCAGCGGCTTGTCGACGATCGGCATCATCTCCTTGGGACTCGCCTTGGTCGCGGGCAGGAACCGGCTGCCGAAGCCGGCCACGGGGAAGACGGCCTTCCTGATCAGACGCATTCTCGGGTCCCTTTCAAAGGTTCGTTTACGCGGACGACCGTCCGAGCAGCTTCCGCAACCCCGCCTGGTCGAGCACCGTGACGCCGAGCGCGCGCGCCTTGTCGAGCTTGCTCCCCGGCTCGGCGCCCGCCACGACGTAGTCGGTCTTCTTGGACACCGACCCGCTCACCTTGCCGCCGTGCGCCTCGATCAGCTCGGTCGCCTCCTCCCGCGTCATGTCGGGCAGCGCCCCGGTGAGCACGAAGGTCTTGCCGGCCGCCGGCCCGCGCCTGAGCCGCTTCGCCTCGCCTTCGGCCCACTCGACCCCGGCCTTGCGCAGCGCGCGGACGACCTCGACGTTGTGCTTCTCGCCGAAGAACCGGCGCACCGCGGCGGCGACCACCGGACCGACGTCGGCGACCTCCTCCAGCTCGGCCTCGTCGGCCGCCATCAGCGCGTCCAGCGTGCCGAAATGGGCGGCGAGGTCCTTCGCGGTCGTCTCGCCGACGTTGCGGATGCCGAGCGCGTAGATGAACCGCGCCAGCGTCGTGCGCTTGGACTTCTCCAGGGCATCCAGGAGCCGCTGCGCGGACTTCTCCCCCATGCGCTCGAGCCCGGCGAGCCGCCCGAGCGCGAGGCCGTACACGTCGGCGGGCGTGCGCACGAGGCCGCCGTCCACCAGCTGATCGACCAGCTTCTCGCCGAGCCCGTCGATGTCCATGGCGCGGCGCGAGGCGAAATGCAGCAACGCCTGCTTGCGCTGCGCCGCGCAGACCAGCCCGCCCGAGCAGCGGGCGATCGCCTCGTCGGGCAGCCGGATCACCGCCGAGCCGCACACCGGGCATTTCTTCGGCAGATGGAACACCGGCGGGTGGCCGCGCCGCTTGCCGGGCACGACGCCCAGCACCTCCGGGATGACGTCGCCGGCGCGGCGCACTACCACCGTGTCGCCGACGCGCACGTCCTTGCGGTGCACCTCGTCCTCGTTGTGCAGCGTGGCGTTGGTGACGGTGACGCCGCCGACGAAGACCGGCTTCAGCCGCGCGACCGGCGTCAGGGCGCCGGTGCGCCCGACCTGCACCTCGATGTCGACGACCTCGGTCGTGGCCTCCTCCGGCGGGAACTTGTGCGCGACCGCGAAGCGCGGCGCGCGCGACACGAATCCGAGCCGCTGCTGGTCGGCGATGCGGTCTACCTTGTAGACCACTCCGTCGACCTCGTACGGCAGCCGGGGCCGCTTGTCGAGCAGATCGGCGTAGAACGCGAGCAGTCCGTCGATGCCGGAGACCACCTTGCGCTCGGCGCACACCGGAAGCCCGGCCTCGAGGAGCATGTCGAGCAGGTCGCTCTGCGTCGCCGGCGGCCTGCCGCCCTCCACGTGACCGACGCCGTAGGCGAAGAAGCGCAGCGGCCGCGTCGCGGTGATCCGCGGATCGAGCTGTCTGAGGCTACCGGCCGCCGCATTGCGCGGGTTGGCGAACTCCTTCTCGCCGCGCCGGCGCTGGGCCTCGTTCAGGCGCTCGAAGTCCGCCCGGTACAGGATCACCTCGCCGCGCACTTCCAGCGTGTGGGGAAACGACCTTCCGCGCAGCCGCAGCGGGATGCCGCGGATGGTTCTCAGGTTGGCGGTGACGTTCTCGCCGGTGTAACCGTCGCCGCGCGTCGCGCCCTGCACGAACGCGCCGTGCTCGTAGGCCAGGCTGATCGCCAGGCCATCGAACTTCGGCTCGCAGTCGTAGTCCACCCGCTCGCGTTCGAGGCCCTCGCGCACGCGGCGGTCGAACGCCGCGACCTCCTCCCCGTCGAATGCGTTGTTCAGCGAGAGCATCGGCACGCGGTGCGCCACGCTCGCGAAGGCCGCGAGCGGCGCGCCGCCGACGCGCTGCGTCGGCGAGTCCGGCGACGCGAGCTCGGGATGCTCGGCCTCCAGCGCCTGGAGCTCGCGGAACATGCGGTCGAAATCCGCGTCGCTGATCGTCGGCGCGTCGAGCACGTAGTAACGGTAGTTGTGCTCGTCGATCTCGCGCCGCAGCTGCTCCACGCGCGCGGCGACGTCGCGACGGGCCATTCAACGCGTCAGGCGAACAGGCGCAGGGCGAGCGGGCTGCCGGCCGCGACGCCGCGCGAGGCCATCGTCTTCTGGATCGCGTCGAGCTGCATCGCGATCGAGTCGAGCGCCGGCTGGTCGATCGGCTTGCGGTTGTCGTCGACCAGCGTGCCGCCGAGCGCCTGCTCGGCCTTGCGGGCGAACTCGACGAAGGCGCGGAAGGTGGCGGCGGTGCCCGGCGCGCGCGGGACGTCCAGGATCACCGTCACGCCCTGCGTCGCGAGGCCGCGCATGGTCTCGGCGTGGAACGGCATCGGCTCGAGGTTCGCCAGACCGAAGTGCTCGGCCCCGCCGTCGCCCAGGCGGTGGTAGCGCCCGTCCTTGCCGTACTGCATGCCGGCGCTCTCGGCGAGCGCGCGGATCTTCGTCCCCGGGAAAGTCGCGCCGGCGTCCGCGATCACGTTCAGCCCGATCTGGACGTCGAACTCGGCGCACAGCCGGTCGAGCTCGACCGCGCGCGCGAGCGCCTCCTGCGGGTCGGGCAGATCGAGCTCCGCGCCGAGCGCGAGCGCGACCTCCTGAGTGCCCTCGAAGAACGCGCCGATGTCCGCCGCGGTCGCCGGACCGCTGCGGCTGGTGAGCTGGAGGCCGACGCGGGCGCGGGCGTAGCGCTTCGACGCGAGCGGCCCCTCCCAGGCGCCGGCCCCGCCGTCGAAGCCCTCCCAGTGGATCGGCCGCGTCAACCCGACGTGGGCGAGCGCCTCGGCCTGCCGTAAGAGCTCGGTGCCGACCACCGCGGTCGGAAGATCGATGCCGACGATGCAGTCAACCGCCTCGTCGAGCACGCGCTGACCGGAGCTCTCGGCGGCGGCCGCCGGCGGGGCCGCGCCGGCCGGCGCCGCTGGGGCCTCGTCGCCGCCGATCGTGTGCTCCACCGCGTGGCGCGCGACCGCCGGCGGCTCCTCCCCGCCTTCGGGCGCGCCGTGCGGCGGCGGCGCCTCGGCCGGCGCCCCTGCGCGCAGCAGCACGTCCTCGTGCCGCGATCCGAACGCGGCATCGCCGCGGCGGCGCAGCTTGAGCTCCTGCCAGCGGTTGTACGCGAACACGCCTCCGACCACCAGCACCCCGATGACCAGCAGGCTGAGCTGGAGATCGCTCATGCGCCCGCGACCGCCGGCGCGAAGGGGCTCGGCATCATGCCGCCACGGCTTCCTTCATGCGGAGCGCCTCCTCGATGTCCACCGCAACCACCCGCGAGACGCCCGATTCCTGCATGGTGACGCCGATCAGCTGCTCGGCGATCTCCATCGTGATCTTGTTGTGGCTGATGAACGCGAACTGGGTGTTCTCGGCCATCTTGCGCACCAGCGCGCAGAAGCGCTCGGTGTTGGTGTCGTCGAGCGGCGCGTCGACCTCGTCCAGCAGGCAGAACGGCGCCGGGTTCAGCTGGAACAGCGAGAACACCAGCGCGATCGCCGTCAGCGCCTTCTCGCCGCCCGACAGCAGGTGAATGGTCGAGGTGCGCTTGCCCGGCGGCTGGGCGCGCACCTCCACGCCGCAGTCGAGGATCTCCTCGCCGGTCATCACCAGGCGCGCCTCGCCGCCGCCGAACAGCACCGGAAAGAGCTCGGCGAAGTTCCGGTTCGCGTCGTCGAACGTCTGCCGCAGCATCTCGCGCGTCTCGCGGTCGATGCGCCGGATCGCGTTCTCGAGCGTCGCCAGCGCCTCGGCGAGGTCGGTCGCCTGCGCGTCCAGGAATGCCTTGCGCTCCTGCGACGCCGCCAGCTCCTCGAGCGCGGCCATGTTGATCGCGCCGAGCTCCTCCATCGCCTGGTGGAGACGCCCGATCTCGCCCTGCAGCGCGTTCGGGCGCATGCCCTTCTCGAGGCTCGCCGCGAGCGCCACCTCGTCGGCGCCCGCCTCGGCGAGCTGGTTCGCGTACTGCTCATGGTTCAGCCGCGCCGCCTGTTCCTTCAGGCGCAGCTCGCCGACCCGGTCGCGCAGTGGCGGCAGCCGCTGCTCGGATGCGAGCCGCGCCTCCTCCGCCTCGCGCAGCTGGGCGCCGAGCGTCTCCTGGTGGTTGCGCGCGGCGGCGAGCGCCTCTTCGCGAGCGAGGCGGATCCCCAGGGCGCCTTCGAGGCTCACGCGGAGGGCGGTGTCCTCCAGCCCGTGGAGCTCGGCGAGCGCCCTTTCCCGCCGCGCACCGGCGTCCTCGATCTGCTCAAGTATAGTCTTAAGAGATCTTTTTATCTCATTGATTTTATTAGAACATTCTCTCGAAGAGAATTGCGCTTCCTGCACCTCCCGATGGGCCGCCTGGAGCGCGTCGCGCTGGGCGCCCAGCCGCTGCTCGGCGGCGTCGTGGGCGGCCCTGACCGCCTCGAACGCCTCGTACTCGCGGTCGATCACGCCCTGGTAGGCCAGGATGTTCGCCTCGGCGGCGTTCTGGCGCTCGCGCTCGGCCGCCTGCTGCTGCCCGACCTCCTCGAGCTCGCGCAGGATCTGCGCGCTGCGCTCGCGCACCCGGGTCGCCCCCTCGGCCAGGCGCAGATGCTCGAGCTCGTGCGCGTGCCGCGTCTGCTTCAGCTCGGCCTCGCGCCCGCGGGCCGCCGCGAGCCGCGTGCGGCTCTCGGCGAGGTCCGCCTCCTCCCTCGCGAGCGCCGCCTGTGCGGCGACGACCTGCGACCCGTAGCCCGCCAGCTCGGCACCGAGCGCCTCGATCTCGCGCTGGCGCACCAGGATGCCGGCGTCGCCCGAGTCCGGTCCGTGGAAGCTCACCGAGAAACGGCCGAACTGGTGTCCGTCGCGATTCACGAGCACCGCCCCGCCCGGCAGGGCCAGGCGATCCATGAGCCGCGGCGTGCCCTCGACCGCGTAGCATCCGGCGAGCCACTCCTCCACCAGACCGCGCACGCCCGGGTCGCTGTAGCGCACCAGCGTCGCGAGCGCCGTGAGGCCGGTGGCCGGGCGCAGCTCGGCGGCATGCTCGCCGCGGGCGAACACCGCCAGCTTCGCGGCCGGCGGATCGTCGAGCAGCCGCTGGATGGCGGCCGGATCGGCGAGCTCGAGCGAGTGGAGCCGCTCGCGCAGCACCGACTCGACGGCCACCTCCCATCCGGATTCGACGGTGATCTTCTGCCAGAGTCGCGGCAGCGTCGCGAGCGCGTGGCGGTCGAGCCAGTCCTGGATCTGCTCGTTCTCCTCGACGCGCTCCTGGATGCGCTTCAGCGTCGAGAGCCGGCCCTCGAGCGTGCTGCGGTCGCGCTCGAGCTGCTGCAGTGCCTCGAGCGCCGCGCGCTGGGCGGCCTCGCGCGCCGGCCGCTCGGCCTCGACCGCCGCGATCTCCTCGCCGGTCCGGGCGAGCTCGGCCTCCGCGGCCTCCGCGTGCGCCTGCAGCGCCGCGATGCGTGCCGGATCGGGCTCCGCCAGCTGGGCACGCTCGGCGGCCAGGCGCTCCGCGCGCGCTTCGAGCTGCTGCAGCACGCGGCCGAGGTGCGCGAGCGTCGTCTGCTCGACCTGCAGCGCCTGCTCCGCGCGGGCGATCGCGCCGCGCGCCTCCCCGAGCCGCGCCTGCTCGGCCCGGTACTCCTGCTCGGCGGCGGGAAGCCGCGCCTGCTCCTCGGCGGCGCGGGCGGCGGCCGCCTCGATGCGCTCGGCGGCCTCCGACTGGCGTCCGGTCCACAGCGCGAGCGCCTCGTCGAGCTCGCCGCGGCTGCGCGCCCACTGATCGAGCTGGAGCGCGAGCTGCCCGACCTGCGCGTCGAGCCGCTGCCGCGTCTCGCCGATGAAGCGGATCTCGGTCTCCAGGCGAGATACCTCGGTGTTGACGTCGTACAGCGCGCCCTGCGCGGCGCTCACCGCGTCGGCCGCCGCGTAGTGCTCGGTGCGCGCGCTCTCCAGCCACCGCTCGATCTCGCGCAGCCGCGCGGTCTCGGCCTCGAGCTCGTTCGTCGCCTTGTCGATCTCGCGCCGCTGCCGCTCCGCCTCGTTGGCGGCGTCCTGCTTGCGCAGCAGCCAGAGCAGGTTCTGCTTCAGCTGCGCCTCGGCCGCGAGCGCTTTGTACTGCCGGGCGATCTCGGCCTGGTGGGTGAGCTTCTCGATCTGCCCCTCGAGCTCGCGCCGGATGTCGTCCACGCGCGCGAGATTCTCGCGCGTGTCGTCGAGCCGATGCTCGGTCTCGCGCCGCCGCTCCTTGTACTTCGATACGCCGGCGGCCTCCTCGAGAAACACCCTCAGCTCCTCGGGCCGCGCCTCGATCACCCGCGAGATCATGCCCTGCTCGATGATCGCGTACGCGCGCGGCCCCACGCCGGTGCCGAGGAAGATGTCCTGCACGTCGCGCCGCCGCACGTGCGAGTTGTTGATGTAGTAGGCGGACTCGCCGTCGCGCTGCAGCACCCGCTTCACCGAGATCTCGGCGTACTGCGACCACTGCCCGGCGGCCTTGCCCAGCGAATTGTCGAATACGAGCTCCACGCTCGCGCGCGCGACCGGGTTGCGCAGCGCCGAGCCGTTGAAGATCACGTCCTGCATCGACTCGCCGCGCAGCGCCGAGGCCTTGGTCTCGCCGAGCACCCAGCGCACGGCGTCGATGATGTTCGACTTGCCGCAGCCGTTGGGGCCGACGACCCCGACCAGGCGGCCGGGCATGTCGATGTGGGTCGGGTCGACGAAGGACTTGAAACCGGCGAGCTTGATCTGTGTGAGGCGCAAGGTGGTGTTTCGGCCGAGAGGTGGGTGGTGACGGTGGCAGCGGCTCGCGTGCCGCACTTATTGGGCGGAAATCACGGCCGATATAATAGCACTTCGCCCCACCGGCCCAGCCCACCGATGCCCTCCCGACCGAGCAAGGCGCTCGCCACCTTCCCGAATCCGGCGCCGCAGCGCGACTACCTGATCCACATGGAGATTCCGGAGTTCACCTGCCTGTGCCCGATGTCGGGTCAGCCCGACTTCGCCACGCTCTATCTCGACTACGTCGCCGACCGCCGCTGCGTCGAGCTGAAGAGCCTGAAGCTCTACATCTGGTCGTACCGCAACGAGGGCGCCTTCCACGAGGCGGTGACCAACCGCATCCTGGACGACCTCGTCCGCGCGATCGCGCCGCGCTTCGCGCGCCTCAGCGCGCGCTTCCTGGTGCGCGGCGGCATCTACACGACGGTGGTCGCCGAGCACCGCAAGCCGCGCTGGAAGCCGGGCATCGAGATCGAGCCGCCGCGGTTCGCGCCGGGGGGCGACCGCTGAGCGCGGCCACCGATCGCGATCGCCGCCGGCCGCGCCAAGTGAACCCGAACCTCGAGAAGCTGCAGCCCTACCCGTTCGAGAAGCTGCGCGCGCTGTTCGCGCAGGTCACGCCGAATCCGGCGCTGGCGCCCGTCAGCCTCTCGATCGGCGAGCCGAAGCACGCCACGCCGGAGCTCGTCAAGCGGGCGTTGACCGAGCATCTCGGCGGGCTGTCGGCCTACCCGGCGACCAAGGGCTCGGCGTCGCTGCGCGCGGCGATCGCCGCATGGCTCGAGCGGCGCTACCGCCTGCCGGCGATCGACCCCGAGACCGAGGTGCTGCCGGTGAACGGCTCGCGCGAGGCGCTGTTCGCGATCGCGCAGACGGTGGTCGACGCCCGCGACCCGCGCGCGATCGTGGTGTGCCCCAATCCGTTCTACCAGATCTACGAGGGCGCGGCCCTGCTCGCGGGCGCCACCCCCTACTTCGTCAACCAGGTGCGCGCGCGCGGCTTCGCTCTCGATCTGGACGCGGTGCCGGACGAGGTCTGGCGCCACACCCAGCTCCTCTACGCCTGCTCGCCGGCGAACCCGACCGGCCGCGTGATGCCGCTCGACGAGTGGCGCCGCGTGTTCGAGCTCGCCGACCGCTGGGGCTTCGTCGTCGCGTCCGACGAGTGCTACTCCGAGCTCTACTTCGACGAGGCGCGCCCGCCGCTCGGCGCGCTCGAGGCCGCCGCGCGGCTCGGCCGCGCCGGCTTCCCGCGCCTCGTCGTGCTCTCGAGCCTGTCGAAGCGCTCGAACGCGCCCGGCATGCGGTCCGGCTTCGCCGCGGGCAGCGCCGAGATCCTGCGCAAGTTCCTGCTGTACCGCACCTATCACGGCAGCGCGATGAGCCTGGCGGTGCAGGCCGCCAGCGAGGCGGCGTGGCGCGACGAGGCGCACGTCGCGGAGAACCGCGCGCTCTACCGCCGCAAGTTCGACGCCGCGCTGCCGCTCGTCGCCGCGCCGCTCGAGACCGCGCGTCCCGACGGCGGCTTCTACCTATGGATCCGCACGCCGATCGCCGACGACGCCTTCGCTCGCGACCTGTACCGCGACTATAATGTGACGGTCTTGCCCGGCAGCTATCTCGCCCGCGACGCCCACGGCGAGAATCCCGGTCGAAACCACGTGCGCGTCGCGCTCGTGGCTCCGTTCGAGGAATGCGTCGAGGGCATCGAGCGGATCAGACGCTTCGCCGAGCAACTCTAGCGCCGACACTGGAGCCACATGCAGGACATCGAGAAGATCATCGACCAGGCCTGGGAGAACCGCGCCCGGCTCGCGCCCGCCGGCGCCGACGCCGCGGTGCGCGCGGCGGTGGACGAGGTGCTGGCGCGGCTGGACCGAGGCGAGCTGCGCGTCGCGGAGAAGATCGACGGCCGCTGGCACACCCACCAGTGGATCAAGAAGGCGGTGCTGCTCTCCTTCCGCCTGCAGGACAACGCGGTGATGGAAGGTGGCGCGACGCGCTACTTCGACAAGGTGCCCACCAAGTTCGCGGGGTACTCCGCCGCTGACTTCGTCGCCGGCGGCTTCCGCGTCGTGCCGCCGGCGACCGCGCGCCGCGGCGCCTACATCGCGCGGAACGTCGTGCTCATGCCGTCCTACGTGAACATCGGCGCCTATGTCGACGAAGGCACCATGGTCGACACGTGGGCCACCGTCGGATCCTGCGCGCAGATCGGCAAGAACGTTCATCTCTCGGGGGGCGTCGGCATCGGAGGCGTGCTGGAGCCGGTGCAGGCCGGCCCGACCATCATCGAGGACAACTGCTTCATCGGCGCCCGCTCCGAGATCGTCGAGGGCGTGGTCGTCGAGGAGAACGCGGTCGTGTCGATGGGCGTGTTCATCGGCGCCAGCACCCGGATCTACGACCGCGCGACCGGCCAAGTCAGCTACGGCCGGGTCCCGGCCGGATCGGTAGTAGTTCCTGGAACGCTGCCCGCGGCCGACGGAAAATACGCGCTTTACTGCGCCGTCATCGTCAAGCGGGTGGACGCCAAGACCCGCGCGAAGACCGGCATAAACGAGCTGCTGCGGGGGGACTGACCCCCACCCGCCCCCGGAGGGCCCATGGCTGCGATGCGACGCCTGCTGGAGCTGATGGCCGAGAAGAAGGCATCGGACATCTTCATCTCGTGCGGTGCGCCGATCAACATCAAGATCAACGGCACGACGATGCCGATCAACCAGCAGATCGTGACTCCCGACGCGGTCCGCTCGCTGATGAGGGAGATCCTGAACGAGCGCCAGCTGAAGGAGTTCGAGGACGAGTTCGAGCTGAACACTTCCTACCCGATCCAGGGTCTCGGCAGCTTCCGGATCAGCTGCTTCGTGCAGCGCACCACGCCCGGCGTGGTAGTGCGCTACATCCCGGGTGACGTGCCGCAGTTCGACTCGCTCGGTCTGCCCGCGGTGCTGAAGGAGGTCGTCCTCGAGAAGCGCGGACTGATCCTGATGGTCGGCGCGACCGGCTCGGGCAAGTCGACCTCGCTCGCGGCGATGATCGACCACCGCAACGCGCTGATGTCGGGCCACATCATCACGATCGAGGACCCGATCGAGTTCCTCTTCAAGCACAAGAAGTCGATCGTCAACCAGCGCGAGCTCGGCACAGACGCGAAGTCGTACTACATCGCGCTCAAGAACGCGATGCGGCAGGCGCCCGACGTGATCCTGATCGGCGAGATCCGCGACCGCGAGACGATGACCGCCGCGATCGCGTACGCGCAGTCGGGGCACTTGTGCCTCGCGACGCTGCACGCGAACAACAGCTACCACGCGCTCAACCGCATCATCAGCTTCTATCCGCTCGAGAACCGGCCCGCGCTGCTGCAGGACCTGTCGGCGTCGCTCAAGTGCGTGGTCTCGCAGCGGTTGATCAAGAACCTCAAGGGCGGGCGCTCGCCGGCGGTCGAGGTCATGCTGAACACGCGCCACATTGCCGACCTGATCGAGAAGGGCGAGGTGAACGAGATCAAGGAGGCGATGGAGAAGAGCATGTCGCCCGGCTCGCAGACCTTCGAGCAGTCGCTGTTCAAGATGATCAGGGACGGCGTGATCTCGCAGGACGAGGCGCTGGCGAACGCCGACTCCGCCAACAACCTGCTCTGGCAGATCAACAACGCGCAGCTCGGCGGCGGCGACGCGCCCGGACAGAAGCCGGTGGAGAAGCCGGCCGACAAGCCGGCGAGCGCCTCGTTCGCGGAGTTCAAGCTCTCGCTCGACCAGGACGAGCGGGCGGCCTGACGCGCCCGCGGCCGGGCGCATCGCCGGCGTGGCCCGGGTCCCGCGGGGCCTGATAGACTGCGCGCGGCGCGCCGTCCGGCGATAAACCCCTTTCCCACGCGGAATGAGCGAGACCCTCGACCTTGCCCGCGAGCTCATCGCGCGGGCGTCGGTGACGCCGGACGACGCCGGCTGCCAGGCGCTCGTCGCCGAGCGGCTGCGACCGCTCGGCTTCGCCCTCGAGCGCGTCGCGAGCGGGCCGGTCGAGAACCTCTGGGCGCGCCACGGCACGCAGCCGCCCCTGGTCGTCCTCGCCGGCCACACCGATGTCGTGCCGCCGGGGCCCCGCGAGCAGTGGCGCTCCGACCCGTTCCAGCCGGTCGAGCGCGACGGGCGCCTGTACGGGCGCGGCGCGGCCGACATGAAGACCGCGGTCGCGGCGTTCGTCACCGCCGCGGAGCGGTTCGTGCGTGCGCACCCCGATCATCGCGGCTCGGTCGCGCTGCTGCTCACCTCCGACGAGGAAGGCGTCGCCGTAGACGGCACCGTCAAGGTCGTCGAGCGGCTGCGCGCGCGCAGCGAGCGCATCGACTACTGCATCGTCGGCGAGCCGACCTCGGTGGCGCGCCTCGGCGACACGATCAAGAACGGGCGGCGCGGCTCGCTCTCCGGCCGGCTCGTGGTGCGCGGCGTGCAGGGGCACGTCGCCTACCCGCACCTCGCGCGCAATCCGGTACATCTCGCCGCGCCGGCGCTCGCCGAGCTCGCAGCGACCGAGTGGGACCGTGGCAACGAGCACTTCCCGCCGACGACCTGGCAGGTCTCGAACCTCCACGCGGGCACCGGCGCGACGAACGTCATCCCGGGCGAGCTCGTCGTCCTGTTCAACTTCCGCTTCTCGACCGCGAGCACCGCCGAATCGCTGCAGGCGCGGGTGAAGGAGATCCTCGACCGGCACGGTCTCGATTGGGCGATCGAGTGGTCGCTCTCGGCGCAGCCGTTCCTCACCGCGCGCGGCGCGCTGGTCGATGCGCTCACCGCGGCGATCCGCGAGGTCACCGGCGTCCGGGCCGAGGTCTCGACTACCGGCGGCACCTCCGACGGGCGCTTCATCGCCGAGATCTGTCCGGAGGTGGTCGAGTTCGGCGTCGTGAACGCCTCCATCCACCAGGTCGACGAGCACGTGGACATCGCGGCGGTCGAGCCGCTCGCCGAGATCTATCTGCGCCTGCTCGGCAAGCTGCTCGCTTGACTCGGCCGCGCCGCCGCGGGCCGCCCGCGCCGCGTACCGTCGGCGAGTGGTGGCGAGACCTCGAGCGCCGCTTCGCCGCCGCGCGGCTCGCCTTCGGCCACGGCACGCATAACGCCCGCGACGAGGCGGCGTGGCTGGTCTGCAGCGCGCTCGGCATCGGGTTCGGTGCGCTGGACGGCGCGCTCGCGCGGCCGGTGGCCGGCGCCGACGCGCGACGCCTCGCGAGCCTCGCGCGCCGCCGCATCGAGACCCGCGCGCCGCTTGCCTACCTGCTGCGCGAGGCGTGGCTGCAGGACCATAGGTTCTACGTCGACGCCCGCGTCATCGTGCCGCGCTCGCACATCGCGGAGCTGCTGCCGGCGGGCCTCGCCCCCTGGCTCGCCGGGCGGCCGGTGCGGCGCATTCTCGATCTTTGCACCGGATCGGGCTGCCTCGCGATCCTCGCTGCGCTCGCATACCCGCGCGCGAGCGTCGACGCCTCCGACGTTTCGGCCGCCGCGCTCGCCGTCGCGCGGCGCAACGTCGCCGACTACGGGCTCGCCCCGCGCGTGCGCCTCGCGCGCTCCGACCTCTTCGCCGCACTCGCCGACGCGCGCTACGACCTGATCCTTTCGAATCCGCCGTACGTGACGCGGGCATCGATGCGCGCGCTGCCGCGGGAGTACCGGCACGAGCCGCGTCTGGCGCTCGCCGGAGGGCGCGACGGCCTGGACGTCGTGCGACGGATCGTCGCCGGCGCCGCGGACCGCCTGGCCGAGGACGGCGTGCTGGTCGTCGAGATCGGCGCCGGGCGCCGCGTGCTCGAGCGTGCATTCCCCCGCACCCCGTTCACGTGGCTGCGCACCACGGGCGCTGACGACGGGGTCTTTCTGCTTCGCCGCGCGGAGCTGCCGCCCGGCTTCCGCGGCGAAGCGAAACCGGACGCGCGCGAGGTGCAGCGGCGGCGCGCGCGCGGAGCCGCGAGTCAGCGGAAGGTCGGACCGTAGGCCCACCCCACCAGCGATCGCCGGATGCCGCGGGTCACCGCGGTCACGCGATGCGCGAGGAAGGACGGGAAGATGATGGCGGTGCCGCGCCGCGACGCCTCCGCGCGCAGCGGCACGCTGACGAACTCGAGACCGCCGCCCGCGTAGTCGTCCGGGTGCGAGAGCTGGATCGACATCGAGAGCTTGCGCGCACTCGTCGAGCCCGGACCGAGATCGAGGTGCCAGTCGAAGTGCTGGCCCGCGCCGTACACGGTGTATTGCAGGGCGTCGACGAAGCCGACGAGCTCGAGACCGTAGTGCCGGTTCGCCTCGGCGAACAGCACCGCGAGCCGGTGGAAGAGCCATTCGGTATCGGGGCTCGGCGCGAGCCAGGCGATCCGGCTCACCCGGTAGCGGCTCGGGCCGTCCTCGACCCGGCCGGCCTCGGCGTGGGCCGCCTCGCCGAGCGCGATGACGCGGTCGCATTCCTCGGCCGTCAGCGCGTCCGGCTTCGCCTGAACCGTCGCCAGCGCACCGTTCGGCGCCGGCGCGGGAGCAACCGCGAACGGTCCCTTGTCCGCCGGCCACTGCAGGGACAGGCCGCCACGCCCGTCGAAGGCGACGCGGCTCGGAAACATGTAGACGTAGCTCGTCGCGTCGTCGCGTGCGGCGGACGTCATGTGCGTGGATCGTGGCAGGCCTGGAACGGTGGCCTTGCGGCCGACGGCTCACGCCACCCGGCGCGGCGTGCGGATGCTAACACGGCGTTCGCCCTCCCCGTCTGCCCGGGGCGCGTCCCCGGTCGAGGATCGCGGCCGACACGTGTTGCCGATACAATCGCCACGGCCCCTCTGCGGCAGCGCACTCGCACTGCGGCGGCTGGCGCCGTTCGATCGCCAGGCACGGGAAGGAGACCCGCATGAGCATGCTCACCAAGGCCGCGGTGACGACCATCCTTCCGGTCAAGGACATGGACCGTGCCCGCGCCTTCTACCAGGACCGGCTCGGACTCGAGCCCAAGGGGTTCGCCGCCGACGGCAACTTCCTCTTCGCCTGCGGCGGCGAGGCCCACATCGCCCTGATCCCCAAGCCCGAGGGCACCAGGGCCGAGCACACGGCGCTCAGCTTCGAGGTCCGCGGCATCGAGCGCGTGATCGACGCGCTGAAGGCGAAGGGGGTGATCTTCGAGGACTACGACTTTCCCGGTCTGAAGACCGTCGAGCACGTGTGCGTCCTCGGCTCGGACAAGGCGGCGTGGTTCAAGGACAGCGAGGGCAACATCCTCTGCGTGCACGAAGGGGCGCACTGACCCGGCGGGCTCGATCGACCGGAGCAACGCCGCGCCTCCGCCGAGCAACCACCCCCGCTCGATGCCCGGATCCGTCACCTTGCCTTACGGCGAGTGGCCATCGCCGATCACCGCCGACGCCCTGGCGGCGGGGGCGCGCTCCTTCGAGCAGATCGCGATCGACGGCGCCGACATCTGCTGGGTGGAGGTCCGCCCCGACGAGAAGGGCCGCTACGTCGTGATGCGCTGGTCGCCCGCGAGCCGGGTCGAGGAGGTGACGCCGCCGGGCTACAGCGCGCGAACGCTCGTCAATTCCTACGGCGGCGGCTCGATGGCAGTGCGCGAGCGGCTCACCTGCTTCGTCAACTTCGCGGCCGCGGATCACCCCGACACGAAAGACCAGCGGCTCTACCGCCAGGCGCCGGGACTGCTTCCCGTGCCGCTGACCTCGCCCCGCAACGCCCGCTACGCCGACTGCGCGATCGACGCGAGGCGAGGTCTCCTCTACTGCGTCATGGAGGACTCCGGCGCCGAGCGGCACGGCCAGCCGGTCCAGACCATCGTCGCGCTCGACCTCGAGGGCCGCAAGCTGCCGCTCACGATCGCCGAGGGCACGGACTTCTACGCGTCGCCGCGCCTGAGTCCCGACGGGCGCCGGCTCTGCTGGATCTCGTGGGACTACCCGTCGATGCCCTGGGACGGCACCGCACTGTACGTCGCCGAGCTCGATGCAGCCGGGCGTCCGGCCGTGGTCCGCCAGATCGCGGGAGCACCCGCCGATGGCATCGACCCAGCGCTCAACCCCGTCCTGCAGGAGGCGCTGCGGTTCTCCGGCGAGTCCATCGTCGACCCGAAGTGGGCGCCGGACGGCACCCTCTTCTTCGTGTCGGACCGCTTCGCGGCGAACGGCGATCGCTGGTGGAACATCCATCGCCTCGCCGGCGACGTGATCGAGCCCGTCACCCGCAAGGCGGCCGAGTTCGCCGCGCCGCCGTGGCGGCTCGGCGGCTCCTCCTACGGCTTCGTCTCGCGGAACGAGCTCCTGTGCTGCTACACCGAGGGCGGGCGCTGGACCCTCGCGCGGGTGGCCGTCGACACCGGTCGGATCATCGAGATCGATACGCCCTTCTCGGAGATCGCCCACCTGCACGTCGGCAACGGGTTCGCCGCCTTCGTCGGCGCATCGTTCACGCGGCCGCCGGCGATCGTCCGCTACGATCTCGCGACCCGGACCTGCGAGGAGCTGCGGAGCGCGAACCCGAATCTCTCGCCCGAGGCGCTGGCGTGCTTCGCGGCGCCCGAGGCGATCGCGTTCGCCACCGGCCGGGAGCGTGCGGAGCGCGCGTACGCGTTCTATTACGCCCCGAACAACCCCGCGGCACGCGGGCCGGAGGGCGCGAAGCCGCCGCTGCTGATCTTCGTTCACGGCGGTCCGACGGCCGCGGCAGGCGCCTCGGTCAGCCTCAGCATCCAGTTCTTCACGAGCCGCGGCTTCGCCGTGGTCGACGTGAACTACCGCGGCAGCACCGGGTTCGGGCGCGCGTTCCGGCAGCGCATGTACGGCAGCTGGGGAATCGTCGACGTCGAGGACTGCGTGCAGGCCGCGAAGACCCTGATCGAGCGCGGCGACGTCGATCGGTATCGCGTCGCTTCGCGCGGCGGCAGCTCGGGCGGCTACACCACGCTCGCGCTGGCGACGTTCACCGACCTCCTGACCAGCGCGGCAAGCTACTACGGGATCTCGGACCTCGAGATGATCGCCCGCGAGACCGACAAGCTCGAGGCGCGCTACGCGGAGCTGCTCGTCGGCCCGTATCCGCTGGCGCAGAAGGAGTTCAAGGCACGCTCGCCGCTCCATCACGCGAGCCGGATCGGCTGTCCGCTCGCCCTCTTCCAGGGGCTCGACGACCCGGTCGTGCCGCCGAAGCAGGCACAGGTCCTGATCGACGACCTGATGGCGCGCAAGCTGCCGGTCGCCTACGAGTTCTATCCGGGCGAGAGCCACGGCTTCCGGATCAAGGCGAACATCGTCCGGTCGCTCGAGGAGGAGCTCGCGTTCTACGGCGAGATCATGGGCTTCTTCCCCGCCGGCCGGCTCGCGCGGCCGGTGATCCACAACTGGCCGCCGGCGGGAGCCTGAGCCGCCGCCGCGCGCCGGCCGCCCGCCGGGGCCTGTCACTTCAGGTAGCGCTGCGGCGTCGCGCTGATCTGCAGCACCTCCTTCGGATTCGAGCACGGAATCAGCGACGGGCTGTTGCACACGGCGGTCCCGAAGAGATACGACGCGCCCGCCGTGACCTGCCGCGCCGGGCCGATGCCGCGGTAGAGCACGTCCAGCGTGCCGCCCTTCGGGAAGGGCTGCTTGCAGGGGATCGTCGGCAGGCGGGTCTGCGGGTCGCGCAGGCGCACCGACGGCGTGGTCACGATGATCCCGGCTTCCAGCAGCGTGGGGTGGAGCCACTTCGGCGCCGCCTCCAGGCTCATCGCGTGATCGTAGTCGGGGCCGAACGCCGCCGCCTCGAACGGGCCGCTCGCGAGCCGGGCGGTCTGGACGTTGTTCATGTGCGCCTCGCCGCCCTCGCCGAACAGGAGGTAAGTGGCGAACTCCGGCAGCTCGTAGTGATGGGCGAAGGCGCGGTGGAAGACGACCCGCGCGATCCGCGCCTCGAACCCGCCGGCGATCGGCTCGACGCGCGTGAGCGCCCAGGGAAAGAAGTGCGGGTCCTGCTCGTCCTCCGGACCGAACGGCGGCAGGCCCTGGAAGATGTTCGCCCGGAAGCTCGCGCGCTTCCCCGATGCCAGATCCGGAATCGTCATCAGGTCGCGCTCGTCGTTGCACAGGCAGAAGTAGTCAAGGGGGAAAGCCTCGCGCTGCTCCCGGTACGCAGAGAGCGCCTCGGGCGGGAGCTCCAGCTTCAGGACGAGCTGGTACTTGTGCTCCTCGCAGTGGTACTGCGTCATGTGGACGCCGAAGACGGTGTCCCGCCCGACGAGCGTCAGCGCATGCTGGTGCGGCATGTTGCTCACCTCGTAGGGGGACTCGTGCTCGTCCATGTGTTCGCGCGTGTGGTCGTGCATCGCTCGGTCCTCTCGCTCGCTCGCCGCGGCCTCATGCTCCCGCGGCCGCGGGCGGCAGCAAACCGTGGGCGCGGATCAGGTCGGCGGCCGCGTCGACCGCCGCGCCCTTCAGCGCCTTGATCACCTCGTCGGTGAAGTTGCCTTCGGCGGTCGACGTGAGCCAGGGATTCTGCTGCGTCGAGATCAGGAACTTGAACGGCTGTCCCGGCGGCGCCTCCACCCCTGCCCGCGCGGCGAATCGCCCGACGAAGCGCTCGCCGTAGACGTTCGGGTCGAAGGCCGAGGCCGTCACGAACATCGGTGCCGCCGGCACCCGGCCGCCGGTGAACTCGCGGATGCTCAGCCGCTTGAAGATGCGGTCGTTCAGCCCGTTCATCAGCGCGAGATCGCGGTTCAGCCCGGCGCCGGTGCGGAAGTTGAACGCATAGGCGACGATGCACAGGTCGGCGCCCATCTGCAGGAAGAGATCGAGCAGCTCGGGGTCCTCCGCGAGCTTGCGCAGGAGAGCCTGGTTGCCCACCGGGACGAGCTGCCTGCGGATGACATCGATCTGCTCCGCGATCTGGACTTCCGAGGCGCCCGCCTTCTCGGCCGGCAGCCGCTGGAACGGCGTCACCGTGACCGGATCCGACGGCCCGCACATGCTGACGAGCGCGGCGTAGAAACGCTTGCTGGAGAAGACGCACCTGCCGAGCAGCTTGCCGTAGCCCGCCTGGTCGGTGGGGATCACGCTGTGGGAGAGGTAGACGGCGGCCGCGGCCGCGCCCGGCTTCGATCCCTCGATGCCGTATACGCCCACGGTGGGGTCGATGCCGCCGTGATAGACCACCGGCGCCGTGAAGGCGACCACCTCGCGCATCGCGCCGTTGCGATAGCAGAGCGCCCCGGCCGGGTACGGGATGAAGCCCGACTTGTGCGGGTCGACGGTGACCGTCTCGCAGCGCGCAAGCGCCTGGAACTGGGCGACGACGTAGTCGCTCAGCCGGACGCCCGGTGCCATGATGTCGCACTCCGAGGTGTCGAACACCTTCCCGAGGCCGGCATCTTCGACCGGGTCCGGACAGTCGACGCCGAGCACGCGCGAGAGGATGCGCGCCTCCTCGTCGGAGCCCTCGAGCCCCTGCTCCCGCAGGACCTCGAAGACCCGCGGCTCGCGCAGCGTCGCGGCGAAGTAGCCGCCCCAGGCGGCGTCGGCATGCAGCGCGAACTCGAGTCCGCGCTCGCGGTACTCGTCGCGGATGTCGGCGATCTCCGCCAGCGGATCGACCGCGCTCTCCTCGGTGGTCCCGATCACCGCGACCACCTGCAGCACCGGCCGCTTCTCGAAGAGGCAGCGCTCGAGCGCACGGCGCAGCGCCACCGTGTCCATTCGTCCGTCGAGGTCGACGTGGATCGGCCGCAGCGCGTCGCGGCCGAGTCCGAGCAGCGCGGCGCCCTTCGGCCACGAGTAATGCGCGGTCGCGGGCGCCATCAGCACAGGCGTCGGCTGGTTCGGCAGGTATCGGCGGTAGAACTCGAGCAGACCGAGCTCCTGCACGGAGCGCCCGGCGAGCGCTGCCTGGATCGTCTCGGCGGACACGCCCGCGGTCTTCGTGATGCGCGGAGCGAGGCCGATCGCCTCGTCGACCGGAAGGTTCACGAGCCCCCACGCGTCGAGATCGACCAGCCGGCAGCGCCGGCCGTCGAGTGTGCGCACGGTGACGTCGGCGGCCGCGGCCATCTCCGGCGTCTCGCGGACCGCAGCGGCGAGCGCGACCGGGAGGAACTTCAGGTTGCGCGCCGCCCACATGCTTTCGATGTTCGCGACGCTGCCGTCGCAGGTGATGTGGCCCCAAGGCCGCGGCGTATCGGCCACGGAGGCTGCATCGGCCGTGCCCCCGAACCCCAGCATGCCGCACAGGTCGTCGCCCACCGCCATCTCGAGCAGCGTCGTGACCGGTGAAGCCTCCGTCGCGACGTTGTTCTGGTTGTAGAGCAGCGCTGCGATGTAGCCGATCACGCCCGGCAGCGTCACGTCCCAGTACATGTGCGACTGGTTGCGGTAGCTCGCGAGCGGGATCGACCCGTGCAGGTAATGAAGGACCTCCTCGAGCCGCTGCTCGAGCCACGCTACGGTGTCGTGGAAGCGCGCCTCGTCGAGCGCCCGCGGGGACAGGAATCCGGGGTCCTTCGGCGCGTATTCCTCGCGCGCCCGGATGTGCTCGCCGATCGCTTTCAGCACCAATCGTTCGAGGATCTTCCGGTTCTCCCCCTTCGGGCCCAGGAACCAGACCGCGGGCGAGCCGCCGCCAGCCCGATCGAGACTCAGCCGGTCTCGCGCGTTCCGCCGGCGGAACCGATCGAGAGCGGCGTGCAGCTCGGCGCTACGATGCGACATCGCGATCCTCAAACGTTCGAAGGAAGGGAAACGAATCGAGCGGAGTGCGGGAGGCGCGCTCCCGGACAGGCAGCGATGGCCGGCCGGCGTGTGCCCGCCCGCTCCGATGCCCTCCCCTTTCTCCGCCGCACCGGGTGCGGTCGATTCTTCTTGCTGGGGCCAATCATCGCCCCAGTCCGAGAGCGGCGCAACGGTCGCCCGCGTGCGGCCCTAGGCCGAATGGCCTATCGGCCGGGCAGCACAGCGGATGCCGGCTCCGCCCCCGGGCAGGAGCGCGAACTGTGCATTTGCCACAGTTGGGCGGCGTCGAAGGGCAACGCGGCGGTCGCCTCCGGCGCCTAGAGTGCCCTCCATCAGGCGAGCGATCGCCGCGAGCCGACGACGAGCGCGAAGGAGGGCACCATGATCATCATCGACGGGTTGTTCGTCCTGCTGGCGGCGGCATGCCTGGGATTCCTCGCCTACGGCGGATGGCATTGCGTGCGGCACGCGCTTGCCCCCGAGCGCGAGGCCTGGACCGAGGGGCGGTCGCCGCGCACGGCCGACGCGCGCGGCGACGACCATCTGCCAATCCCGCTCGAGTAAATATCCCCCGGCAAAGCCGGGGGCCTTAGATTGTGAGCCGCTCAAAGCGG
>JAHDYJ010000141.1 GCA_023383795.1 Burkholderiales bacterium | reverse complement strand
TTCACCGTTCACCGTTCACCGTTCACCGTTCACCGTTCACCGTTCACCGTTCACCGTTCACCGTTCACCGTTCACCGTTCACCGTTCACCGTTCACCCATCACGCCTTCACGGTTGCGTGAGCTTGATCTCGATCCTCCGGTTGCGCGCGAAGGCCTCCGGCGTGACTCCCTTGTCGAGCGGATGGAACTCGCCGAAGCCGGCGGCGGCGAGCCGGTCCGGCGCGATGCCCTGCGCGATCAGGTACTCGACGACCGACAGCGCGCGCGCCGTGGAGAGCTCCCAGTTCGAGGGGAAGCGCTCGGTGCGGATCGGCCGGCGGTCGGTGTGCCCGTCGACGCGCAGGATCCAGCGGATGTCCGGCGGAATGCGATCGGTGACCGATCTCAGCGTCTTCGCGAGCTGCGCGAGCTGGCGCTCGCCCTCGGCGGTCAGCGTGGCCGACGCGCTGGGAAAGAGCAACTCCGACTGGAACACGAAGCGGTCGCCGACGATCCGGATGTTCGGATCCTTGCCGAGGATCTCGCGCAGCCGGCCGAAGAACTCCGAGCGGTAGCGCTGCAGCTCGTCCGCCTTCAGCGCGAGCGCGAGGTTCAGACGCCGGCCGAGGTCGGCGATCTCGATGTCCTTCTCCTTCGCCTTCTGCTCCGCCGCGTCGAGCGTGGCGGCGAGCCGCGCGAGCTGCTCGCGCAGCGCGGCGATCTCGCGGTTCAGCGTCTCGACCCGCGCGGTGAGCGTGCTCTCGCGCTCGCGGGTCGCCGAAAGCTCGCGCTCGCGGCTCTCGATGATCACGCCGAGGTCCGCGATCCGGCGCTCGGCCTCGGCCCGGCGCTCGCGCAGCGCGTCGCGCTCGCTCTGCACGGCGGCGAGCGCCTGCTGCCGCTCCGCGAGCTGCGATTCGGCGGCGACCGTCGCCGCGGTCGACGCCTCCAGGCGTGCGCGGAGGCCCTCGGCGTCGCGCTCGGCCGCTTCGGCGCGCGCGGTCGCCGCGCCGGCCGCCTGGTCGAGCCGGTCGCGCTCGGCGAGCGTGGCCTCCAGGCGCGTCTCGAGCTCGTCCGCGCGCGCCCGCAGATCGGCGGCCTGCCTGCGCTCGAGCGCGAGCGTCTCGGCGAGCGCGTTCACCTGCGCCTGGAGCTCGGCGAGCGCCCGGTTGCGCCCGGCGAGCGTGTCGCCCAGCACGAGGTAGCCGAACACGAATATCAGCAGCACGAAGATGAACACCAGCAGGATCGAGGCCAGCGCGTCGACGAACGCAGGCCAGACGTTGATGCCGTGGCGGCTGCGGCGGGCGAACGACAGCATCGCGGCGCTCAGGCGTCCCCGGACGGCCGGCGCCCGAGGCTCTGCGCGAGCAGCCGCACCTCGTCGCGCAGCTGCTGCGGCACCTCACCGCGCGCTGCCGCGACCTCCTCGACCAGGCGCTTCAGCGAGAGGTCGGTGCTGCGCAGGTAGTCGCGCATCTGCTCGTAGCCGGTCACCGCGCCGCTCACCTGGGCGGCGAGCTCGGCCACCGTCGGCTGCAGGTCGGTCTGGCTCCTGGCGAGGCTCAGGATCAGCTTCTGCTCCGCGCGCAGCTGGTCGGTGAGCGCGGCCAGCTGCTCGCCGAGGTTCGCGAGATTGGCCTGCGTCGCGCGGCGGTCGTCCTCGCTGCGCGACATCGTGCGCTGCAGCTGGTTCAGGTTCTCCGCGGTCTGCTCGAGCAGCGCCTCGATGTAGGTCGGCAGCGCATGCTCGCCCTCGAGCGTCATCCGGCCGCTCGGCAGGTGCGTCATGCCCGAGAGCCAGTCCTCGAGGTGGTTGTAGAAGCGGTTCTGCGCGTGCCCGGCCTGCAGGTCGAGCACGCCGAGCACGAGCGCGCCGCCGAGCCCGAACAGCGACGAGCTGAACGCGGTGCCCATGCCGGCGAGCGGGCCCTGCAGGTCGCGCTTCAGCGCGTCGAACGCGGCGCCGGCGTCGCCGCCCGCGGGCGCGAGATCGCCGATCACGCGGCCGACGCCCGCGATCGTGTCGAGCAGCCCCCAGAAGGTGCCGAGCAGGCCCAGGAACACCAGCAGTCCTATCATGTAGCGCGCGATGTCGCGCGACTCGTCGAGCCGCAGGCGGATGCCGTCGAGCAGCGAGCGCATCGCCATCGCGGACAGGCGGAAGCCCTCCTGCTCGCGGCTCGCGAACATGCGCGCCATCGGCGCGAGCAGGCGCGGTATGCCGCGCGGCGCGATGTTGCGCTCGGTGTCGCGCAGCCACGCGCTCGCCGGCCCGAGCGTCAGCACCTGCACGAAGTTGACCACGATCCCGAGCGCGAGCACCGCCAGGATCAGCCCGTTGAACACGCGGTTCGCGGCGAAGGCCGAGCCGAGCGGCGCGTAGAGCGCGCCGCAGGCGAGCGCCACGAGCGCGAGGAAGGCGACCATCCAGAGCAGCATCCGCTTCGGGTCACTCATGGCGGCATCATCCTGTCGTCGAGGGACTCTGCGCCGAAACGGTAACACACGATCGCGGCGCTACGCACGCTCCGCGCCCTGCGCTTCGACGGCGCCGCGGTTGCGCGCCTCGGCGTAGTCGAGCATGCGGCGCACCCACGGCAGGGCCGCGTAGGCCGGGAAGGAGAGGAAGAAGGTGAGCAGGAAGTACTTCGCGTAGCCGAGCTCCTGCGCGCCGAAGCCGCTCGCCCAGCCGGCGACCGAGCGCGAGAGCGCGAACACCGAGGAGAGCAGCGCGTACTCGGTCGCCGAGTGGCGCTTGTCGACGATCGCCATCAGGAACGCGAGGAACGCCGCGGTGCCGAGGCCGCCGGTGAACGATTCGGCCGCGCTCGCCGAGTACATCACCGCGCGGTGCCAGAGCTCGAGCTCGCCCGGGGCGCCGTGCGGGATCACCGACGCGGCGATCGCGTAGCCGAGATTGGAGAGCGCCTGGAACAGGCCGAGCACCCAGAGCCCCTTGAAGATGCCGGCGCGGTCGGTGTACCAGCCGCCGGCGATGCCGCCCGCGATCGAGAGCCCGAGGCCGATGTTCACCGACACCAGCCCGATCTCGGTCGCGCTGAACTGCGCGTCGACCCAGAACGGCTTCACCATGAAGCCCATCGAGGCGTCGCCGAGCTTGAAGATCAGCACGAAGAGGAGCACCGGCACGATGTACGGCCGGCCGAGGAGCTCGAGCAGCGCGCCGAACATGGGCCCGCGCGCCGTCGCGGGCGCGGCTTCCGGGCGATTCCTGCTGCGCGCGGCATGGAGCGCGGCCGAGACCGCGATGCCGGCGGCGGCGACGGCCCAGGCGGCCGGCCAGAGCGCCGGACGGCCGGCCGACAGGCCGAGCGCGCCGTCGACGAGCCAGAGCGTGCCGAGCGCGAGCGCCGCGACCGGCACGGCGCCGCGCGCGTCGGCGAGCACGCGCGCGAGCTCCGCGCGCAGGGAGAGCTGCTCGTCGCGCACGACGGCGCGCTCGCGCGGCGCCGTGAGCACCGCCGCCGCGCACGCCGCGAGGATCACCGCGCCGCACGCGAACGCGCCGGACCAGGTGAGCCAGTCGGACAGGATCAGCACCAGCCCCGAGGCGAGCATGCCCACGCGGTAGAAGCCGATGCGGATGCCGTTCGCGAGCCCGAGCTCGTTCCGGTCGAGGAGCTCGATGGTGTAGCCGTCGATTGCGATGTCGTTCGTCGCCGAGAGCAGGGTGAACACGCCGATCGCCGCCCACACCCACGGCCCGAGGCCCTTGGACGCCGCGAACGCGATCAGCACGACCGCCATCGCGACGTCCACGGTGGCCATCCACCGCCGGTGCCCGCGGTAGTGGTCGATCGCCGGCGCCCACAGGAACTTCACCGTCCACGCGAGGCCGAGCAGGCTGATCAGCCCGATGTCCTTCAGCTCGACGCCCTGCTGGCGGAAGTAGACCGGGAAGAGCTCGTAGAAGACGCCGAGCGGAAAGCCCTCGGAGAAGTAGAGCAGCGCGACCCAGAAGAGCTTCGAGCGGAGGAGCTTCGGCGGCGGCGCGGCGCTGGAGGCCATCGCGGGGTCAGCCGCCCGCCTGGATGCGGTACACCGCGACGCTGCCGCGCAGGTTGGGCAGGAGCCGGACCTCGTCGCCTTCGTGCAGCACGAGGCGCTCGAGAATGCGGATGCCGTGCGCGGCGCAGAAGCTCTCGAAATCCCGGATCGTGCAGAGGTGCACGTTCGGCGTGTCGTACCACTGGAACGGCAGCGTCCTGGACACCGGCATCCGGCCGGCGAGCACCTGCCAGCGCGCTTCCCAGTGCCCGAAGTTCGGGAACGTCACGATCGCCTCGCGCCCGACGCGCAGCATCTCCATGACGATCGGCTCGGTGCGGCGCACCGCCTGCAGCGTGAGCGAGAGGATCACGTAGTCGAACGAGTCGTCGTCGAAGTCCGACAGGCCGCGCTCGATGTCGACCTGGATGACGTTGACGCCGTTCGCGACGCAGGCGATCACCTTCTCGTCGGCGATCTCGAGGCCGTAGCCGCGCGCGCCGCGCGTCTGCGCGAGATGCTTCAGGAGCAGGCCGTCGCCGCAGCCGAGGTCGAGGACGCTCGCGTCCTTGCGCACCCAGGCGGCGATCGCCTTGAGGTCCGGGCGTCCGGTGAGCCGGGCGAGGGCTTGCGGGCTCATGCGGCGAACCCTTCGCCCGTGCCGGCGACCGGGGCGGCCTCGACGAGCGGCTCGCCGGGAAGCTCGATCGGCGCCGCGGCGCCGCCCTCGGCGGCGAGATCGCGCGCGATGTTCTCGAAGCACGCCCGCACCAGCGCATGGTAGCGCGCGTCCTCGAGCAGGAAGGCGTCGTGGCCGTGCGGCGCGTCGATCTCGGCGTAGGAGACGTCGCGCCGGTTGTCGAGCAGCGCCTTGACGATCTGGCGCGAGTGCTCGGGCGAGAAGCGCCAGTCGGAGGTGAACGACACGACCAGGAACCGCGCCCGCGCCGCGGCGAGCGCGGCCGACAGGTCGTGCTCGAAGTCGCGCGCCGGATCGTAGTAGTCGAGGGCGCGCGTGATGAGGAGATAGGTGTTCGCGTCGAAGTACTCGGCGAACTTGTCGCTCTGGTAGCGCAGGTACGACTCGACCTCGAAGTCGACCTCGAAGTGGTAGCCGTAGGCGTCGGCACGCAGCGCGCGGCCGAACTTCTCCATCATCGCGTCGCCGGAGAGATAGGTGATGTGGCCGATCATGCGCGCGAGGCGCAGGCCCCGCTTCGGCTTCACGCCGTGCTCGTAGTAGTCGCCGCCGTGGAAGTCCGGATCGGTGACGATCGCGCGGCGCGCCACCTCGTTGAACGCGATGTTCTGCGCGGTGAGCTTCGGCGTCGCCGCGACCACCACCGCGTTCGCGATGCGCTCCGGGAACGCGGTCGCCCACGAGATCGCCTGCATGCCGCCGAGGCTGCCGCCCATCACCGCGGCGAAGCGCTCGATGCCGAGCCGGTCGGCGAGCACCGCCTGGCTCGCAACCCAGTCCTCGACGGTGACGACCGGGAAGCGCGAGCCGTACGGCTTGCCGGTCGCCGGGTCGATCGACGCGGGGCCGGTCGAGCCGAAGCAGCTGCCGAGGTTGTTCACGCCGATCACGAAGAAGCGGTCGGTGTCGACCGGCTTGCCCGGGCCGATCATGTTGTCCCACCAGCCGACGTTCTTCGGGTCGTGGGCGTAGTAGCCGGCGACGTGGTGCGAGGCGTTCAGCGCGTGGCAGACCAGCACCGCGTTCGAGCGCGCGGCGTTCAGCGTGCCGTAGGTCTCGTAGACGAGGTCGTAACGGTCGAGCGTCGCCCCGCTCCGGAACCGGAGCGGCGAGTCGATGTGCAGCCGGCGCGGCACCACGGCGCCGACCGACCGGCCGTGGGCGGCGTGGGTCATGTCGTGGAACGAAAAAAACCCGTCCGGCTTGCCGAGCTCAAACGGGTTTCCCTCGCTTTAGCCGTATTTTTCTCCGGCGGGACGCCCGTCCGGAGCGCGCCCGCAAGCTGACGGTCAAATCGGCGCGTGGCGGGATTCTAGCCGCGAACGGCGAGTGGCGCACTCCCCTCCTCTTCGAGGAGGGGGCGCCCGCGACGCGGGCGGGGTGGTGCGGGGTCGGGTAATACTGCAAGCGCAGTAACCACCCGCCGCGCGTTCCGCGCGGCACCCCTCTTTGAAAAGCAGGGGATGGACGTGATGCGGAGCGTCGCGCTTTCCTCCCCTCCTCTCCGAGGAGGGGTGGCTCCGAAGGAGCCGGGGTGGGGGCGCCGAGGGCGCATCTGTCCTTAAGAAGGAGCCGCGCTGCGCGCGAACCACCCCGCCCGCTACGCGGGCACCCCTCCCCGAGAAGGAGGGGACGGGGCTCAGTTCGGCTTGCGCTGCTGCCAGTCGGCGCGGCGGAAGCGCCGCCGCCGCGACCGCGGGGAGGGGTGCAGACGCCCGAACTCGCGGATGCGCGCGATCACCAGGGTGCGGATGTCGTTCGGCACCCCTTCCGCCTCGCGCGCGAAGCGCGCGGCGACGGCGGTGGCCGGGAACGGCCCGTCGGGCTCGAGGATCGCCGACGGGGCGCGGCCCGGCTTCTGGTCGCCGGGGTCCACGCCGTCGTGGAAGAAGCCGAGATCCCTCTTCCACACCAGAGCCTTCTCGCTGGTGTCGATGCCGTAGCAGAGCTGGAACGACTGCACCTCGCCGTCCGGCGTCTGCCAGACGAACAGGTCGAAATAGTCGCTGTGGAACCACCGCCGGCTGGTCGAGGGCTCGTCCTGACGGACGCCGGAGATTTCGCGCAGTGCGTTGGCTGGCATCATGCGTTAAGTCTACCAAGGAGTTGGCGGGTCTTCTCGGGGTCGTCGGCGCGCAGGATGCGGCTGGCGAGGGCTTCGGCCTCGGTGAGATCGGAGCGCAGCACCTGCTGCTTCACGGCGAGGAGCTGCATCGGATGCATCGAGAACTGGCGCAGGCCGAAGCCGAGCAGCAGGCGCGTGTAGGCGACCTCGCCCGCCATCTCGCCGCACACCGCGACCGGCTTGCCGGCCTTGACCGCGCTCCGGATCGTGCCGGCCACGAGCTGCAGGACCGCCGGATGCAGCGGGTCGTACAGGTGGGCGACCATGTCGTCGGTGCGGTCGATCGCGAGCGTGTACTGGATCAGGTCGTTGGTGCCGATCGAGAGGAAGTCGAGCCGCTTGACGAACAGCGGCACGGCGAGCGCGGCGGCCGGCACCTCGACCATGCCGCCGACCTCGAGCGCGCGGTCGTAGGGCACGTTCATCGCCTCGAGCGTGTCGCGCGCCTGCTGCAGGTACTGGAACACGAGATCGATCTCGTGCGCGTGCGCGAGCATCGGCACCAGCAGGCGCACTCTTCCGTAGGCCGAGGCGCGCAGGATCGCGCGCAGCTGGGTCAGGAACATCTGCGGCTCGGCGAAGCAGAAGCGGATCGCGCGCAGGCCGAGCGCCGGGTTCGGCCCGCCGCGGTCGGCGCCGTTCACGGTCTTGTCGGCGCCGAGGTCGAGCGTGCGGATCGTCACCGGCTGGTCGCGCATCGCCTCGACCGCGGCGCGGTAGGCCTCGAACTGCTCGTCCTCGCTCGGCAGGTCGTCGCGGTTCAGGAACAGGAACTCGGTGCGGAAGAGCCCCACGCCGCTCGCGCCGGACTCGAGCGCCGACTCGACGTCGTCGGGCAGCTCGATGTTCGCCTGCAGCTCGATCGGCGTGCCGTCGAGCGTCGAGGCCGGCGTCGAGGCGAGGCGCTTCAGCTTCTGGCGCTCGATCTGCAGCGCCGACTGCTTGAGGCGGTACTCGCCGAGCACGCGCTCGTCCGGGTTGACGATCAGCACGCCCTCGGCGCCGTCGACGATCACGAGCTCGTTCTCGCGGACCATCTGCCGCGCGTGGTGCAGGCCGACGATCGCCGGCAGGCCGAGGCTGCGCGCGACGATCGCGGTGTGCGAGGTCACCCCGCCGAGGTCGGTCACGAAGCCGGCGAACTGGTGCTGCTTGAAGAGGATCATGTCGGCCGGCGAGAAGTCGTGCGCGACGACGACCACGTTCTCCTCGTGCGCCGGCGCGGGCGGCGCGTGTCCGGTGCCGAGCATCGCCTTCAGCACCCGCTCGACGACCTGCCGCACGTCGGCCTTGCGCTCGCGCAGATACGGGTCCTCGATCTCCTCGAAGCGCGCAACGAGCATCTCCATCTGCTGCACCAGGGCAAGCTCGGCGTTGCAGCGGCGCTCGCGGATCAGCTCGCGCGGCGTCTCCGACAGCATCGAGTCGTCCAGGATCATGCGATGCAGGTCGAGGAAGGCGCCCATCTCCGCAGGCGCGGAGGCCGGCACGCTCGCGCGCAGGCCGACGAGCTCGCCGCGCACCTGCGTCACCGCGCTGTCGAAGCGCTCGATCTCCCCGTCGATCTCGTCGGGCGCGATCTCGTACTGCGGGACTTCCAGCCGCGCGGTCGAGACGAGGTGCGCGTAGCCGATCGCGATGCCGCCCGACGCGCCGGAGCCGTGCAGCGTGAAGCTCGCATGGCGCGCGACCTGCGGATCGGTGCGGATCACGTCGAGCGGCGGGGAATCCATGCGCGAGCTATGCCCGAATCACACCCGTGCGTCTTCGCGCGAGCGGGGGCGTACCAACCAGGGGCGGAGTCCCCCCTTGCAGGTTCCCCGAACGAACAAGGGGCTCGTTGGGGCTCGCCCCTCGTACATCCCCTCGCTCGCCATCGTGGTCGTCCTTCCAGGACGCATCTCGCGCCTACTCTCCCTCGCCGAACTTGTCCTCGATCAGGCCGGCGAGCGCGGCGATGGCCGCGTCGGCGTCCTCGCCGGTCGCCTCGATCCCGATCCGGCTGCCCTTGCCGGCGGCGAGCATCATCACGCCCATGATGCTCTTCGCGTTGACGCGCCGGCCGTTGCGCGAGAGCCAGACTTCGGCGGCGAACTTGCTCGCGGTCTGCGTGAGCTTGGCCGAGGCGCGCGCGTGCAGGCCGAGCTTGTTCACGATCTCGACCTCACGCTGCGGCATCCATCCGCCCCCGTTCGAGGCGCACGACGCCCTCGCACCCGCCGCTCATCGCCTTTTCCACCACGGTGGGCAGCGGCTCGCTGCGGTAGGTGAGGGCGCGGATGAGCATCGGCAGGCTCACGCCGGCCACGCCCTCGATGCGTCCGGGACGCAGCAGGCGCGTCGCGATGTTCGACGGCGTCGCGCCCTTCATGTCGGTCAGCACCAGCACGCCGTAGCCGCGGTCGAGGTTGCGCAGCAGCGCCTCGGCCTGCGGCAGGACGGCATCGGGGTCGTCGTGGACGGTGACGCCGAGCTGCGCCACGGCGAGCGGCCGCTTGCCGAGCACGTGGCTCGCGCAGTGGATCAGCGCTTCGCCGAAGGTGCCGTGCGCGACGATCAGGATACCGACCATCGGGGGCGCTCCCGCGCGTGAAAAGGCCTTCAAAAATAACCCCTTTCGGGCGGCCTGTGAAGGGCGGCGCGCGGGCCGCGGACGCCGGTGGATCAGCGCCGCGCCGTCGCCGGCGCCCGACAGGCCGCCTCGAGCGCATCGACGAACATCGCCGGAACGTCGAAGCCGCTCTGGTCGGTGATCTCGCGGAAGCAGGTCGGGCTGGTGACGTTCACCTCGGTGAGGTAGTCGCCGATGACGTCGAGCCCGATCAGGAGCAGGCCGCGCGGGGCGAGCACCTTGCCGAGCGCAGTCGCGATCTCGCGGTCGCGCTCGGAGAGCGGACGCGCCACGCCCTTGCCGCCGACCGCGAGGTTGCCGCGCGTCTCGCCCGGCTTGGGGATGCGCGCCAGGCTGTAGGGCACCGGCTCGCCGCCGATCAGGAGGATGCGCTTGTCGCCCTCGCGGATCTCGGGGATGTAGCGCTGCGCCATGACCGTGCGGCGGCCGTGGGCGGTGACCGTCTCGACGATCACGAAGCGGTTCGGATCGGCGTCGGTCACGCGGAAGATGCCCTCGCCGCCCATGCCGTCGAGCGGCTTCACCACCACGTCGCCCTGCGCCTCGATGAAGGCGTGGATCTGGCCGGGCAGCCGCGTCACGAGGGTCGGCACGCAGTACTGCGGGAACTCGGCGACCGCGAGCTTCTCGCTGTGGTCGCGGATCGCGCGCGGATCGTTGAAGACGCGCGCGCCCTCGCGCACGGCCTGCTCGAGCAGCCACGTGCTCGCCACGTACTCGGCGTCGAACGGCGGATCCTTGCGCATCAGGACCGCGTCGAACTCGGCGAGCGGCGTCTCGCGCGGCAGGTCGATGTGGTACCAGCGGTCCTTGTCGCCGGTCAGCGTGAGGCGCGCGTTCTCGCCGATCACGACGCCGCCCTTCCACATCAGGCTCTCCTGCAGCATGAAGAAGAGCTCGTGGCCGCGGCGCGCGGCCTCGACCATCATCGCGTAGGTCGAGTCCTTGTACGTCTTGATCGACGGCAGCGGGTCGAGGATGAAGGCGAGCTTCACGGGGCCGGGATGTCGCGAGATCGGGCTGCCCGCCGGCGGCGCCGGAACGCTCAGCCGCCCCGGCGCGCCGTCGTCACTTGACCGCCGCCACCATGTAGTCGACGGCGGCCTTGACGTCGGCGTCGGCGAGCTGCAGCTGGCCGCCCTTGGGCGGCATCGCGCCCTTGCCCTTGATCGAGCTCGCGTAGAGCGTGTCGATCCCGGCCGCAAGACGCGGCGTCCAGGCCGACTTGTCGCCGAGCTTCGGGGCGCCGGCGACGCCCTGGGCGTGGCACACGACGCACGCCTTGTTGTACACCTCCTTGCCTTTGCCGGCGGCGGGTGCGGCGGGCGCCGCCGGCGCGCTCGCGGGCGCCGCAGCCATCGCCGGCTTGGGCTCGGGCGCTGGCGGGGCCGCGGCGGCCGATTTCGGCTCCGGCGTCGATGCGGCCGCAGGCGCAGCCGCGGCTGCCGCGGCCGGTGCCGCCGGCTCCTTGAAGTTCGCGCCGGCAGCGTTCGCCATGTAGACCACCGCGCGGGTGACTTCGAGGTCGGAGAGGTTCGGATTGCCGCCGCGCGGCGGCATCGCGCGCACGCCCGTGATCGCGATCTTCACCATCGGCTCGAGCCCTTCCTTGATGTGCACGGCCCAGGCCGCCTTGTCGCCGAACTTCGGCGCGTTCGCGACGCCGGTCTGGTGGCACGTCGCGCACACGGCCTTGGAGACCGGCTCGCCGGTCTGCGGCCCCGCCTTGGCCGGCG
>JAHDYJ010000140.1:9602-11550 GCA_023383795.1 Burkholderiales bacterium | reverse complement strand
GCGGATGCCCGATCGACTCGTGGATCTGCAGCATCATCTGGTCGGGCATCAGCAGGAGGTCCATCGTCCCGGACGGGCAGTCCGGCGCCGCGAGCAGCTGCAGCGCCTCGTCGGCGAGGCGCGCGCCCGCGCCGACGAACCCGCAGCGCTCGAGCTGCTCGATGCCGCCCTGCTGCACGTGCGCGAAGCTGCGCGCCTGCGTGTCGGCGCCGCGGTTCGCGGCGACGCGCGCACGCGGGATCGCGTAGCGGAAGCCCTGCCGGACCTCGCCGCCGCTGCTGGTGAGATAGGCCTGCTCGGCGTCCCACAGGTCGAGCGCGGCGTAGCGCTCGACGACGCCGTCGCGCCGCGCTGCGCGGCATTCGCCGGCGAGCAGATCGACGAGCGTGCTGCGCGAGAGCGCGCGGAACCCCTCGCCGAGCGCCGGGTGCTCGCCGCGCGGGGCGGGCATCGCACGCGGGTCGAAGCGGTGGACGCTCGCGGCGCGGGTCGCCTCGGCCCACGCGGTGGCGCGGTCGAGCGCGGCCTGCAGGCCGGCGCGGGAGACATCGCTCGTCGCGCAGTAGCCGTAGCCGCCCGCGGTCACCGCAACGAGCATCGCGCCGCGGTCGTGCGCGAGGCGCGGCGGCTCGGGCGTGTCCTGCCGCACCGCGAGGTGCTCGCGCGTCGCGTCGACGAGCCGCAGCGACCAGAACGGCGCCGTCGAGCGGAGCTGGGCGAAGACTTCCGAAAGGGCGTCCGGCATGATCCCACGAGGCGGACGCGTGATTGCGCCGCGGAAGCGCAAGCATACCGGGACTGCGGCGGACGGCGGTGGGGACGTCGCGCTAGAGTGCGAACCTGTCCGGACCGGAAGAGGAGACGGGACATGGCGAGCGAGATCGCATTGATCGTGGGCGCGGGCAAGGGCCTGAGCGCGTCGCTGGCGCGCGCGTGCGCGAAGCGCGGCATGAAAGTGGCGCTCGCGGCGCGCAACGTGGAGAAGCTCGGCGGCCTCGCCGGCGAGACCGGCGCGCGGGCATACGCCTGCGACGCGTCGAACGCCGGAGCGGTGCAGGAGCTCTTCCGCGCCGTCGAGCGCGATTTCGGCGCGCCGACGCTGGTCGTGTACAACGCGAGCGGACGCGTGCGCGGGCCGCTCGTCGAGCTCGACCCGGCGCAGGTGGCGAAGGCGATCGAGGTCTCGGCGCTCGGCGGCTTCTACGTGGGCCAGGAGGCGGCGAAGCGCATGCTCCCGGCCGGCCGCGGCACGATTCTCTTCACCGGCGCCTCGGCGAGCGTGAAAGGCTATGCGCAGTCGGCCCCGTTCGCGATGGGCAAGTTCGCGCTGCGCGGGCTCGCGCAGAGCATGGCCCGCGAGCTCGCGCCCAAGGGCGTGCACGTCGGGCACTTCGTGATCGACGGCGGCATCCGCCAGCGGGGCGAGACGCGCGGCGAGCGCGGGCCCGGCGGCTTGCTCGACCCGGACGCGATCGCGCAGGCCTACCTCCAGCTCCACGACCAGCACCGCAGCGCATGGACGTGGGAGATCGAGCTCCGTCCGTGGACGGAAACGTTCTGAGCCGCTGACATCCGTGGATTTGCAATGCCGGGAACGCCGGCGGCGGCACGGCGCGTCGCGCGCCGCAGCATCCTCTACGCGGCGGTCGCGGCGCTCGCGCTCGTCGCGATCGCGTGGTGGTTCCGGCCGGCGTTGGACGCGCTCGGCATCGACGCGCACGTCGGCAGCCTCGCGGAGACGATCCGCTCCTGGGGCCGCTGGGGCGTCGCCGCATCGATCGGTCTCATGATCGCGCACTCGTTCGTGCCGTTCCCGGCCGAGGTCGTCGCGCTCGCGAACGGCATGGTGTACGGCGCGTTCTGGGGCACCGTGGTCACCTGGATCGGCGCGATGCTCGGCGCGTCGGCGGCGTTCGCGGTCGGACGCGCGCGCGGGCGGCCGTTAGGG
>JAHDYJ010000140.1:0-9592 GCA_023383795.1 Burkholderiales bacterium | reverse complement strand
GGCCCCGGGGTCCCCGGTAGGGGCGCTCTGCGCGGGGCGGGGGGGGGGTGCGGGGCGGGCCGCGCGCTGGGGCGGCCGTCCGTCGCGCGGAGGCGGCCGGCGCCCGCCCGCGCCAGGCTGGACGAGTGGACCGCCGAAACGGGGGCGTTGGCCTTGCTGACCGGGCGGCTCATCCCCGTGATCGCCTTCAACCTGATCAACTACGCCGCATCGCTCACGCCGGTCTCGTGGTGGACCTTCCTGTGGACGACCGGCCTCGGCATCCTGCCGTTCACGATTGCGCTCTGCACCTTCGGCGAGGAGATGCTGCACGCGCCCGGGTGGGCATGGGCGCTGCTCGTCGCGGTCGCGGTGCCGGCCTGGATGCTGGTGAGCCGGTATCGACGCCGGCGCGCGGCGCGCCGCTAGGGCACGATCCGCTCGGCGCGGAAGCGGGAGAGCAGCCGCACGAACATCTCCTCGCTGTCGACGACGTCGTGGAAGCCGTGCAGGCGGCTCTTGGTGACGCTCGACATCACGTCCCAGTCGCAGCCGAAGACGTAGTCGCCGAACGGCCAGGCGACGACCTCGTCGAAGCGGTAGGGCTGCAGGCCGTGGCGCTTCACGAGCGCCTCCCACAGCGGCGCCTTGTCGGCCATGTGGGCGACGAGCGAGATCGTCTGCGGCTCGGCCCACGGCATGTCGAACACCTCGGCGACGCGCGGCCACAGGGTGCACCAGCGGAAGTAGTCGCCGTTGGTGATGTTGTAGGCCTGGTTCGCGCAGCGCGCCTCGGTCGCGGCCCACAGCGCGGCGTTCGCCATGTGCGCCGACTCGGTCGCCTGGTAGAGCGCACGGTATGCGCCGGGCTTGCCCGGAAAGCGCAGCGGCAGGCCGAGCGCCTTCGAGATCGACGCGTACACCGCGATCACCGGCACGATGCTCATCGGCGTGCCGGGCGCGAAGCCGCACAGCGTTTGCGGCCGGAGCTCGGTCCAGGTCCAGCGCCTGCCGCGCTGGAAGGCCGTGAGCCAGTCGATCTGGTCGAAGTAGTAGTTCGGGCCGAGGTGGCGCGGGTCGTCCTCGCGCGCCGGCGTGCGGAACGGACCGAGATGGCTGCCGTAGTACTTGGTGCCGGTGACGAGCACGACGCGCTCGAGCCGCGGCGCCGCGCGGTCGATCGCGCCGACCGAGTTCACCAGCATGTCGAGGTTCGGCGCGACGTTGGCCGCGTAACCGGCGGCTTCGCCGCCGCCCGCCTGGAACGCGCAATAGAAGACGTGCGTGACGTCGCGCAGCCCCGCGAGCTTCGCGGCGGCGTCCTCGGGGTCGAGCAGGTCGACCGAGACGTAGCGCACGCGCTCGCGGGGCGGGCCGGTGCGCCGGGACAGCCCGACCACGTTCCAGTCCGGCGCCGCGGCGAGCCGCTCGACGATGTAGCGGCCGATCACGCCGAGCGCGCCGACGACGACTGCGGTCCTGGCCATTGGACGGTCCTCCGGGGCGGAACGTGCGCGGGAAGTCTAGCGGAGCCGCGGCGCGTCGACCGGCGCCGGAGGCGCCGCGATCATCCGGCGGCCGGCGCGTCGTCGCTCGCTCATCGCCTCGAGGACCGCCGCGCCGGGCGCGCTTCGTCCGGCCCTACAATGCCGGGATGGAACTGGCCGCGCCGTACGCGACGCTCACGCCCGACCTGGTGCTGGACGCGCTCGAATCCGTCGGCGTGCGCGGCGACGGGCGCATGCTCGCGCTGAACAGCTACGAGAACCGCGTCTACCAGGTCTACCTGGAGGAGGGGGACCCGGGGGCGCCGGCCGTGGTGGCGAAGTTCTACCGCCCGGTGCGCTGGACCGACGCGCAGATCCTCGAGGAGCACGCCTTCACGCATGAGCTCGCCGAGCGCGAGATCCCGGTCGTCGCGCCGCTCGTGCTCGCGGGCACGACGCTCAACGCGTTCGGGGGCTTCCGCTTCGCCGTCTTCCCGCGCCGCGGCGGGCGCGTGCCGGAGCTCGGCGATCCGCGGACGCTCGAGTGGATGGGCCGCTTCATCGGACGCATCCACGCGGTCGGTGCGCTGCGCGCGTTCGCGCACCGGCCCGCGCTCGACGTCGCGAGTTTCGGCGAGGAGCCGCGCGACTACCTGCTCGGCCGCGGCTGGATTCCGCAGGAGCTCGCGGCCGCCTACACGTCCGTCGTGGATCTTGCGCTCGACGGCGTGCGGCGGGCGTTGGAGCGCGCGGGCGACGTCGCCCGGATCCGGCTGCACGGCGATTGTCATGCCGGGAACGTTCTCTGGACGGAGCCGGAGGAAGGGAAGGGGCCGCCCGGGCGGCCGGGCGGGCCGCACTTCGTGGACTTCGACGACTGCCGCATGGGGCCCGCGGTCCAGGACCTCTGGATGCTGCTCTCGGGCGAGCGCGCCGAGATGACTCGGCAGCTCGCCGACGTGCTCGCCGGCTACGAGGATTTCCGCGAGTTCGATCCGCGCGAGCTGCACCTCGTCGAGGCGCTGCGCACGCTGCGCCTCATCCACTACGCCGCCTGGCTCGCGCGGCGCTGGGACGACCCGGCCTTTCCCGCCGCTTTCCCGTGGTTCAACACGCAGCGCTACTGGCAGGACCGCATCCTCGAGCTGCGCGAGCAGGTCGCCGCGCTCGACGAGCCGCCGCTTGCCTGGCAGTGAGCGGGAGGGGCGTGGGTCGCCGCCCCGCACGCCCGTGGACGGGGGTCTCCCGTCGGGTGCACCCGACACGCCTACAGGCCTGCGTGACGGTGTCCGCGCCCGGTTGCAAATGGATACACCTGCCGGTGCGGCGGCGGCCTAGACTGGGGCGTATCCGAGGGGAGTCAGCCATGGCATCGAAGGGCTTTGCGTTGCTGGCGGCAGGGGCGCTGCTCGCAGCGGCCGCCAGTCCCGCCGCGTTGGCGCACGGCGGGCACTATCCGCGCGCGCGGGTCGGCGTATACATCGGCGGTCCGCTGTGGTGGGGACCGCGCTTCTACTATCCGCCGGCGTACTACTACTATCCGCCGTACCCCTATTACTACCAGTACCCGCCGGTCGCCACCGGGCCGGCGTCGCCGCCGGTCTACGTCGAGCGCGGCGAGACCGCCGCGGAGTCCGACAGCACGAGCTGGTGGTACTACTGCGCGAATCCGGCGGGGTACTACCCCTATGTGAAGCAGTGCCCGGGAGGCTGGCAGCGCGTCGCGCCGCGGCCGCCGGGCGAGTGACGGGGAGCGCCGCATGCGACGCCGCTCCGTGATCGCCTCGCTCGCCGTGCTGCTCGGCGTGGCGGGATGCGCGACGGTCCCGACCGGGCCGAGCGTGCTGGTGCTGCCGGGCTCGAGCAAGAGCTTCGAGGAGTTCCGCGCCGACGAGCAGGCGTGCCGGCAATACGCGCACGAGCAGATCGGCGGCGCCACCGCGCAGCAGGCCGCGACCGAGAGCGCCGTGCGTAGCGCCGCCGTCGGCACGGCGATCGGCGCCGCCGCCGGCGCGCTGATCGGCGGGCGCGACGGTGCGGCGGTCGGCGCCGGCACCGGTCTCATCTTCGGCAGCGCGGCCGGCGCCGGATATGCGGACTATTCCGGCGCGAGTGCGCAGCAGCGCTACGACCACGCGTATCAGCAGTGCATGTATCTCAAGGGGAACAAGGTGCCGGTCGCCGGGGTCGTGCAGTCGCGCCGGCGGGGCCACGTCTATCCCCCGCCGCCGGATGCCCCGCCCCCGAGCGGCACGTACTACCCGCCGCCGCCGCCGGGGCGTTAGCGTCTGCCTGGGTCACTCCGGCGGAAGCGGAAATCCGGGAAGCGGTCGAATAGGCTCGAGCTGGATTCCCGCTAGGCGCCGGTGATCGCGCGCGGCCCCGGGCGCACGGCGGCCCCCGGCTGCTCCGGCAGCGCGCCGGCGAGGTCGCGCACGGTGAGGTCGCGCAGCGCCGCCTCGGAGGCCTGGTCGAGCCGCGCGATCAGCTGCTCGACCGGTTCGGGCACGGGCAGGTGGCCGGCGCTCAGGAACCGGTCCTCGCTCGCCGTGCGCACCGCGTCGAGCAGCTGCTTGACGCCGACCTGGTCGAGCTCGCGCACCGGCAGGTACCCCGGCGGCTCGGCGGCGGTGCGCGCGAGTATCCCCGCCGCCTGCAGCGCGCCGAGCACGATGTCGATCGCGCGCATCGGCATGCGCAGCGTCTGCGCCAGCGCCTCGGCGGTCCACGGCGGACCGCCCTCCAGATGGCGGCGCGCGATGAGGCTCATCGCGACGAGCGCGAGCCGCTCGCGCATGCGGTTGCTCAGGCGGGGCTCGCCGGCCTCCGCGACCAGGTACTCCGGGTGCTGGACGTAGAACGCGACCGCGGCGCCGAAGAGCAGGATCAGCCAGCTCAGGTAGAGCCACAGCATGAACAGCACGAGGATGGCGAGGCTCGAGTAGATCGCCGCGTACTTCGTCGACGTGGCCGCGAACAGCGCGAACCCCCATCCGGCCGTCTGCCAGAGGATCCCGCCGACCAGTCCGCCGACCAGCGCCGGGCCGAGCCGCACCCGCGTGTTCGGGATGAACACGTAGATGAAGCTGAACGCGCCGATGACGAGGACGTAGGGCATGTACTTGCCGGCCTGGACCGCGAGCCACTCGACCGGTCCGAGCGTGAGCAGGTCCTGCACCACCGAGACGCTCGTGACCGCGGCGGTGATGCCGATCGCGGAGAAGATCAGGATCGGCCCCACCAGCAGCGCGCTGAGGTACCGGGTGAAGCGCTCGCCGATGCCGCGCGACCGGCTGACGTGCCAGATGAAGTTGAACGACTCCTCGATCTTCTGCACCAGCGAGACCGCGGTGTAGAGCAGCAGCGCGAGGCCGACCGACCCGAGCACGCCGACGTTCATGTTCTCGATGAACTGGATGACGCGGTGGGTGATCTCGATGCCCTTCTCGCCGAGCGGATCGAGGAACGTGAGCAGCATCGGCTGCAGCTGGTTGTAGACGCCGAACGCCTTCAGCACCGAGAAGCTGAGGGCGAGCAGCGGGACGAGCGAGAGGAGCGTGGTATAGACGAGGCTCATCGCCCGCAGCGTGAGCTGGCCGCCGGCGAGGTCGCGCGCCAGCACGAGCGCGAGGCGCACGAGCCGCACGGCCCGCGCCCGCCGCCGCGGGAGCGCCCCGAGGCGGCTTCCCCACACGGCCTCGTCGAAGGTCCGGCGCAGCTCGTCGGGCTGCCATCTCATGGGCCGGTATCCTGACCGATCGCGGGTCTGGGCGCCATAGCCGCGCATTGTATGACTGCCCCGCGGCATCCGACAGCGGCACGGCGTCGCGCGCGCCGCCGGGCGTTCCGGGGCCGGTTGACCTGCATCAAAGCCGCCATCCTGCCGGCCGCTTAGCGTCAAGGCGTTGCGTGCCGCGCGACGGCGGCGGAGAGGAGACGGAAGATGAGCGAGGAGCGGAGCGGGAAAGCGGCGGCGGGACCGGCCGCGGGAGCGGCGGCAGGCGGCGGCGAGCGCATCCAGGACATCGCGCACCTCGGCCGCGTCGAGCTGCTGACGCCGAAGCTGGACCGCAGCCTGATCTACTTCAAGGACATCCTCGGCATGGAGGTCGTGCACACCGAGGGGCCGTCGGTGTACCTGCGTGGCTACGGCGACTACGCGACGTGCACGCTCAAGCTGACCGGCGCCAAGGCGCCGGGCGTGGGCTGCGTTTCCTGGCGGACCGTGAGCCCGCAGGCGCTCGCGCGGCGTGCGACGGCGATCGAGGCGACCGGCCTGGGCGCGGGCTGGAGCGACGGCGACTTCGGGCGCGGACGCGCGTACCGGTTCCGCGATCCGGACGGCCACCTGATGGAGGTCTATTACGAGGAGAGCCGCTACCGCGCGCCCGATCACCTGCGCTCGACGCTGAAGAACCTGCCGCAGAAGTACACCGCGCGCGGCGTCAACGTCCGGCGCATCGACCATCTGGCGCTCCTCTGCCAGGACGTCGCGGCGAACCGGACGTTCGCCGAGCGCACGCTCGGGTTCCGCCTGCACGAGCAGGTGCGCTTCGAGCACGGCGCAAAGGAGATCGGCTCCTGGATGAGCCCGTCGCAGGTGCATCACCAGGTCGCCTACGTGGTCGACATCAAGGGCGCGCGCGGGCGCCTGCACCACTTCTCGCTGTGGGTCGACAACCGCGAGGACGTCCTGCGGGCGGCCGACATCTTCGCCGAGAACGGCATCTTCATCGAGGCCGGTCCGTCGCGGCACAACAACTCCCAGGGTTTCTACCTCTATTCCTACGAGCCGGGCGGCAACCGCGTCGAAGTCTACTCGGGCAGCTACCTCGTCTTCGCGCCGGACTGGGAGCCGGTGATCTGGAACGAGGAGGAGCGCGGCACCGGCGTCTACTGGGGCACGCCGCTGCCAGAGAGCTTCATCAACTACGCCACGCCCGACGTCGACGCACCGGTGCCGGCCGCGCTCGCGAAGGTGCCGGTCTTCGATCCGAGCTGATCGGCGTTCGACGACGGTCTGTCAGGGCGCCTTCAGGGCGTCCGCCGAGAAGCCGGCGATCCGCTTGTACTGCTCGGAGAGCGCGCGCAGCTCGTCCTGGCTGATCACGTCGTCGATGCTCGCGAACGGCTCCCCGCCGGTGAGCTCGTCGACCCTGATGTTGATGTAGTCGGGCGGGAACTCGCGGTTGGTGCGGACGATCCGCGCGGTGGGCTCGAGGCGCGCCGCCTCGTAGGCGCGCAGCGCGGCGAGCGGATCGGGCGTCGTCGCGAGCAGGTCGGCGAGGGTGCGCGCGTCGATCGCGCCCTGCGCTGCGCCGTTCGAGCCGCGCGGGTACATCGGATGCGCGGCGTCGCCGGCGAGCGTCACGCGACCGAACGTCCACTGCGCGACCGGGTCTTTGTCCACCATCGGGTATTCGAGGATCTGGTCGGCGGTGCGGATCAGCTCGGCGACGTCCAGCCAGTCGAAGCGCCAGCCGCGGTAGATCGGGAAGAAGTCCTCGAGCCGGCCCGGCCGGTTCCAGTCGTTCATCTCCGCGCCAGGCTGCCGCACCTCGGCCATCCAGTTGACGAGCTGGCGGCCGCTGCCGTCGACGTCGTCGACGATCGGGTAGATGACCATCTTGCCGGTCTCGACCGAGCCGATGCGCACGTAGCTCCGGCCGGTCAGGAACGGCTTGCGCCGGGTGACGCCGCGCCAGGTGTTGATGCCGGAGAAGGCGACCCGCTCGTCCGGGTACAGCTGGCGCCGCACCGCCGAGTTCACGCCGTCGCAGGCGACCGCGATCTCGCCGCGCACCGGCGGCAGCGCGGCACCGGAAACGGTCTCCTTGAAGCGCACGGTCACGCCGCGTCCGTCCTGCTCGAAGCCCGTGCAGTGATGGTTGGTGAAGACGCACCCGGCGCCGAGCCGCTCGATCGCGGCCTCGTAGAGGATGCGGTGCAGCTTGCCGCGATGGATGCCGAGCTCGGGGTACGGATAGCCGGCGGAGCGTCCGCGCGCCTCGCGGTAGATGTACTGGCCGTGGCGGTTGAAGAAGACGCTCTCTTCGTTCTCGATGCCGACGGCGCCGAGCGCGTCGGCGAGGCCGAGGGCCGTGAACTCGCGCATCGCGTGCGGCAGCAGCGTGATGCCGACGCCGAGCTCCTTGACCGCCGGCGCGCTCTCGTAGACGCGGCAGGCGATGCCGCGCTGGTGCAGGGCGAGCGCGAAGCTCAGCCCGGCGATGCCGCCGCCGATCACGACGATGTCCGTCATTCGTGCTCCGCTCGCTCACTGCGAGCCCGCATTCTCGCCCGGGCGCGCGGACCGCGTGCGCGCGCGGGTGCATTGTGAAAGTTTGTCAACCGGAGCTCGGCGCGACGCAACCTGACGTAAGCTCTCTTCCCGTGGACCGCGGCAACCGCGGGGCCACGGCAACAACAGGGCCGGATGCAGCAGCAGGCCCGGGCAACATCCCATGGACTCGGCCGCCACCGGGCAGGCAGAATCCGGCGCGGCCGCAGCTCACGGCGCACAACAACACGTCCGTTGCGGGCATCACGACGCCGACGACGGCGCACGGAGCGCTCCTCCGTGCGCCGTCATTCTTTGGTCGGCGCCCCTACTCGGCAGGTGCCGCGAAGGCAGCGGATCGAGGGTGGCCCGGTACCGGCCGGAACGAAGAGCGCCCCCGGGCGGCGGCCCTGCGGACCGTCGGGCGGGGGCGGAAGTCAGGAGAAGTGCGCGTGGCGGTAAGGCGGGTTCGGGCGACCGTCAGGCGGCGAGCTCTTCTTCGGCGACCAGGCTCTCGGCATGGCGCTTGGTCGGCGTGGTGAGCCAGACCGGGTAATCGTGATAGCACTGCGGGCGGGGCAGTTCGCGCGGCGAGCCGGCCCGGCGCAGCTGGCCCTGCCAGCGCTTGCCCAGATCGAGCCCGGCGACCTCGAAAGCCTCCTCCTGCGTCAGTTCCTCTACTTCGAGTCCGGTGTGAGTGGTTTCGTCCATGTCCCTCTCCGTATTGAAGTTATACCCAAACGAAGACCCCACGCTCGACTCTGCAAGGGCGATGCCAGCGCCCGCGCCGTCCGCGCCGAAATCCTCATAACCGCGCCGGGTCCGGGGCCGGGTGTGCTTTCTGTCACGAATCCGACGGCCGTCGACCGGCAGGCACCCCAGCGTCACGGGCTTCTGCTTCGGCGAATGCGGCGCCGCACCCAGAGATCTGTCGCAGATCCGTCGTCGGAAGTTCGACGCCGTCGACAGGCCACCGCCTGCAGCGCGGGTTAAGAAACACTTAGCGTTCCCTTAGAAATCATTTAGGAACGCGCGGCCGCGCGCCTTCCTATCCTCGTGCCCCATGCGATCCACGCTGCCCATGGGCCACGAGACCATCACGCGGAGCCGCGCCATTCGGCGGGCCGGCAGGCGGGCGCTCGCCGCGCTGCTCGTCGCAGCGGCGATTGCCGGAGCGGCGACCGCGGGCACGGACCCGGCGTCCGCGGACGCCGATCGCTCCGCGCCGCCCCGGCGGCTCAGCGAGACGGGGCTCTTCGTCGCCGGAACCCGGGAGGTGCGCCCGGAGAATCTGCCGTATCTGCCGCAGTACCCGCTGTGGTCCGACGGCGCGTACAAGCGGCGCTGGCTCTATCTGCCGCCGGGGACGTCGATCGACGCGACGCGTCCGGACGCCTGGACGTTCCCGCCGGGCACGCGCCTCTGGAAGGAGTTCGGCCACGGGCGGCCGATCGAGACCCGCTTCATCGAGCGCCGCGCCGACGGCGCGTGGCGCTTCGCCACCTACGTCTGGAACGCCGACGGCAGCGACGCCGAGCTCGCCCCGCCCGAGCGCGCCACGGTCATCGCCGCGCCGGACGCGCCCGGGGGGCGCTACGTCCTGCCCTCGCGGGCCGACTGCCTCGCTTGCCACGACGCCGCGCCCGTTCCGGTGCTGGGCGTGAGCGCGCTGCAGCTGTCGCCGGACCGCGATCCGCTCGCCCCGCACGCCGAGCCGGCGCGCGCGGAGCAAGTCGACCTGCGCGGGCTCGCCGCGCGCGGTCTGGTGCGCAATCTCCCGCCCGTGCTGCTCGAGCGCGCGCCGCGCATCGACGCGTCATCGCCGACCGCGCGCGCGGCGCTCGGC
>JAHDYJ010000139.1:233-11686 GCA_023383795.1 Burkholderiales bacterium | reverse complement strand
CCGCTTTGAGCGGCTCACAATCTAAGGCCCCCGGCTTTGCCGGGGGATATTTACTTCCGGCCGGGAGCGCGCTTTGCCGCGGCGGTCCAGCCGCGCGCACGGCCGGTTCACGCCACGGGCCGCTGCTAGACTAGGGCGGCCAGGGCGGTCGGCGCCCCGGGGAGGCGGCATGCGCAGATACGCCCACGAATCGACGGTCGATCGCATCGAGCAGGCGGCGGGGCTGGTGCGCGCGCGCGTCGCGCCCGAGCAGCAGGCCACGGTCGAGGCGTTCGTGCGGGAGTACTACCGGCGCGTCGACCCCGAGGACCTCGAGCGCGAGGCGCCCGAGGACCTGTACGGCGCGGCGCTCTCCCACTGGGCTTTCGCGCACAAGCGCGTGCCCGGCACGGCGAAGGTGCGCGTGCTCAACCCGGCGGTCGACGAGCACGGCTGGCAGAGCAGGCACAGCGTCGTCGAGATCGTGAACGACGACATGCCGTTCCTGGTCGACTCGGTGACGATGGCGGTGAACCGCAGGGGCCTCGCGCTGCACCTGCTGATCCACCCGCTGCTCTCGGTGGCGCGCGACGCGGAGGGGCGCGCGACCGGCCTCGCCGCCGCGGGCGCCGCCGACGCGCGCCGCGAGTCGTTCATGCACGTCGAGGTCGACCGGCTCGGCGACCCGTCGCAGGCCGCGGCGCTCGCCGACGAGATCACGCGCGCGCTCGCCGACGTGCGCGCGGCGGTGACCGACTGGAAGGCGATCTACGGCCGGATGCGGGAAGTGCTCGCCGAGCTCGCGCGGCGCCCGCCGCCGGTGGCGGAGGCCGACCTCGCCGAGGCGCGCGCGTTCCTCGAGTGGCTGCTCGACAACCACTTCACGTTCATCGGCTACCGGTGCCACGAGCTCGTGACCGTCGACGGCGAGGACGGCCTGCGCGTCGTTCCGGGCTCCGGGCTCGGCGTGCTGCGCGAGGCCGAGCCCGACCGGATGTCGGCGAGCTTCGCGAAGCTGCCGCCGGGCGTGCGCGAGCGCGCCCGCGTGCCGGAGGTGCTCGTCGTCACGAAATCGAACTCGCGCTCGACGGTGCATCGCAGCGGCTATCTCGACTACGTCGGCGTGAAGCGCTTCGACGAGCGCGGGCAGGTGTGCGGCGAGCACCGCTTCCTCGGGCTGTACACCTCCACCGCGTACATGGCGACGCCGGCGCAGATCCCGCTCCTGCGGCGCAAGGTCGCGGCGGTCGTCGAGCGCGCCGGGCTCGCCCCGCAGAGCCACGCCGGCAAGGCGCTCGCGAACATCCTCGATTCGTACCCGCGCGACGAGCTGTTCCAGATCGACGTCGACGACCTCTTCGACATCGCGACCGGCATCCTGCAGCTCGGCGAGCGCCAGCGGATCCGGCTGTTCGTGCGCCGCGACGCCTTCGACCGCTTCCTGACCTGCCTGATCTACGTCCCGCGCGACCGCTACGACACCGCGATGCGGCGCCGCTGGCAGGCGATCCTCGAGCAGGCCTTCACCGGGGACGCCTCCGAGTTCAACGTGTTCCTGTCCGAGTCGCCGCTCGCCCGCATCCTGATCACGGTACGCACGACGCCCGGCGCGATTCCCGACTACGACGCGCGCGAGATCGAGGCGCGCCTGGCGGCGGCCGCGCGCCGCTGGGAGGACGACCTGAAGAGCGCGCTCGCGGTCGCCGTGGGCGAGGCGAACGCCAACCTCCTGCACGCGCAGTACGGCAACGCGTTCCCGGCGGCCTACCGTGAGGACTTCCCGGCCCGCAGCGCGGTCCCGGACGTCGAGACGATGGCGCGGCTCACCGACGCCCAGCCGCTCGGCCTGAGCCTGTACCGCCCGCTCGAGGCGGCGCCCGGCATGCTGCGGTTCAAGCTCTTCCGCCGCGGCGCGCCGCTCGCCCTGTCGGACTCGCTGCCGATGCTCGAGCGCATGGGGCTGCGGGTGATGGAGGAGCGCCCCTACCTGATCCAGCCCGAGGGCGGCGTCCCGGTCTGGCTGCACGACTTCGGGCTCGCGGCCGGCGAGGACGCCGAGCTCGACATCGACGCGATCGACGACATCTTCGAGGACGCGTTCGCGCGCGTGCACCGCGGCGAGATCGAGAACGACGACTTCAACCGCCTGGTGCTGCGCGCGCGCCTCGCCGCCGACGAGGTGGTCGTGCTGCGCGCCTACGCGCGCTACCTGCAGCAGCTCGGGTTCGGACTGTCGCAGACCTTCGTCCAGCAGACGCTCGCCGCGCACCCCGGCGTGGCGCGCATGCTCGTGAACCTCTTCAAGCTGCGGTTCGACCCGGAGCAGCCCGGCGCCGAGGCCGCCGGCCGGCAGGTGCAGGCGATCGAGGAGGCGCTCGAGAAGGTCGCGAACCTGAACGAGGACCGCGTCCTGCGCCAGTACCTGGCGCTCGTCCTCGCGACGCTGCGCACGAACTGGTTCCGCCGCGACGGCGGCGCGCGCCGCCCGTTCCTCGCGTTCAAGCTCGACCCGGCCAAGGTGCCCGGCATGCCCGAGCCGAAGCCGATGTTCGAGATCTTCGTGTACTCGCCGCGCTTCGAGGGCGTGCACCTGCGCGGCGGCAAGGTCGCGCGCGGCGGCCTGCGCTGGTCGGACCGGCCGGAGGACTTCCGCACCGAGGTGCTCGGCCTGGTCAAGGCGCAGATGGTGAAGAACACCGTGATCGTGCCGGTCGGCTCGAAGGGCGGCTTCGTGCTGAAGCGCGCGCCGTCGCCGGCCGAACGCGAGGCGTACGCGAAGGAGGGCGTCGCGTGCTACAAGGACTACCTCCGCGGGCTGCTGGACGTCACCGACAACCTCGTCGACGGCAAGGTCGTCCCGCCGCCCGGCGTGGTGCGGCACGATCCGGACGATCCGTACCTGGTGGTCGCCGCCGACAAGGGCACCGCGACGTTCTCCGACTACGCGAACGCGGTCGCGCACGACTACGCCTTCTGGCTCGGCGACGCGTTCGCCTCCGGCGGCTCGGCCGGCTACGACCACAAGGGCATGGGCATCACCGCGCGCGGCGCGTGGGAGTCGGTGAAGCGCCACTTCCGCGAGATGGGCGTCGACACCCAGACGACGGACTTCACCGTGGTCGGCATCGGCGACATGTCCGGCGACGTGTTCGGCAACGGCATGCTGCTCTCGGAGCATATCCGCCTCGTCGCGGCCTTCGACCACCGCCACGTCTTCATCGACCCCGACCCGGATCCGGCGGCGAGCTTCGCCGAGCGCAAGCGGCTCTTCGCGCTCGCGCGCTCCTCGTGGGCCGACTACGACCCCGAGCTGATCTCCAGGGGCGGCGGCGTGTGGCCGCGCTCGGCGAAGTCGATCCCGCTCTCGCCCGAGGCGCGCCGCGCGCTCGGTGTGGAGGCCGAGCGGCTCGCGCCGAACGCGCTGATCGGCGCGATCCTCAGGGCGCCCGTCGACCTCCTGTACAACGGCGGCATCGGCACCTACGTCAAGGCCGCCGACGAGACCCACGCCGAGGTCGGCGACCGCCTGAACGACGCGGTGCGCGTGAACGGCGCGGAGCTCCGCTGCAAGGCGGTCGCCGAGGGCGGCAACCTCGGCTTTACCCAGCGCGGGCGCATCGAGTACGCGCTCGCGGGCGGGCGGATCCACACCGACGCGATCGACAACTCGGCCGGGGTGGCCACCTCCGACCACGAGGTGAACATCAAGATCCTGCTCGGTCTGGCGATCGCCGACGGCGAGCTCACCCTGAAGCAGAGAAACCAGCTGCTCGCCGAGATGACCGGCGACGTCGCGAAGCTCGTGCTGCGCGACAACTACTTCCAGACCCAGTCGCTCTCGATCGCGCGCCGCATGGGCGTGAAGCTCGTCGACGCGCAGGCGCGCTTCGTCCGCTTCCTGGAGAAGTCGGGCCGCCTCAACCGCGCGCTCGAGTTCCTGCCCGACGACGAGGAGCTCGCGGAGCGGCGCACGCGCGGAGTCGGGCTCACCGCGCCGGAGCTCGCCGTCCTGCTCGCCTACAGCAAGCTGTGGCTGTACGACGTGCTGCTCGCCTCGCCGCTGCCTGGGGACCCGTGGGTCGCGACCGCGCTCGAGCGCTACTTCCCGGCGGAGCTGCGCAAGCGCTGCGGCGCGTACCTGCCGCGGCATCCGCTGAAGCGCGAGATCATCGTCACGCACGTGCTGAACAGCATGGTGAACCGGGTCGGCAGCACCTTCGTGCACGGCCTGATGGAGGCGACCGGCGCGCCGCCGCACGAGATCGTGCGGGCCTACCTCCTGCAGCGCGAGATCTTCGGCTACGTCGCGCTCTGGCAGGCGATCGAGGCGCTCGACAACCGGGTGCCGGAAGAGGCGCAGGCCGACATGCTGATCGAGGCGGGCCGGCTCACGGTGCGCGCCACCGTCTGGCTGCTGCGCTCGAAGCGGCTCGCCGACGACATGGCGGCGACCATCGCGCACTTCCGGCCCGCGGTCGAGGCGCTCGCCGGCGGGCTGCCGACGCTTCTCGACGAGCCCTCGCGCGCGAACCTCGACGCGCGCGCGGCGCGACTCGCCGGCCAGGGCGTGCCCGAGGCGCTCGCGCGGCGCGTCGCCTCGCTCGAGAACCTCTTCTCGGCGCTCGACATCGTCGAGATCGCCGGCGCGTCGGGGCGGCCGGTCGCGACCGTCGCCGCGGTCTACTTCCGGCTCTCCGCGGAGCTCGGGCTGCCGTGGCTGCGCGAGCGGATCGGGAAGCTCCCGGGCGAGGGCCACTGGCCGACGCTCGCGCGAAGCGCGATGCGCGACGACCTCGGCGGCCTGCAGCGCACGCTGACGGCCGAAGTCATGGCGCGCGCCGGCACCGAGGGCGGCGGCGACGGCAGTCCGGCAGAGCTGATCGCCGCGTGGCGGCGCGACAAGGGCGCCACGGTGGAGCGCGCGAACCACCTCATGGCCGAGCTCAAGAGCGGTCCGGCGCCCGACATCGCGATGCTCTCGGTCGCGCTGCGCGAGCTGCGCAACCTCGCCTGACGCGGCGGGCCGGAGGCGGGGTTCGGCGGCCCGCGGGACGGCCTCGCGCCGCGAACCAGAAGGTCGGCCGGCAGAGCGCCTGCCCCGGCCGGAACGTCACGAAGACCGAGTACGGCCGCTGCTTGCCGTCGAGCTCGACCGTCCACACCTCGGTTAGCGCGTCGCGCCGGCGGGTTGCGGCTTCCGCGGCGACCAGGCGGACCGGCTGCGCCGCGCGCTCGCGGGCCGCGATGTCCGCGAGCGCGCGCGCCTGCTCGGCGGCATCCATGACGGGCGCGCCCGCCCAGGCCCGCGGGCAGAAGTACGCCGCGCCGCGCGCGACGTAGGCGGAGGCGCCGAGCCCGACCGCCAGGGCCACGCCGGCGACCATCCGCACGGCGCGCCGCGCCGGCGCGGCGGCGGCCGTCACGCCGGCCCGGCGCCGCAGCGCGCGCACGAGCATCGGCGCGAGCACGAACCACTGCAGATAGCCGGCGGCGAGGAAGCAGAGCCACGCCAGCGCGAGCCAGCCCCAGACGCCTGCCTTCAGCCCCAGCACGTACTTGCCGGCGATGGTGCCGCCCACCACCGCGGCGTACGCGACGTAGCCCGCCGGGAACGCGAGGATGCGCATCCAGTCCAGGAGGAATCTCTCCCCCGCGCGCTCCTCGAGCGCCGCCGCGGCGACGAGCGTCGCGACGCACAGCGCGAACCAGACGCCGGCCGCGACGAGCGGGGCGCGCGCGACGGGCGTGCGGGCGGAACCGGTCTCCATGACCCGAGGCATTGTAGGGACCGGACGCGCCGCGGCCCGCGCATTAGCGCACGCGCGCGCATAATTCCCCCGCCACCCCGCGACCGACCCCGGAGACCCATGACGATCCCGCCGAAGATCACCGGGCTGCGCGCCCGCGCCGTCGACGTGCCGATGCGCCGGCCGCTGCAGACCTCGAGCCTGCTCATCCGGACGGCGCCGCTCGCGCTGCTCGACGTCGAGACCGACGGCGGCATCGTCGGCCGCAGCTATCTCTTCTGCTACGCGGGTGCGATGCTCAAGCCGGTCGTCGCGATGCTCGAGGCGGTCGCGCCGATGATCGCCGGCGACGCCGCCGCGCCGTTCGACGTCGGGCAGAAGCTCGCCAGGCGCTTCGCGCTGCCGAGCCCGCAGGGCGTCGTCGCGATGGCGCTCGCCGGCGTCGACATGGCGCTCTGGGACGCGGCCGCGCAGGCGGCCGGCGCGCCGCTTGCGCGCCTGCTCGGCGGCACGCCGCGGCGCATCCCGGCGTACAACTCGAACGGGCTCGGGCTGATCGGCGCGGAGCGCGTGCCGCAGGAAGCGCTCGAGCTCGCCGCGGGCGGCTTTCGCGCGGTGAAGCTCAGGCTCGGCTATCCGACGCTCGCCGAGGATCTCGCCGCGGTCGAGGCCGCGCGCGCCGCGCTGCCCGACGGCATCGCGCTCATGACCGACTACAACCAGTGCCTCGCGCCGGTCGAGGCGGAGATCCGCGGCCGCGCGCTCGACGACGCCGGACTCGCGTGGATCGAGGAGCCCACGCGCTGGGACGACGACGCCGGCAACGCCCGCATCGCCGCGGCGCTCGCCACGCCGGTCATGGCGGGCGAGAGCTTCTGGGGGCCGCACGACATGGCCCGCGCGCTCGCCGCGCGGGCTTGCGACTACGTCATGCCGGACGCGATGAAGATCGGCGGGGTGTCCGGCTGGCTGCGCGCGGCGGCGATCGCCGGGGAGCACGCGATGCCGATGTCGAGCCATCTCTATCCGGAGATCAGCGCGCACCTGCTGGCGGTGACGCCGACCGCGCACTGGCTGGAGTACGTCGACTGGGCCGCGCCGATCCTCGCCGAGCCGATCGCGATCGAGGACGGGCACGCGGTGATTCCGGAACGGCCGGGCGCCGGCATCGCCTGGAACGAGGCCGCGGTCGCGCGCTGCCGGGTGACCTGAGCATTCCGGCGCGCCCGGACTTGTCTCGAGTGGAGACAACCGATCCCGTGCGCCCGACGAAGCGCTGCTGCGATTCCGGGATAGGTTCTAGAATGCCTCCCGCGGCGCGAGCCGGACCGGGCTTCGCCCGCTGCCGCCCGCGGCGTGCCGCCGCGTCACGAAAGGATTTCCGGATGTCGAAGCTCCTGCACGTTCCCGCCGCCGCATTGGCCGCGTCGGCGCTCGCCTTCTCCCTCGCCGCCGCGCCGGCGCGCGCGGCCGAGGAGCCGCGCTACAACCAGGTCGAGCTGGAGGCCGCGGTCTCGCGCGAGGTGCCGAACGACCTGATGACCGCGGCCCTCTTCGCGGAAGCGAACGCCGCGGCGCCGGCCGAGGTCGCCGCGACGCTCAACCGCGCCACCGCCGAAGCGGTGGGCGTGGCCGCGAAGTTCGAGGGCGTCAAGGTGTCGAGCGGACAGACGCACACCTACCCGGTCTACGACCGCAACCAGAAGCTGGTCGGCTGGCGCGGACGCGCCGAGATCCGGCTCGAGAGCCGCGACTTCCAGGCGATCGCGCAGCTCGCCGCGAAGCTGCAGCCGTCGATGCAGCTCGGCGGCATCGCCTTCGCCGTGTCGCCCGAGCTGCGCCGGCGCGTCGAGGACGAGCTCGTCACCGAGGCGATCGCGGCGTTCCGCGCGCGCGCCGACGTCGCGCGCCGGGCGCTCGGCGGGCAGTCCTACCGCGTCCGCCGCGTCGCGCTGAACACGGGCGGCGTCGCGCCGCCGCCGCGGGCGATGGCGATGGCGCGCGCGGCGCCGGCGGGCGCCGACGCGCCGCCGCCGGTGTTCGAGGGCGGCGAGACGCGCGTGCAGGTCGTCGCGCGCGGGACGATCGAGGTGGAGTGATCGCGTCGCGGCCGCGGCCGGTGCGCGCCGCGCGCGCCCCGACCGCGTCCTGCCCATGAACCGCACGATGGTCCAGGCAGTCGCCGTCACGCTGGCGACGCAGACGCTCGCGGCGATCGCGATCATCGCGCCGGCGGTGCTGGCGCCTGCGGCGGCGGTCGACCTCGGCGTCGCGCCGCAGGCGATCGGCATCTTCGTCGCCGCCGCGTACCTCCTCGCGATGCTGTCGGGGCTCGCCATCGGCGGGTTGATCGCGGGCCTCGGCTCGCTGCGCGTCTGCCAGCTCGCGCTCGTGCTGTGCGCGCTCGGCCTCGTCGCCGGCGCGCCGGGGTGGGCGACGCTCGTCCCGGTGGCGGCGATCCTGATCGGCTACGGCTACGGGCTCGTCACGCCGACCAGCTCGCACATCCTCGCCGCGGCCACGCCGCGCCCGATGATGGCGCTCATCTTCTCGATCAAGCAGACCGGCGTGCCGATCGGCGGCGCGATCGCCGGCGCGGTCGCGCCGCCGCTCGCGCTCGCGATCGGCTGGCAGTGGACGCTCGCCGTGCTCGCCGGGGCCTGCGTCGTCGCCGCCGTCGCGATGCAGCCGATGCGCGCGCGGTTCGCGGCGAAACCTCGCGAGGGCGAGGGCTCGCGGAGGATCCCCCGCGCGCCGCGCCGGAGCCTCGCGCGGATCGGCGCGCCGGTGCGGCTGGTGCTCGCCACGCCGGCGCTGCGCGACCTCGCGGTCTCGTCGTTCGTGTTCGCGCAGGTGCAGCTCGTGGTGATCACCTATCTCGTGCCGTTCCTGAACCTGGGGCTCGGCCTGTCCCTGGTGACCGCGGGACTGATCTACTCCGCGGCGCATGCCGCCGGCGTCGTCGGCCGCGTCGTCTGGGGCGCGATCGCCGATCGGCTGCTCGCGCCGCGCATCGTGCTCGCGCTGCTCGGCGTCGGCTCGGCGGCATGCGGGCTCGCGACCGCCGCCGCCACGCCGACCTGGCCGGTCGGCGCGCTCGTCGCGCTCGGCGCCGCGTACGGCGCGTCGGCGGTCGGCTGGAACGGCGTGTACCTCGCCGAGGTGGCGCGCCGCGCGCCCGAGGGCCAGGTCGGCGCGGCGACCGGCGGCACGCAGTTCTTCACCTTCTTCGGCGCGCTCTCGGGGCCGCCGGCGTTCGCCGCGCTGGTCTGGGCGACCGGCGGCTACCAGTGGGGCTTCGCTGCGTTCGCGGTGCTGCCGCTCGCGGTCGGCGTGCGCCTGATCGCGGCCGGCCGGCCGGCCGCCGGCGCGGGAGCGCGCGCGTGAGCGCCGGCACGCCCGGCGGCGCGAGCGCGCGCGAGGCGGTCGTCCTCCTGCACGGGCTGTGGATGAACCGCTTCATCATGCTGCCGCTCGCGCGGCGGCTCGCCGCGCAGGGCTACGCCACGCATCTCTTCGGCTATCCCTCGCTCGCGCGCGACATCGACGCCAACGCGGCGTCGCTCGCACGCTTCCTGGGTGCGATCGAGGCGCCGGCGCTGCACCTGGTCGGCCACAGTCTCGGCGGCGTGACGCTGCTTGCGAGCCTGCAGGCGCGACCGGATCCGCGCGTGCGCCGCGTCGTGCTCCTCGGCGCGCCCGTGCGCGGCGCGGCCGCGGTGCGCCGGCTGCTCGCGACCGCCTGGGGCCGCGCGCTGGTCGGCTCGGGCGCGCGGCGCCTCGCCGCGCCGCCGTCGCTCGAGGTCGACCCGCGCATCGAGATCGGCACGCTCGCCGGCACGCGGCGCCTCGGCATGGCGGCCATGCTGGCGCCGGTGGCGGGCGCGGGGGACGGCGCGGTGCTGGTCGAGGAGACTCGGCACCCGCAGGCGCGCGACGCCATCGCGCTCCGGGTGAGCCACAGCGGCATGCTCTTCTCCCCGGAGGTGGCGCGGCAGGTCGCGCACTTCCTGCAGGACGGACGGTTCGCGCGATGAGGCCCCCGCGCGCGCTGCGGTGGATTGCCGCGCTCGCGGCGGGGGCGGCGCTCGCGGGCTGCGCGACGACCGAGTACTACGCGCAGGCGATCCGGGGACATCTGGAGGTCATGCGGCGCGCGCAGCCGATCGCCGCGCGGCTCGCCGACCCGTCGACCCCGCCCGCGCTGCGCGCGCGGCTCGAGCGGGCCCTCGCGATCCGCGATTTCGCGAGCCGCGAGCTCGGGCTGCCCGACAACGGCAGCTACCGCAGCTACGCCGAGCTCGGCCGGCCCTACGTCGTGTGGAACGTCGTGGCGGCGCCGGAGCTCTCGGTCGAGCCGAAGCAGTCGTGCTTCCCGGTGGCGGGCTGCGTGAGCTACCGCGGCTACTACGCGGCCGCGGACGCCGAGCGCCACGGCGCCGAGCTCGCCGCGCAGGGGCTCGACGTGTACATCGGCGGCGTGCCGGCGTACTCGACGCTCGGCTGGTTCGACGACCCGGTGCTCGACACCTTCATCGGCTACCCCGAGGGCGAGCTCGCGCGGATCATCTTCCACGAGCTCGCGCACCAGGTCGTCTACGTCAAGGACGACACGATGTTCAACGAGTCCTTCGCGGTGGCGGTCGAGCGCGCCGGCGTGCAGGCGTGGTTCGCGCACGGCGCGCCGGACGCCGACCGGCGCGACTACGATGCGCTGCAGGCGCGCAAGCGCGAGTTCATCGCGCTGATGCTGCGCTACCGCGCCCGGCTCCAGGCGCTGTACGCCGAGCCGATTCCGGACGCCGCGAAGCGCGCGGGCAAGGCGCGGGCCTTCGCCGAGCTCGCGATGGACTACGCGGCGCTGAAGGCCGCCTGGGGCGGCTACGCCGGCTTCGACCCGTTCTTCGCGCGGAAGCCGGGCAACGCGCACCTCGCCGCGATCGCCTCCTACACCGAGCTCGTGCCGGCGTTCGAGCGCCTGCTCGCGCGCGAGGGCGGCGATCTCGTGCGCTTCTACGCGGCGGTGAGGCGGCTCGCGGCGCTGCCGAAGGCCGAACGCGACGCGGCGCTCGGAATGCGGTGATGGGAAACGGGTGATGGGTGATGGGTGACGAGGGGTCGCGCAGGCGGTAGAGGGAAGACGCGTCAGCGGCGAGGGGCTTCCCATCCAGCGTGCGCCCCATTGCCGCGCGCGTCGCATCCATCACCCATCGCCCATCACCCATCACCCATCACCCATCACCCGAACGGCCGCGCCACACCGCGGCGACCGTCCCGAGGATGAAGAGCGCGAGCGCGAGCGCGTTCAGCATGCCGCCGGCCGCGCGCCACGCGTAGCTCGCGGCGAGATCGCCGGCGAGACGCACCACGAGCGAGACGTGCAGCACGGCGAGCGCGCCGTAGAACGCCGGCGAGTAGGGGACCGCGACCTTCAGCACCGCCGGGAAGATCACCGGCGCGTGCCCGAACACCATCGAGAAGACGAAGCCGAGCATCACGGCGTGCAGCGCGGCGTCGTAGCTCGCCGCGCCCGGCTGGAGCCCGCCGGCCGCGACGACGATCGCCCCGGCGAGGCCGAGCCAGAGATAGCCCGAGAGCAGGCACACCGCGATGAAGCGGGTGAGCCCGCGCTGGCGCACGGTGCGCCGCGCGATGTCCTGCTTCAGGAGCCACGCGGCGAGCGCGAGGAGGGCGGCGCCGAGGACGAGCGTGCCGGCGCGCGGCGCG
>JAHDYJ010000139.1:0-223 GCA_023383795.1 Burkholderiales bacterium | reverse complement strand
CCGTCGGGACCCCCCGGCCGCGGGGGTGGCGGGCGGCCCCTCGGACGCGCGTCCGGCCGCGGGGCGCGCCGGGGCCTCGCCCGGCGCCGGCGATCACGCCGGCGACGATCGCGACGAAGACCGCGCGGGCGAGCGGCGCCGGCGGCAGGAAGCGGGTGAGCTCGAGGCGCTCGCCCGCGATCGTGTGGACCATGAAGCCGATCCACCAGGGCACGGCGAGGGC
>JAHDYJ010000138.1 GCA_023383795.1 Burkholderiales bacterium | reverse complement strand
AACTCCCGACCTTCGCATTGCGAACGCGACGCTCTCCCAGCTGAGCTACGTCCCCGGAAGACAGGGATTTTAACCGCTCGACGGGCACCGCGGCAATCCGGCGCCCATGGGCCGGGGGTACACTGGGCCCCCGTCCGGTCAAGGGAACCCGCCCACATGCAGATCACCCCTCCGTTCGGCTACCGCGAGATCGTTCCGCTCCAGAAGACCCAGGCCGTGAAGCTGCCGGCGCCCGGCGTCGTGCCGGAGTTCTGCGCCGCGACGAACGCGATGCCGATCTCGTTCTCCGAATTCCGGGTCGTGGCGCACGACTACCCGATCGTGTTCGCCTCGGGCGACAACGGACAGACCTTCGCGGCGGTGGCGGTGGTCGGGCTCGCGAACGGCGAGAACCTGTTCGTGAAGGACGGCCACTGGCTCGCGGACATGTACGTGCCGGCTTATGTGCGGCGCTACCCCTTCTGCATGGCGCGCGTGACGCTCGAGAAGAAGGAGCAGTCGAACCGCCTGATCTGCGTCGAGAAGACCTACGTCGCTGCCGACGGCGAGAAGATGTTCGACGAGAAGGGCGAGCCGCTCGCGAAATGGCAGAACATCGAGAAGCTCCTGCGCGAGTACGAGGCGGACCTCGAGCGCACCCGCGAGATGTGCGCGATCCTGGCCGACTACGCGCTGCTCGAGCCGTTCACGCTGCAGGCAACCGAGACCGGCGGGACCCCCGTCAACCTGTCGGGCATGTACCGCGTGAAGGAGGAGAAGCTCGAACACCTGAACGCCGCGCAGCACAAGAACCTCTTCAAGAAGGGGATTACCGGGCGCGTCTACGCCCACCTCCTCTCGCTCGACAACTTCGGGCGGCTGCTTGCGCGGCGGAACAGAGGAAAGCCGGCGCCGGCGGCGGCACCGAAGGCGGCGGCCAAGAAGGCCTGACGGGCCGGCCGCCGGCGGCATCCGGCGGCGGCCGCTCCCCGCATCACCGGCGCGCCCCGCCCCTGCGCCGGAACCCGCCGGACGGCGGCGTGTCGAAGCTGTCGCACCCCGAGGAGACCGTGATGAGACACCCGATCCGGAACACGCTCGCCGCCGCGCTGCTCGCCGCGGCCGCCCTGCCGGCCGCCGCCCAGACCGCCGCCCCGGCGCTCAAGAGCGGCGACACGTGGAACTACCGCCTGACCAATCTCTACAACCACGCCGACCTCGGCATCGTCACCCGGGCGGTGACGGCGGCCGGTGCGAACGAGCTCCGGATCGCGACCGGGGCCGCCGAGGGGCAGGCCCGTCACGAGGAGCGCTACAGCGGACCGGGCAGCCTGGCGGCCGGCACGCTGAGCGACCGCGCCGAAGGCCCGCTCACACCCGCGCTGACCCTGGCGCCCTTCCCGCTGCGCGAGGGCGAGCGCTGGACGCAGAAGGTGGTCCGCGACGACGCTGCGAGCCGGGAGAAGCGCGAGACGCTGATCCAGGGCAAGGTGGTCGGCTGGGAAACCGTGAAGGTGCCGGCGGGCGAGTTCCGCGCGCTGCGCATCGAGCGCCGGATCGACCTCGGCGACTTCGACCCGTTCCGCGGTCCTACCCTGCGCTGGGAAACCGAGTGGTATGCCCCGGACGTCAAGGGCGCCGTCAAGCTGCAGGTGATCGAGGAGTACTTCGAGAACCGGTACAACCGGATGCAGTCGCCGCTGCCGGGCACCCGCTCGCTCTACGAGCTCGTCTCGTACAAGGCGGGCTGACTGAAGTCGGTGCGGAGCGAGGGCTGAGGAGCCAGGAGTCGTTTCGCGAGCCGTCCGGCTGACGGTAAGGCTGGTGTGGGGGTTCCGCCCCTCACTCCTCACTCCCCACTCCTCACTCCCCACTCCTCACGGCGAGTCAGGCCGCGTCCTCCAGCCCTTCCTCGCCGCCGCGCGCTGCGCGCGCAAGCCGGTCGTTGATCGCGGCCCAGGACGGCGTCTGCGGCGGAAGCTCGACCAGGATCTGGCTCACGTTCTGCGCATCGAGCGCGCGCAGATGCGCATAGAGCTCGTGCGCGTAGCGCGCGGGCACCGCGGGCACCACGCGCTGCAGGCCGGCCGCGAGCCGCGGCACCGTCACCTCGAGCGCGAGCACGCCCACCCGCTGCCCCTTGTGCGAGGCAAGCGCCTCGAGCATCGCGACCCGCTTGAGCAGCCTCAGCTTCGCGCGCGGCGCATAGTGCACGGGATGCCGGCCGGGCGCGCGCGGCGCCCGCGCCTCCGGCGCGCGCGGTGCCTCGCCGAGCACGCGCTCGATCTCCGCGACACCGATCGCGCCCGGACGCAGCAGTACCGGATGCGCGCCCGATAGATCGACGATCGTCGACTCGATGCCGACCTCGGCGGCGCCGCCATCGAGAATCAGCTCGACCGCGCCGCCCAGGTCCGCGCGCACGTGCTCGGCCGCGGTCGGGCTGATACGCCCGAACTTGTTGGCCGAGGGCGCGGCGATGCCGGTCCAGCGCCGGTCGCCCTCGACCCCGCGAAAGGCCTCGAGCAGCGCGCGCGCGACCGGATGCGAGGGCACGCGCAGGCCCACCGTGTCCTGCCCGCCGGTCACCGCGTCCGGAACCTGCGGCGCGCGCCGGAGGATCAGCGTGAGCGGCCCGGGCCAGAAGGCTTCGGCGAGCCGCCGCGCGGCGTCGGGAATCCCGACCGCCCATTCGGCGAGATCGTCCGCCGAGGCGAGATGAACGATCACCGGGTGATCGAGCGGCCGACCCTTGATCTCGAACACGCGCGCGACGGCCGCCGGGTTCAGCGCGTCGGCGCCGAGGCCGTAGACGGTCTCGGTAGGGAAAGCCACCACTTCGCCCGTGCGCAGCATCGCCGCCGCGCGCGCGATCGACGCGTCGCTCGCCTCGACGACGATCGCCGGCGCCGCCGGCGCGGCCGCTTCCGCGACGGTGGCGGCCGCGGCCGCGTCGCCGGGCGGCGCGCCGGTCGGCTCCGGACCGGGCGCGGCGTCCGCATCGGGCTGCGGCTGTTCGCCTTCCTGCTGCATTCTGATCCTCTTGGCGGCTGTCTTCACGATCGCGGCCGCGCCATCTCGCGTACGAGAGGTTTGGGTCGCACGCTCATCTCCTCGAACGATACCGCGCCGCTGCGTCCTTCAGGCGCGCGCTTGGAACCCGAGCTCGGCGCGAATCGCCTCCGCCGTTTCGATCGCCGTCTCGACGTGCCCGGCGAGCACGGTGTAGTGGCCCATCTTGCGGCCCGGCCGCGGCTCGTCCTTGCCGTAGAGATGGAGTTTCGCCGCGGGGCGGGCGAGCACCTTCGTCCAGTCCGGCGCGCCCGTGCGCCACAGGTCGCCGAGCAGGTTGACCATCACCGCCGGGCAGTGCTGGGTGGCGGCGCCGAGCGGCAGCCCGGCGAGGATGCGCGCCTGCTGCTCGAACTGCGAGGTGATGCACGCGTCGATGGTGAAGTGCCCGGAGTTGTGCGGCCGCGGGGCGATCTCGTTCACCGCCAGCTCGCCGCGCGGCAGCACGAAGAACTCGACGCAGAGCACGCCGACGTAGTCGAGCCGCTCGGCGATGCGCTCGGCCGCCGCGGCGGCGCGCTCGGCGAGCTCGCGGCCGATGCGCGCCGGCGCGATGGTCGTGTCCAGGATGCCGCGCGCGTGCCGGTTCTCGGCGACCGGGAAGTGGACGAGATCGCCCGGCGCGCGCCGCGCCACGATGACCGCGCCCTCGCGCTCGAGCGGCGCCAGCCGCTCGAGCGCGCACGGCCGGCGCTCGAAGGCGTCGAACGCGGCGAGCGCCTCCTCGCGCGAGGCAACGCGCGCCTGGCCCTTGCCGTCGTAGCCGAGGCGGGAGAGCTTCAGGATGCCCGGGAAGAGCTCGGCCGGCGCGCGCTCGATCTCTGCCCGCGCGGTCGCGCGCGCCCACGGCACGACGGGAATCCCGCACGACTGCACGAACTCCTTCTCGCGGATGCGGTCCTGCGCGACCTCGACCGCGTCGGCGCGCGGCGACACGCGGCAGCGCTCGGCGAGGTAGGCGATCGAGCGCGCGGGCACGTTCTCGAACTCGGTGGTGACCGCCTGGGCGAGGCGCGCGAGCTCGTCGAGGGCGGACTGGTCGGTGCACTCGCCGCGAATGTGCCGGTCGGCCACCGCCGCGGCGGGCGCGCGGTCGCTCGGATCGAGCACCGCGACGCGGTAGCCCATGCTCTGCGCGGCCATCGTGAACATGCGGCCGAGCTGGCCGCCGCCCAGCAGGCCGAGCCAGGCGCCCGGGGCGATCACGCCGCCGTTCATTCGGCCGACGGCAGCTTCATCGCGCGCACCTTTTCGGCGAGCTCGCTGCGGAACCGCGCCAGGCGCCCGGCGAGCGCGGGGTCGTCCGCGGCGAGCATCGCGACCGCGAAGAGCCCGGCGTTCGCGGCGCCGGCCTCGCCGATCGCGAACGTCGCGACCGGGATCCCCTTCGGCATCTGCACGATCGAGAGGAGCGAGTCCTCGCCCTGAAGGTAGCGCGAAGGCACCGGGACGCCGAGCACCGGGACGGTCGTCTTCGCGGCGAGCATCCCCGGAAGATGAGCCGCGCCGCCGGCGCCGGCGATGATCGCGCGCAGTCCGCGCTTCGCAGCGGCGGTCGCGTACTCGAACATGTCGTCCGGCGTGCGGTGCGCCGAGACCACCCGCGCCTCGTAGGGCACGCCGAAGTCGCGCAAGACGGCGGCGGCGTGCTGCATCACCTCCCAGTCGCTCTCGCTGCCCATCACGACGCCGACCAGCGCGTTCGCGACCTCGCCTTCGATCGGCTTGCTCTTCTTCGCCATGTCACTCCTCGAGCGTGCGGCCGGTGAGGCGATGGAGCGCCTCGCGGTACTTCGCGGAGGTGCGCGCGATCACCTCCGGCGCGAGGCGCGGCGCCGGCGGGCGCTTGTCCCAGTCGAGCGATTCGAGGTAGTCGCGCACGTACTGCTTGTCGAACGACGGCGGGCTCGCGCCCGGCCGGTACTCGTCGGCGGGCCAGAAGCGCGAGGAGTCGGCGGTCAGCGCCTCGTCGATCCAGAAGAGCCTGCCGGCCTCGTCCAGCCCGAACTCGAACTTGGTGTCGGCGATGATGATGCCGCGGCCGGCGGCGTACCCGGCCGCCTCGCGGTACAGCCGGAGCGATACCTCGCGCACCTCGGCCGCGCGCTCCGGCCCGACCAGGCGCTCGACCTCGGCGAAGGCGATGTTCTGGTCGTGGCTGCCGGCCTCGGCCTTGGTGGCCGGCGTGAAGATCGGCTCCGGGAGCCGGTCGGCCTGGCGCAATCCGGGCGGGAGCCGGATGCCGCACACCGCGCCGGTCGCCTGATAGTCCTTCCACCCCGAGCCGATGATGTAGCCGCGCACCACGGCCTCGATCGGCAGCGGCGCATAGCGGGTTACGACCACCGACCGGCCGCGCACCTGCGCGCGCTCGACGTCGGTCTTGACGACCGACTCGGGCGCGATGCCGGTGAGATGGTTCGGCACGATGTGGCCGAGGCGCCCGAACCAGAACTCGGAGAGCGCCGTGAGCACCGCGCCCTTGTACGGGATCGGGTCGGGCAGCACCACGTCGAACGCCGACAGGCGATCGGTGGTGACGATCAGGAGGCGCCGCTCGTCGACCGCGTACAGGTCGCGGACCTTGCCGCGGCCGACGCGCGGCAAGCTCGCGATGTCCGACTCGAAGAGGGCTGCGTGCACGGCCGCGCGATCTTGGCCTCGAGTCGCGAACGGCGGCGGATGTGCCCGGCGGCGCCGCGCGGCTCAGGCCGCCTGCCGCTCGAGTTCGCGCTTGTACTGGCCCTTGGTCGCGAGCCCGTTCATGTGCGCGCGGTGCAAGAGCGCCGCCTGCGCGGCCGCGACGTTGGCCGCCGCGCCCTTCCAGGTGGTGAGCGAGGGGTGCTGCAGCGCGCGGCCGTACGAGAACGTGAGGTTCCACGGCAGCTCGCCGGCATAGGCCTTGTTCATCGCGTTCAGGTGCTCGGTCGCGGTCTCGTCCGACTGGCCGCCCGACAGGAACGCGATGCCGGCGACGGCCGCCGGCACGCAACGCTTTAGGATCCTGACCGTGCGCTCGGCGACCTCGGCGACGCCGGCCTGCTTGGCGCAGTCCTTGCCGGAGATCACCATCGAGGGCTTGAGCACCGTCTCCTCGAGCGTGACGCGGTTGATGTAGAGCGCCTGGTAGACGGCGTTCAGCGTCCACTCGGTGACTTCCTCGCAGCGCTCGATGGTGTGGTCGCCGTCCATCAGCACCTCGGGCTCGACGATCGGCACCAGGCCCGCGGCCTGGCAGATCGCGGCGTAGCGCGCGAGGGCGTGCGCGTTCCCGGCGATGCAGGTCGTGGTCGGCATGTCGCGGCCGATCGTGATCACCGCGCGCCACTTCGCGAACTTCGCGCCGAGCTTCACGTACTCCGCGCAGCGCTTCGCGAGCCCGTCGAGGCCCTCGGTCACCTTCTCGCCCGGGCAGAGCGCGAGATCCTTCGCGCCGGCGTCGACCTTGATGCCGGGAATGATGCCCTTCGACGCGAGCAACTTCGCGAACGGCACGCCGTCGTGCGAGCTCTGGCGGATCGTCTCGTCGTACAGGATCACGCCACTCACGTGGTGCTCGAGGCCCTTGGCGGTGAACAGCATGTCGCGATAGGCGCGGCGGTTCGGCTCGGTGCTCTCGACGTTGATCGACTTGAAGCGCTTCTCGATGGTGCCGGTGGACTCGTCGGCGGCAAGGATGCCCTTGCCCTTGGCCACCATGGCTAGCGCGGTCCTGCGCATGTCGGTCGTCATGGCTCGCCTCCTGCTGGAATCGATTGGGGACGGGTGGAGAACTTCCGGAAAGGGCGCAATTTTACCCGCTTTCGGCGATGCCCGATCCGCGCGCGGCCGCATGCCGGCGCGTATGCGACGATACGCACCCTCGCCCTGCCCGCCCCCTTTCCGGCGAAGGGATGGGGAGGGGTCCGCGCTCTCCCACGCATCCGCGCATGCGCCGCATCGCCCACATCGACATGGACGCCTTCTTCGCCGCGGTCGAGCGCCAGCGGCGGCCGGAGCTCGCGGGCAAGCCGCTCGTGATCGGCGGTCGCGGCGATCCGCAGGCGCGCGGCGTGGTGTCGACCGCGTCCTACGAGGCGCGCCGCTACGGCATCCACTCGGCCATGCCGCTCAGGACCGCGTTCCGGCTCTGCCCGGAGGCGGTGTTCCTGCCGGTGGATCACCGCGCGTACTCGGCGGTGTCGCAGAAGGTGAAGGCGGCGCTCCTGACGGTGTCACCGGTCCTCGAGGATGCGGGGATCGACGAGGCCTACCTCGACGTCACGGCCCTGCCGGGAAGCGCGGAGGAGATCGGGCGCGAGATCAAGCGCCGCGTGCACGCGGCGACGGGTCTTACCTGCTCGGTCGGCATCGCGCCGAACAAACGCCTGGCGAAGATCGCCTCCGATCTGCAGAAGCCCGACGGGCTCACGATCCTCACCGAGGAGGACGCCGCCGGGCGCATCGCGGCGCTTCCGGTGCGCAAGGTGCCAGGGATCGGCCCGGTGACCGAGGCGCACCTCGCGCGCCTCGGCGTCCGGACGATCGGCGAGCTCGCCGGACTGCCGGCGGCGCGGCTCGTCGCCGAGTTCGGCGCCGCGCGCGCCGAGTTCCTGTACGAGGCGGCGCGCGGCATCGACGAGCGCGAGCTCGTCACGCACTGGGAGCCGAAGGAGCACAGCCGCGAGACCACGTTCCAGCAGGACACGCGCGACGTGCAGACGATCCGGCGCACGATCGCCGAGCTCGCGCGCGAGCTCGCCGGGGAGCTGCGCGCCGACGGCTACCGCGGCCGGCGCATCGGCATCAAGATCCGCTTCACCGGTTTCGACACGCACACGCGCCAGCACACGCTCGCCGCGCCGACCGACGCCGCGGAAGTCATCCGCCGCGCCGCGTTCGCGTGCCTGCAGCGGCTGCCGCTCGACCGCCCGGTGCGGCTCGTGGGCGTGAGGGTGGGAGAGCTGGAGAAGGGTGATGGGTGATGGCAGCGGCGGAGGCCTGTGGGTAATCAGCGAGCGGTGAGCGGCAACGGATACCGGCGCAAGGGGCGGCGGTGCGCAAGCATGGAAGCCGGCGCGATCACCACCCATCACTCATCACCCGTCACCCGTTCCCGAAGCGAGGGCGCGCGCCCGCCGCGTCCGAGGCCGCCCAGGTACTCGACGATCGCGTCGCTCGGGGTTCCGGGCGGAAAGAACCGCGCGACGCCCAGCGCCTTCAGCTTGCCGAGCTGGCTCGGCGGGATGTTGCCCCCGCAGACGACCGGGACGTCGGCGAGCCCGTTCTCCGTCACGAGCGCCATGAGCTCCTCGATCAGCGCGAAGTTCGAGGCGTGCGAGCTGATGCCGATCACGTCGACGTCCTCCTGGATGGCGGCGCCGACGATCATGGCCGGGCTCTGGTTGACCCCGAGATAGACGACCTCGAAACCGGCGTCCCGCAGCAGCGTCGCGACCACCTGCGCGCCGGTGGTGTGGCTGTCGAGGCCGATCATCGAAACGAGCACCTTGATGCCGCGTCCCCGGGTCATGGCGTCGTTCCCATCGTCGCGGGCGCCGCGGGCTCAGCCGAGCGCGAACGGGCAGCGGATCATGTCGAACGGATCGTACTTGAGGCCGCGCGCGACGCGGATCGTCCCGATGATCTCGCCGGCGCTGGCGTAGGCCTTGACCGCGTCGATGATGGCGGGCATCAGGTTGAACCGGTCGCCCTTGCCGGCGTCGGCGTAGAGCCGGCGCACGCTCGCCTCGACCTGCGCCATGTCGCGGGTCCGCTTCCATGCCGCCATGCGCTCGGCGATCGCCTCGGAGTCGCTCGCCTCGACCTCCCGGACCGGGATCTTGAACGGCTCCTCTTCCGGCGGGATGGCGAGGTGGTTGACGCCGACGACCAGCCGCTCCTTGCTGTCGAGCTCACGGAACTTCTTGTTGGCCTCCTCGTTCAGCATCTTCTCGATGTAGCCGCTCTCGATCGCGGCGACGAGACCGCCCCGCGCATCGATCTCCGCGAGGATGCGATACCCCGCCGCCTCCACCTCGCTGGTGAGGCGCTCGACGAAATAGGAGCCGGCCAGCGGATCCACCACGTCGGCTGCCCCGGTCTCCACGGCCACGATGTGCTGGGTGTTGAGCGACATGAGCGCCGCGAGCGGCGATGGCTCCGCGTACGCATTGTCGAGCGTGGCGTTGTCGATCGCCGTGCACCCGACCATGGCGCCGGCGAGCGTCTGGATGGCGCAGCGCACGATGTTGTTCAGCGGCTGCTGGTAGGTCATGGTCCGTCCCGAGGTGTGCACCGCGATCAGCAGCTGGCAGGACTTCTCCTGCTTCGCACCGAAGTGCTCCTTCGCCATCTTCGCCCACATGCGGCGCAGCGCGCGCACCTTCGCGACCTCCTCGAAGAAGCGCGTGCCGATGCTCACCAGCTGGTAAGGCAACCGCATCACGTCGTCGAAATCGAGGCCGCGCTCGTTCACCAGGCGGCTGCAGACCTCCTTCAGCATCGAGAGCTCGATCGCCAGGACCTGGGCGTTGTTGCCGCCGGACTCCTGGAAGTGCTGACCGACCAGGCCGCTCCTCATGCGGATGCGGTTGCGCACGATGTGCTCGGCGGTATCCAGGAAGAGCTTCATGTTGAGATCGAACGGCTGCACGTCGGTCTGGCCGAAGACGTTGCTGAACGGCGACTCGGTCACGCTGCCGTGGATCTCGGCGAGGGCGTCGCCGCGCTTCTCGGCGAGGGCGATGACGTAGGCGAGACGCAGCGACGAGGGTGCGCAGCAGCCGAGCAGCGTGATCGACTGACCGGTGAGCGGGACGCCCTCCATCAGCTCCTCGAACTCGAGCAACGAGCTGCCGGGCCAGCCGAGCACGCCGTTCTCGCGCCGCGCCATCGGGTGGTCCGCGTCGATGCACGAGGAGGAGGGGCGGTCGTGGATGACGCACAGGCCGCCGCGCTGGCCCATCTCGCGATACTTCTTCAGCAGCTCGTTCGTGTCCCTGGACGAGCCGAGGCCGGCGGTCATCCGGCGGGTCCACATGCGCCCGCGGTAGCCGTTCGCGTGGTAGCCGCGGGTGTAGGGAAAGCGTCCGGGATCGCCGAGGTCGCGCTCGTATTCGATCCCCGCGACGTCGCCCGGCCCGTAGACCGGCTTGATCTCGTACCCGAAGTCGGTGGTGTATTTCATCCGCGCTCCTTGACCAGGACCCGCCGCGCCTTCGCTTCGTAGCGCGGCAGCGTGCCTTGTCGATGACATTCGACCGGAACCTTGAGGCCGAGGCGGCTCGAGAGGCTGCGCGCCACGGCGTCGGCGAGCTCCGACGGCTTGCCGGCGTAGCCGGCTTCGCATTCGATGGCGACGGTCACCGATTCGGGCGTGCCTTCGACCATGTCGACGTAGATCTGCCAGGCTTCCTTGACCGTGCCGGGCGTCCCGGCGACGACATCCTCGATCTGGGACGGAAACACCAGCACGCCGCGCACCTTGAGCATGTCGTCCGAGCGGCCGATGATCCGGCCGATGGTCGGCATGCCGCGGCGGCCGCACTCGCAGTCGTAGGGCCGCGCGGAGACGCGCACCAGGTCGCGGGTGCGCCAGCGCACCACCGGCGAGGCCTCCTTGTCGAGCGTGGTCACCACGATCTCGCCGACCTCGCCGGGCCCGACCGGTTGCAGCGTCTTCGGGTCGAGGATCTCGGTGAGCAGCGTGTCCTCGTTGATGAGGTGCATCTCGTCGCGGTCGTGCGAATAAGGGCACGCGGTACCGACGTTCGGCCCGCCGGCTTCGGTCGTGCCGTAGGTGTTGAAGGCGCGAAAGCCCGCCGGCAGCTCGGCCTCGAGCTGCTCGCGGAAGGCGCGCGACACCGACTGCCCGCCGATGATCGCCCGGCGCAGCGCCCAGTCCTTCCTCGGATCGATGCCGTGCTCGCGCGCGACGCGCACCAGATGCGCGAGGAAGAGGGGCGAGATCGTCGTCATGGTCCAGGCCTGGTCGCGCAGCCACTGGACCACCAGCTCGCTGCGGCCCGGGCCGACCGGAAAGCAGGTCACCCCGAGCTTCTCCATGCCGAGCTCGTGCGACGGGCCGCCGATCCACAGTCCGTACCCGTAGCCCTGGTAGCCGCGGTCGCCCGGGCGGACCCCGATGCAGTAGAGCTGGCGCGCGACCTGGACGGCGACGAGCTCGTGCAGGTCCCGGCGGGTGAAGCCGAACAGCACCGGCAGGCCGGTCGTGCCCGAGGTGGCGAAGAACCGCGCCACCCGCGACACGTCGACGGTGAGCATCGGGAAGGGATAACGCGCGCGCAGATCCGCCTTCTCGAGCGTCGGCGCGTGGGCAAGCCCATCGGCCGCCGCCAGGTCGCGCGGATGCATCCCGGCCTTGGCGAAGTGGTCGCGCCATTCGGGCGAGGCGCCCAGGCGCTCGCCGAGCGCGGCGAGCTTGCGCGCCTGCAGCGCCTTCAGCGCGTCCCGGTCCAGGGACTCGATCTCCGGGTGCAGCATCATGTGCGGTCCGCTCCTCCCCGCGTCCTCGACGGTCCGGACGTTCCATCGTCGGCGCCGCGCGGAAGCGCGCCGTCGCCCGCGGAACCGGTCCGGACTAGAACCTATCTCAAAATGCGAATGCGGTCGCGAAAGAGGGGATCTACAAGGGG
>JAHDYJ010000234.1 GCA_023383795.1 Burkholderiales bacterium | reverse complement strand
TCGATGCGGTCGCCCGGCTGCAGCATGCCCGACACCGAATTGACCTCGTCGACCAGCACCGACATCGCGCGGATGCCCTGGCGAATCCGCCCCGAGAACCCGCCGGCGTCCGCGCCGACGATCGCGCTCGCCAGCAGCGGCTCGCCGCTGCGCATCGGCGCGTCGAGCCGCGCGCCGAGGTGGCGCTCGAAGCGCTCGGGGAGGATCGCGCCGCCCGGCAGGTAGTCGGCCGGCACTTCGCGCACCGCCATGTTCTCGGGGGCGACGAGCGCGCCGCGTTCGAGGTCGCGCCGCGCGACCACGACCGGGACCATCGCACGCTTCGGCGCAAGTCGCTCCTTCTCGAGCTCCAGCCGCTCGGCGATGTAGCCGCGCGCGCCGAACACCGCCAGTGCGCCAAAGGCCAGCGCGACGCCGAACAGCAGCAGGCCGCGGTGGCCCTGGAACCACGAGACGACCCGTCGCAGCGGAGCGAAGAGGTGCTTCATGGCATCGACATCGCGTGGGTGTAGGCCTGGTAGCGCTCGCCGAACGCCTCGAACAGCCGCTCGAGCGGGCTGTCGGGGCCCGCGACCAGCGCGAGCACGAAGAGCACCAGCACCAGCAGGTACTCGACCGACGACTGGCCGCGCTGCGTGCTTGCGGTCATCGCGCACTCCCCATCGCGTTCGCCTCGGGGCATTGCCGTCATGGCAGCACCCGGACGTGGTAGACGACGACGCCGGTGCCCTGCGGCTGCGCGTGCAGCGTGACCAGCACCTCGGCGCCGGCGGCCCGGTAGAAGCGCGCGCGGTCCTCGCGCCAAGCGAGCCCGCGTCTCGCGTCGGGCTGTCGCATCGGCACGAAACCCGCGCGCTGCAGGTGACGATCGACGCGCCGCTCCGACTCGTCGATCGTGTGGGGCAGCCGCCCGATCAGCGTGTCGGCGGTGCGCGCACCCTGCGCGCCCGCGTCCCGCGAGAGCAGCTGGCGCACGACGCGCGCGTCCTCGGGCCGCAGCCGCGCGAGCGACCGCTCGCCGCGCGGCGGCGCGACCGCCCCTCTCCACTGCGCGAGCATCCCCTCGCTGCCGCCGCGCGGCGACGCGCGCAGCTGCAGCGTCTCGAAGGCCTCGCCGGACTGCCTGGAGAGCACCGACCACTCGCCGTGCCCGGCGCGCAGCACCGCGGCATCGCCCGACGCACGCCACCGGCGCTCGACGCGGGCCAGCGCCTCGCCGGGCTCGAACGCGCTCGCGACTTCGCTGACCCGCAGCGCGCGGCCGGCGAGCTCGCCGTCGGGCAGCACGACCCGCCGCAGCGCAACGCCAGGCGCCAGCGCGCCCGGCGCGTCGGGCGTGCCCGGCGAGCCGGTCGGGGGCGGCATGGCCCCGATTCCGGCCAGCGGCAGCGCGAGCATCATCGCGGCGCCGCCGGGCGCCAGGCGCTGGCGCAAGGTGGCGGCGCGCGTCACGGCGCGATCCGGTCGGCAGGCACCAGGTCGGCGTCGACCTGGTGCGGCGTGAACGACGACGCCTGCGGCTCGAGCCCGGCCAGGTCCATCAGCGCGAGCGTCCAGCGCGTCAGCTGGTAGCCGATCGCGACCC
>JAHDYJ010000137.1:4760-11759 GCA_023383795.1 Burkholderiales bacterium | reverse complement strand
CCGCGTACTTCAACGACTCGCAGCGCCAGGCGACCAAGGACGCCGGCCGCATCGCGGGCCTCGAGGTCAAGCGCATCATCAACGAGCCCACCGCGGCCGCGCTCGCGTTCGGCCTCGACAAGGGCGGGCGCAAGGACCAGAAGATCGCGGTCTACGACCTCGGCGGCGGCACGTTCGACATCTCGATCATCGAGATCGCCGACGTCGAGGGCGAGAAGCAGTTCGAGGTGCTCGCCACCAACGGCGACACGTTCCTCGGCGGCGAGGACTTCGACCAGCGCCTGATCGACTACGTGGTCGGCGAGTTCAAGAAGGAGCAGGGCGTCGACCTCTCCAAGGACGTGCTCGCGCTGCAGCGGCTGAAGGAGGCGGCGGAGAAGGCGAAGATCGAGCTCTCGAGCTCGCAGCAGACCGAGCTGAACCTCCCTTACATCACCGCCGACCAGTCGGGGCCGAAGCACCTGACGATGAAGATCACGCGGGCGAAGTTCGAGAGCCTGGTCGAGGAGCTGGTCGAGCGCACGATGGAGCCCTGCCGGATGGCGATCAAGGACGCCGGCGTGAAGGTCTCCGACATCAACGACGTGATCCTGGTCGGCGGCATGACGCGCATGCCGAAGGTGCAGGAGAAGGTGCGCGAATTCTTCGGCAAGGAGCCGCGCAAGGACGTGAACCCGGACGAGGCGGTCGCGGTCGGCGCGGCGATCCAGGGCGGCGTGCTCAAGGGCGACGTAAAGGACGTGCTGCTGCTCGACGTCACCCCGCTCACGCTCGGCATCGAGACGCTCGGCGGCGTGATGACCCCGCTCATCAAGCGCAACACGACGATCCCGACCAAGGCGCAGCAGGTGTTCTCGACCGCCGACGACAACCAGAGCGCGGTGACCATCCACGTGCTGCAGGGCGAGCGCGAGATGGCGCGCGGGAACAAGAGCCTCGGCCAGTTCAACCTCGAGGGCATCCCGCTCGCGCCGCGCGGCATGCCGCAGATCGAGGTCGCGTTCGACATCGACGCCAACGGCATCCTGCACGTCTCGGCCAAGGACAAGGCGACGAACAAGGAGAACAAGATCACCATCAAGGCGAACTCGGGCCTGAACGAGGACGAGATCCAGCGCATGGTGAAGGATGCCGAGGCGCACGCGGCCGAGGACAAGAAGGCGCACGAGCTCGTGAACGCGCGCAACCAGGCCGACACGCTCGCGCACACGGTGAAGAAGTCGCTCGCCGAGCACGGCGACAAGGTCGGCGCCGAGGAGAAATCGCACATCGAGGCGGCGCTGAAGGACGTCGAAGAAGCGATGAAGTCCGACGACAAGGCGCTGATCGAGGCGAAGACCGAGGCGCTCGCCGCCGCGGCGCAGAAGCTCGGCGAGAAGATGTACGCCGAGGCCCAGGCGCAGGCCGGCGGGACGCAGGGCGGCGCCGAGGGCGGGGCCGAAGGCGCGCGCAAGAAGTCCGAGGAGAACGTGGTGGACGCCGAGTTCACCGAGGTCAAGGACGGCGAGAAGAAGGGTTAGGACGTCACCCGCGCGCGTTGCGCGGTGACGACGAACGGACGCTGCGGCGCGCGCGCGTGGCGCCCTGACTGGCCGAGTTGGAGCGTCCGCAGCGCGGACGCTCGACTCGGCCGCGTGGTGTCTGGGGAGTGCTGAAGGCCGATGGCCAAGCGGGACTACTACGAGGTGCTCGGCGTCAATCGCGACGCCGACGAGGAGGCCATCAAGAAGGCCTTCCGCAAGCTCGCGATGAAGCACCATCCGGACCGCAACCACGGCAACCCGGAGGCGGAGAACCTCTTCAAGGAGGCGAAGGAGGCCTACGACGTCCTCTCCGATGCGCAGAAGCGCGCGGCCTACGACCGCTTCGGCCACGCCGGGGTCGATCCGTCGGCGGGCGCCGGGTTCGGCGGCCGCGGCTTCGAGAACTTCGCCGACGCGTTCGGCGACATCTTCAGCGACATCTTCGGCGGCGGCCGAACGCGCTCGAGCGTGCACCGCGGCGCCGACCTGCGCTACAACCTCGAAATCACGCTCGAGCAGGCCGCCCGCGGCACCGAGACCAAGATCCGCATCCCGACCGCGGAGACCTGCGCGACCTGCGGCGGCAGCGGCGCCAAGGCCGGCACCAAGCCGCAGACCTGCCCGACCTGCGACGGCCACGGCCAGGTGCGCATGCAGCAGGGCTTCTTCTCGATCCAGCAGACCTGCCCGCGCTGCCACGGCAGCGGCAAGTACGTCGCCGACCCGTGCGCCACCTGCGGCGGCGCCGGCCGGGTGAAGGCGCACAAGACGCTCTCGGTGCGCATTCCCCCGGGCGTGGACGAGGGCGACCGGATCCGCCTCGCCGGCGAGGGCGAGCCGGGGGCGCGCGGCGGCCCGGCGGGCGACCTCTACGTCCAGATCCACGTCCGCCCCCACCCCGTCTTCACGCGCGAGCACGACGACCTGCACTGCGAGATGCCGGTGAGCTTCGTGACCGCGGCCCTCGGCGGCGAGATCGAGATCCCGACGCTCGACGGCTCGGCCAAGATCAAGATCCCGGCCGAGACCCAGAGCGGCAAGGTCTTTCGCCTGCGCGGCAGGGGCGTGAAGGGCGTGCGCTCGAGCAGCCCGGGCGACCTCTTCTGCCACGTGATGATCGAGACGCCGGTCAACCTCACCACGCGCCAGAAGGAGCTCCTGCGCGAGTTCGAGGCGATCACCCAGGAAGACAGCGAGCGCCACAATCCGCGGGCCAAGTCCTGGATGGACCGGGTGCGCGAGTTCTTCACCCCTTGACGCCCGGTGGCCCGGGGCCGGTTCCCGGCGGTCGGGCCATCTCTGCTGCGGCGCAGCAGCCATCCGCCGGCGCGATCGCGGGCCGCCGAGCCCTCCTGCTATTGGCATTTCCTCACTTGGCGTATTAACATCCGTCAATAAGCCATTGATTGGAGGGAGTGATGGGCATAAGAAGAACAGCGCGGATCGCGCTGGCGATAGCCCTCTTCCTGACTTCAGTCCCAAGCGCCTTCGCCGACCAGGTCACCGATCGGGCGAAGCAGCTCCTGCAGGAACGCAAGGCGAAGGAAGCGTACGACCTGCTGATGCCGCTGCAGTCGCAGCGCGCGGGCGAGGTCGAGTACGACTATCTGCTCGGCATCGCCGCGCTCGACGCGGGCGACGCGCAGCAGGCGGTGTTCGCGCTCGAGCGCGTGCTAGCGGTGAACCCGAACTACCTGCAGGCGCGCGCCGAGATCGCCCGCGCCTACTTCGTGCTCGGCGAGAAGGAGAACGCGCGGCGCGAGTTCCGCACCGTCCGCGCGAGCGGCGAGCTGCCCGAGGACGCGCGCGCCGCGGTCGACCGCTTTCTTTCGGCGCTCGAGCCGCAGCGCACCTTCCTGCGCGGGTACGTCGAGGCGACCGTCGGCTACGACACCAACGTGAACAGCGCGACCGACAAGACCACCGTCGCCTTGCCCGCGCTCGGCGGCCTGATCGGCACCCTCGACCCGTTCGGCGTGCAGCGCAGCGACGGCTTCTGGGGCCTCGGAGCGGGCGCGTCGCTCAGCCACGCGCTCACCAACGAGATCTGGGCGCTCGGCACGGTCGCGTACAGCGGCAAGTTCAACTTCGAGGAGGACCGCTTCAACACCGGCACGATCGACGGCAGCGTCGGCGCCCGCTGGGGCCGCGGCGACAACGCGGTGATCGGCCTCCTGCAGGGGCAGTGGTTCGACGTCGACAGCAGCCGCTACCGCCGCTCCGTCGGCGGCACGGCGCAATGGCTGCACAACCTGAGCCCGACGCAGCAGGTCACGCTCTTCGGCCAGTACGCGCAGCTGCGCTATCCCAGCCAGGCGCCGCGCGACGCCAACCGCGTGATCGGCGGCGTCGCCTACTCGCAGGCGATCGCGGCCACGTATTCGCCGGTGGTGTTCGCGTCGGGCTACGCCGGGCAGGAGAAAGAGCGCGACGATCGCTACCCCTACCTCGGGCACAAGCCCGCCGGCGTGCGTCTCGGCGGCCAGCTCACGTTCACGCCGCAGGCGGTCGGATTCGCCTCGCTCGGGTACGAGTACCGGCGCTACAACGGCACCGACCCGTTCTTCCTGACCACCCGCCGCGACCAGCAGCTCGACGTGATCGTCGGGCTCAACTACGGGTTCGCGCCGCAGTGGGTCCTGCGCCCGCAGGTCGCCTACACGCGCAATTTCTCGAACATCGACATCACCGATTTCGACCGGACCGTGACATCCGTCTCGATCCGTCGCGATTTCTGAGGGCGGCGCGCTCGGCGCGCAGGGCTTCGGCTATGCTAGCGGCATTGGCGCAGGGCCCGGCGGCGGCAGGGAACGCCGGGAGGGGAGGGACCAGATGGCACACGATCGGCAACGCTTCCGCCTGAGCCGTCAGGGGCTCATGCTGGCGCTGATCTCGGCCGCGTTCGCCGGCGACGACGCGCTCGCGCAGACCGCCGCCCGGGTGGACTTCGCGGTCGGCAGCGTCACCGCCGTCGGCCAGGACGGCCGCCTGCGCGCGCTCGGCAAGGGCGCCGAGGTCATGACCGGCGACCGCGTCGAGACCGCCGCCGCGGGCCGCGCGCAGCTCCGCTTCACCGACGGGGCGTACGTTTCGCTGCAGCCGAACACGACGTTCGAGGTGCGCGACTACCACTTCACCGGCCGGACGGACGGCTCCGAGCGGGGCGTCTTCGGCCTGCTGCGCGGCGCGTTCCGCACCGTCACCGGCCTGATCGGCCGGGTGAACCGCGGCGCGTACCAGATCCAGACGCCGACGGCGACCGTCGGCATCCGCGGGACCGGCGGCGTGATCGCGCTGCTCGACGACGGCACGCTGCGCGTGACCGGCACGAGCGGCACGTGGTTCATCAACAAGCCGAACCAGAAGCAGCTCGACGTGCCGGCCGGCAAAGTCGGCGAGGCGAGCCCGGCGCCGGGCGAGGACCCGGTGGAGACCACCGAGGAGCCGATCCTCGCGCCGCCGCAGCCCGGGGAGCGGCAGATCGCTGGCGTAGAGAAATTCCCGCTGCCGAGCGGTCCGGCAGTGCTCGTCGCCGGCAATGACGTCAACGCGCAGGGCGAGTACACCGCGATCGTCGGCACCACCTCGTCCACTGCACCATCTCCGGTGACGCCGCCGTTGTCGCTCGATGGATTCTTCGACGCAGTGGTGTTTAGCAAGCAGGTGTCCGACACTTTTGTCGATGGACCATATCTCGTCGCTGGTGAAGGCAAGTTTGATCCGCCAGTTGGGCTAACCCCGTCGCAAGGTAAGCTGCAAGACGCCGCGAGCCCAAATTTCGCCTCGCCAACGGAGCGTTTCACGCTCCAGGCCGGAGGCGCTCATGCAGAGCACGGAGTAGCGTTCGAGCCGTCCACTCAAGATGTCCTAGTGATGGCATGGGGCCGGTGGATCGGCCCGGTCGACGGTATCGCGAGCGCGTCACCTTTCAGCGTCACATACGCGCCTGAGCAAGGTTTGCACTACATCATCGGGTTGCCGACGCTGCCAATCCAGATCCCGACGGCAGGGACATTCACGTACAACTTGGTTGGAGCAACCGCTCCAACGGATGGCCTGTCGCCCCCCGGAAGCTTCACTGGGACGCTAGTTGGGAATTTCATCAGTGCTTCACCCACGGTTGATGTTCAGGGCAGCGCAGCCGTTGGCGGCCAAGTTTACACGTTCCAGGGAAGCGGTATCACGGTCAATGTCACCGCAACTAGTAACAACTTTTCAGCAGCAGGGCTTGGGCCGATCGCCGCCAGTCCGGGAAGCGGGTGCTCCAGCGGCTGCACAACAGATTTGAAGGGCGCCTTTTACGGAACCGGAGCGTCACACGCGGGCTTCGTCTACAAGATTTCGGCGACCGGTGCTGCGGAGGTGACGGGCGCCGCCGCGTTCGCGAAGTAGCCAAACTTCCTTTGTTCGAGAGGCCTGCTGACTCGACGGGCGAGATCGAGCGCAGCCGGACGCTGCTTCTCGGAGGCAATGCGGATGCCGCAATAGCGGTACTCGAACCGCTGGCTTGCGCCGGTGCAGCCAGCGCCGAGGCGCACTTCCTGCTCGGCGCCAGCCGCCACATGCTCGGCGATCTCGCCGGCGCGCTCGCTTCGTTCGACGCCGCGCTTGCCCGCAACCCGGAGCATCTGGAGGCGGCCCAGGCCGCGCTCGGCATGCTGTGCGCGCTCGGCCGCGCCGGCGAGGCGCTCGAGCGCGCGAACGCCCTGCTCGCCGCGCACCCGCACGACCCGCAGCTCAACTTCAACGCCGCGCTCGTCCACGAGGCGCTCGGCGACTGGGCGGCGGCGCTCGCGCGCTACGACGCCGCGCTCGCGGCCGACCCGGTCGCGGTCCTCCCGCGCCTCAACCGCGGCCTCGCGCTGACCCGGCTCGGCCGGCCGGAGGAAGCCTATGCGAACAACCGGGCGCTCGCGCTCGCGCAGCCGGGGCTCGCCGACGCGCACTTCAACCTGGCCGAGGCCTGTCTCGCCACGGGCCGCGACGGTGAGGCGCTCGCCGCCGCCGAGCGCGCGCTCGCGCTCGATGCGCGGCACAGTGGCGCCGCGCTCGACCGCGGCCTAGCGCTCGCCGCGCTCGCACGCTTCGACGAGGCCGATGCCGCGCTCGCGCACGCTGCCGCGCTCGGCGCCGCGCTGCCGCGGAGCGACGGCGGCTGGATCGCGACGGCGCGCGAGATCCACCTCGTCCGCGGCTACGATCGGCTCGAAGCATGCGACTGGGCGAGCCGCGACGACTTCCTCGCGCGCTTCCGCGCGCTGGTGCACACCGATGCGGATCCGGACCGGCCGCTCGCCTCGCCCGCGCTCGCGTTCCGGGCGATGATGCTCGGCCTGCCGGCCGACGACCAGCTGCGGCTCGCCCGCAAGACGGCGGCGCGCATCGCCGCAGCCGCGCCGCGGCTCGACGCTCCGGCGGCGGGCGCCCCCCGGGCGCCCGCCGGGCGGGGTGGCCTGGGTTTGGTGTGGGGCCCCAT
>JAHDYJ010000137.1:0-4750 GCA_023383795.1 Burkholderiales bacterium | reverse complement strand
GGCCGACCGCAGGCGGCCGGCCGAGCGGCTTCGCATCGGTTACGTGTCGGCCGACTTCGGCGACCATCCGACCGCGCACCTCGCCGCGGCGCTGCTCGAGCGGCACGACCGCGGGCGCTGCGAGATCCTCGCCTACGCCCTCAACCCGGAGGACGGCAGCGCGTACCGGCGCCGGATCGCCGCCGCGAGCGATTGCTTTCTCGACGCGTCCGGCATGGCGCTCGCCGAGCTCGCGACGCGCATCGCGCAGGACGGCGTCGACGTGCTCGTGAACATGAACGGGTACACGACCGGGCATCGCACGGCGCTCTTCGCGATGCGGCCCGCGCCGGTGCAGGCGAGCTACCTCGCGTATCCCGCCACGATGGGCGCGCCCTTCATGGACTACCTGGTGGCGGACCCGGTCGTGATCCCGGCGGCGGCGGCGGGCGCGTACAGCGAGGCGATCGCGTGGCTGCCCGTCTGCTACCAGGTGAACGACGCGGATGCGCTCCTCGACGCGCGGCCGCCGCATGCGTCGGCGGGGCTGCCCGCCGCCGCGTTCGTCTTCTGCGACTTCAACCAGCACGCGAAGATCACGCCCGCGGTGTTCGCCGCCTGGATGCGGATCCTGCACCGCGTCGCGGGCAGCGTGCTGTGGCTGCTCGACGGCCCCGGCCGCGCGAATCTCGCGGCGCATGCGCGCGCGGCCGGCATCGCGCCGGAACGCCTCGTGTTCGCCCCGCGCCTGCCGCGGGCGGAGCACCTGGCGCGGTTGCAGCTCGCCGATCTGTTCCTCGACACGCGCCCGACCAACGCGCACACGACCGCGGCCGACGCGCTGCTCGCCGGCGTGCCGGTGCTGACCTGCCCCGCGGAGTCGTTCGCGGGCCGCGTCGCGGCGAGCCTAGTCCGCGCGGCGGCCCTGGACGCGCTCGTGGCCGACGACCTCGACGCCTACGAGGCGGCGGCCGTGGAGCTGGCCGCGGACCCGGCACGCCTCGCGGGCTACCGTGAACATCTGCGTTCGGGGCGGCGCAGCCTAGCGGTCTTCGACGCCGATGCGCGCGCGCGCGAGCTGGAGCAGGCCTACGCGGAGATGGACTCGCGCCGGCGGCGCGGGCTCGCGCCCGAGAGCTTTCGCGTCGCGCCCGCGCGCACCGCGTGACCGCGAGGAGGCCTGCCACCCGCCCGGCCGGACCCGCTCGTCAGAGCCCCAGCTCCTCGACCGCCTCGAGCAGGAACATGAAGGCGCCGGCCTCGTCGCTCGTGATCCCTTCCGGCCCGAGCGAGTCGAGCCAGGCCTGGACCGCGCCGCGCCGCCTCCACGGCAGGGCCTTCTTGAGACGGGCCCTGTCCATCGCGGTCGCCCGGCCTGTCAGGAACCCGCGCGCCCCGTCGTCGCCGACGCCCCATCTTCTCGCGAGCGGAATCAGGTCGCGGAAAGCGGCGGGCACCCGCTCGGGATCGATCCTGATCGCGCGCCGATGCTCCTCGGCGCGCGCCTCTTCGCTCGCCTCCGCGTCCTGCAATCCCTCGACGTTCTTGCGCACCGCGAGCGCCTCCTCCTGCAGCGTCTCCTTGAATCGATCCAGCACCGTCCCGCGACCGAGCCCGAACTCGAAGCGGGCTCGCCGCGCGCGGGCGCGTTGCTCGGCGTCCCTGGCCGCTCGCGCGGCGCCAACGACATCGCCGGCGAAGAGAAGCGCATCGGCATGGAGGGAGGCGTACACGGCTGAGCGCGGCTCCGCCGCCACGGCCTCGCCGTAGAGCCGCGCGGCCTCGTCGAACCGGGTCAGGCGCTCGTGCAGGAAAGCGGCGAGCGCGAGCCAGGACGCCCGGCAAGGCATGCGCGCGCACGCCTCCAGCGCCGCGGGCGCGAATTCGTCGAGCGGGCCGGGATAGAAGAGCGCGTCCACGTCCGACACGGTCACGAAGCACGTGGCGAGCGTCGTCCCGATCAGCGCGAGTTCGTAGTGCCGTGAGGCCTGCTCGGGCGCTTCCTCGAGGCGCGCGCGGTACACGGCCAGAATCCGCTCGCGCTCGGCGTAGGCCTGCGCGTCCGCCGCGATCCAGTCGCCGATGATCGAGTCGGTTTCGTCCAGGGTCAGCATGGCCGGATAGGCGGAGTAGTACGCCTGACCGCCCGCGCCGCTTACGCCGATGAGGTGATAGGTCGCCTCGGCGAGCCCGTCGACGGATACGAAGCCGAAGCGCCACGCGCAGGTCGGGCGGCCGTCATGCCGCAACCCGCCGCGGTAGCTCACCTGGAGCGAGACGGGGATCGGCGCGGAGAGCCTGAGCGGGTCGCGCCGGCGCTGGTCGATGATCGCGAGCGCGGCCACCCGGCGCGCGGCTCGTTCCGCCGCCTCGTGGTCGAGGCCGGGCGGGAGCGGCATCTCCGGGTCGAGTCGCGCAGTCGTCACGAGCCCCTCGGCTATTCGCAGGATACGTTACCGGTGCAGGCGGCACGCGTGAAGGGCTCATGGCGCCCAGCGCGCCCCCCCGCAAAGCGTGACATCCGCCGCATTCGGCCAGCCCGGCCGCGCGTTTCGCGCGTGAATTTTGCACGGTTGGAGACCGCCGTCGCCGTAGCAGCCCGAGGGGTCGATTTCGCCGCCGGCGACCGGATCCTGACCAACCAGGGTCGCGTACAGACCCGCCTCACCGACGGCGCGTACGCCGGGCGTACAGACGGCCTCGAGCACGGGCGGCTGCGCCGCCGGTCCCTGCTCGACCGCGCTGGCCGGGCATTTCATGGGCCCCGGTCCGAGCCACGCCGGTTTCGCCTACAACGTCCGTGTTTGCCCGAGCACTTCGATCGTCGGCGCGGCGGCGTTCAAGCGGTGACCCTGGGCGCGCCCACGACCGCCGCGGCCGTGACCGAGTTCGCGCGGGCCGGGGTAGGTGCCGTGCGGCGCGCAGTATTCCCTCGCGCCCGCGGCGCCGATCGGCGATCTTTCCGCTCGCGCTTCAGCAGCTTATGAGGCAATCTAAAGGTCGAACCGGGAACCCCCGCGAGGAGAACGCATGAGATTCCGCCAACCGCTCGCTGCCGTGCTTTGCGCCGGACTGCTCGCAACACCCCTGGCAGCGCAGGCGCAGGCAGCCGGCCCGATCGTCATCGGCCAGTCCGCGCCGCTCAGCGGCTCGAACCAGGAGCTCGGCCAGGACATCCGTAACGGCGCCCTCGCCTACTTCAACAAGGTGAACGAGGCGGGCGGCGTCAACGGCCGGCGGATCGAGCTCGTCTCGCTCGACGACGCGAACGACACCAAGCGTTCGGAGGCGAACACGCGGAAGCTGCTCGACGACGGCGTGGTCGCGCTGTTCGGCTACGGGAGCGCGACCCTCAGCCGGCCGGCGCTGCCGCTGGTCGAGCAGGCGCGCATCACCTTCTTCGCGCCGTTCACCGGCGCCGAGCCGATGCGCAAGTTCAACCGCTACGTCTACAACCACCGCGCGAGCTACGCCGACGAGCTCGAGAAGATCGTCGAGCACTACACGACGATCGGCGTCAGGCGCTTCGCGGTGATCCACTACAACGACACGATCGGCAACGCGAACCTCGGCGTGGTCGTGCAGGCGCTGAAGGTGCGCGGGCTCGCGCCGGTGGCGGTCGCGTCGCTGCAGCGCACGCAGACCGATCTCTCGAAGGAAGTCGCCGCGACCGTCAAGGCCGAGCCCGACGTCGTGATCGCGACCACGCTCTACAAGTCCACCGCGGAGTTCGTCAAGCTGTCGCTGAAGCAGGGGATGCACGCGCAGTTCGTCAGCACGTCCTTCGCCGGCTCGACCGCGCTCGCGCAGGCGCTCGGCAAGGACGGCCACGGCGTGGTCATGACGCAGGTGGTCCCGAGCATCGCGCGCACGACCGTACCGATCGTGCGCGAGTACCAGCAGGCGAGCGACCGGCTGCTCGGCAAGAAGGACTACTCGTACACGGCGCTCGAGAGCTTCATCGCGGCGAAGGTGCTGGTGGAGGGCATCCGGCGGGCCGGGCGCGACGTCACGCGCGAATCGCTGCTGCGCTCGCTCGACGGGCTCGGCGCGATCGACCTCGGCGGCTACATCGTCGCCTTCTCGCCGACCAACCACAACGGCAGCAACTTCGTCGCGCTCACGATCCTCGGGCGCGACCTCAGGTTCCGCGACTGACCGGGCGCGTACGCCCGGCCGGCGGCCGCGCCGCTCAGGCGCGGCGCCAGGTGGTGCCCTGCGCGGTGTCCTCGAGCGCGATGCCGGCCTGCGCCAGCTCATCGCGGATCCGGTCCGCCTCGGCGTAGTTCCTGGCCTTCTTCGCCGCGGCGCGCTCGGCGATCCGCGCCTCGACGCGCTCGGGCGTCCACCCTGCGGGCAGCTTCCCGCGCAGGTATGCCTCCGGGTCGCGCCCGAGCAGCCCGAGCACGCCGCCGAGCGCGCGCAGCAGGCCGGCCTTGTCCGCCGCGCCGGTGCGATTCACCTCGGTCGCGAGGTCGAACAGCGCCGCGATCGCCTCCGGCGTGTTGAAGTCGTCGTCCATCGCCGAGCGGAACCGCGCGGCGAACGGCTCGTCCCAGTCGATCGGCGCGGCGCCCGCCGGCGCACCCTTGAGCGCGGTGTAGAGCCGGTCGACGGCGCTGCGCGCCTCGTCGAGGTGCCGGTCGGAGTAGTTGAGCGGGCTGCGGTAGTGCGCGCGCAGGATGAAGAAGCGCACCACCTCCGGGTCGTAGCGCGCCAGCACCTCGCGGATCGTGAAGAAGTTGCCGAGCGACTTCGACATCTTCTCGTC
>JAHDYJ010000136.1 GCA_023383795.1 Burkholderiales bacterium | reverse complement strand
GCGACTGCGCCGGCATGGCCGCCGACCTGTTCGAGACCTACGCGGTGACGATCATTGCGACGATGATCCTCGGCGCGCTGATGATCAAGACCGCGACCGACGCCGCGGTCATCTACCCGCTCGCGCTCGGCGGCTTCGCGATCATCGCCTCGATCGTCGGCGCGATGGTGGTGAAGATCATTCCCGGAAAGAAGATCATGAGCGCGCTCTACCGCGGCCTGATCGTCGCCGGTGTCCTCGCCGCCGTCGCCTTCGTCCCGATCACGCACTGGATCATGGGCGACGTGGTGAAGAGCGTGCCGTTCGAGTTCGCAGGCGGCCGCCACTTCATCACCATCTGGCACCTCTGGGGCAGCGCGCTCGTCGGCCTGGTGCTGACCGCGCTGATGGTGGTGATCACCGAGTACTACACCGCCACCGAGTTCAGCCCGGTGCGGCACGTCGCGGCGGCGTCGCAGACCGGACACGCGACCAACATCATCGCCGGCCTCGGCGTGTCGATGAAGTCCACCGCGTGGCCGGTGATCGCGGTGTGCGCTTCGATCCTGCTCGCCTACACGCTCGCCGGCCTGTACGGCATCGCGATCGCGGCGACCTCGATGCTGTCGATGGCCGGCATCATCGTCGCGCTCGACGCCTACGGCCCGGTCACCGACAACGCGGGTGGCATCGCCGAGATGGCGGAGCTGCCGCCCGAGGTGCGCGCGATCACCGACCCGCTGGATGCGGTCGGCAACACGACCAAGGCGGTCACCAAGGGCTACGCGATCGGCTCGGCCGGCCTCGCCGCGCTGGTGCTCTTCGCCGACTACACGCACGCGCTCGAGCACGCCGGCCAGACGCTCTTGTTCGACCTCTCGGATCACCGCGTGATCATCGGCCTGTTCATCGGCGGCCTGGTGCCGTATCTCTTCGGCGCGATGGCGATGGAGGCGGTCGGGCGCGCGGCGGGCGCGGTGGTGGTCGAGGTGCGCCGGCAGTTCAAGGAGATCCCCGGCATCATGGCAGGCACGGCGAAGCCGGAGTACGGCACGGCGGTCGACATGCTCACGCGCGCCGCGATCAGGGAGATGATCGTGCCGTCGCTGCTGCCGGTGCTGGTGCCGATCCTGGTCGGCCTGATCCTCGGCCCGCAGGCGCTCGGCGGCGTGCTGATGGGCACGATCGTCACCGGCCTCTTCGTCGCGATCTCGATGTGCACCGGCGGCGGCGCGTGGGACAACGCCAAGAAGTACATCGAGGACGGCCAGTTCGGCGGCAAGGGCTCGGAGGCCCACAAGGCGGCGGTCACCGGCGACACGGTCGGCGATCCGTACAAGGACACCGCCGGTCCGGCGGTGAACCCGCTGATCAAGATCATCAACATCGTCGCGCTGCTGATCGTGCCGCTGATCGCGTAAGGACGCGTTTCGGCGCGCCTCGGGCGGCCGAGTTCTTCACGGGCAGCCCTCGGGCTGCCTTCTTCATTCCTGCCCGGCGGTGGCGGTCGATGGCGCGGGTTCGCGCCGCCCGCAGATCTCGAGAGCTTGCAATACGATCGGCCTCGTGATTCCCTTGCGAAGCATGAGAACGCTGGCCGCCACGCTCGGGTTCTTCCTTGTGCTGGCTGGATCCGCGTCCGCGCAGCCGCTGCCGTCCGGCCCGTCGGGCTACGCGCCGAAGCCTGCGGCGATCGGCAAGCGGTTCATGGTGGCGGCGGCGAACCCGCTTGCGGTCGACGCCGGCCACGCGGTGCTCGCCCGCGGCGGCTCGGCGGTCGACGCGGCGATCGCGGTGCAGATGGTGCTGAACGTGGTCGAGCCGGAGGCCTCGGGCATCGGCGGCGGCGCGTTCATCCTGCACTGGTCGGCGGCCGAGCGGCGCGTGCGCGCGTACGACGGGCGCGAGACCGCGCCGGCGGCGGCGACACCGGAGCTCTTCCTCGGCGCCGACGGCAAGCCCGTCGCGTTCTACGACGGCGTGGTCGGCGGCCGCGCGGTCGGCGTGCCGGGGCTGCTCGCCGTCCTCGAGCTTGCGCATCGACGCCACGGCCGCATCGCGTGGCGCGAGCTCTTCGAGCCCGCGATCGCGCTTGCGGAGCAGGGCTTCCCGGTCTCGCCGCGGCTCGCGGTCCTGCTCGCCGACGAGCGCTTCCGCATCGACGATCCGCAGGCGCGGCGGCTCTTCCACCGCGACGACGGCACGCCGCGGCGCGCGAGGGAGGTGATCCGCAATGGCGCGCTCGCGGCGACGCTGCGTGCGGTCGCGGACGGCGGCGCACCCGCCTTCTATCGCGGCGAGATCGCCGCCGACGTCGTCGCGGCGGTGCGCACGCACCCGACCAACCCCGGACGGCTCGCGCTCGCGGACCTCGCCGGCTATCGCCCGGTCGAGCGCCGGCCCGTCTGCGGCCGGTACCGCGCGCACCGGGTCTGCGGCATGCCGCCGCCGAGCTCCGGGGGCGTCGCGGTGCTCCAGATCCTCGGCATCCTGGCGCAGTTCCCGATGGAGCGCGTGGCGCCGCAGTCGTTGATGGCCGCGCATCTTTTCAGCGAGGCCGGGCGGCTCGCCTACGCCGACCGCGACCGCTACGTCGCCGACGCCGACTTCGTCGCCGTTCCGGTGGCCGGCATGATCGCGACGGAATACCTGGCGGCGCGCGCGGAAGCGGTGCGCTACACCCGGTCGCTCGGGGAGGCGGCGCCGGGCGTCCCGGCCGGCGCCGCGACGCCGGCGCGAGCGGCGGCGCCCGAGCTCGCATCGACCAGCCACGTCTCGATCGTCGATGCGCGCGGCGACGCGGTGGCGATGACCACCACGATCGAGCATGCGTTCGGCAGCCGCGTCATGGTGCGCGGGTTCCTGCTCAATAACCAGCTCACCGATTTCTCGTTCACGCCGCGCGCCGAGGGCCGGGCGGTCGCGAACCGGGTCGAGCCGGGCAAGCGGCCGCGGAGCTCGATGGCGCCGACGCTGGTGTTCGACCGCGGCGGTCGGCTGACGCACGTCGTCGGCTCGCCCGGCGGTCCGCTGATCATCAACTACGTCGCGCAGGCCCTGGTCGCGATGCTCGACTGGGGCATGGACGCGCAGCAGGCGGTCGGCCTGGGCCACTTCGGCAGCCGCAACGGCCCGACCGAGCTCGAGCGCGGCACCGAGGCCGCGGCGCTCGCGGACGGCCTGCGGCTGCTCGGCCACGAGGTGCGCGTGATGGACATGACGAGCGGCCTGCACGCGATCGAGCGCGTGCCGGGCGGCTGGCGCGGCGCGGCCGATCCGCGCCGCGAGGGAAACGCGCGCGGCGATTGAGCCGCGGCGCCGGTCACGGGCGTGCGGCGATCGCCTCCCACGCGCGCGTGGCGACGTCCGGCGCGAGCGCATCGAGCCTGGTCGCGCCGGGCCAGCTGCGCAGCCACGTGAGCTGGCGCTTGGCGAGCTGGCGCGTCGCGAAGATCCCGCGGTCGCGCAGCTCGTCGCGGGAGATGCGGCCGTCGAGGTGCTCCCACGCCTGCCGGTAGCCGACGCAGCGCATCGACGGCAGGTCGGGGGAGAGCGCGTAGCGGCTGCGCAGCGCGGCGAGCTCCGCGACCAGGCCGGCGGCGAGCATCGCGTCGAACCGCTCAGCGATCCGGCGGTGCAGGACGGCGCGGTCGCTCGGCACGAGCGCGATCCAGACGATGTCGAGCGGCGCGTCGGCGGAGCGCTCGCCCCGGATCAGCTCGGACATCGGCCGGCCGGCGAGGCGGCAGACCTCGAGCGCGCGCTGGATGCGCTGCGGGTCGGACGGCTGGATGCGGGCGGCGCTCGCCGGGTCTACGCGCGCGAGCTCGGCGTGCAGCGCCGGCCATCCGCGCCGCGCCGCCTCCGCCTCGATCTGCGCGCGCAGTGCGGCGTCGGCCGCCGGCAGCGCGGACAGGCCGTCGCGCAGCGCCTTGAAGTAGAGCATCGTGCCGCCGACGAGCAGCGGCACGCGGCCGCGCCCCGCGATCGCCGCGACGAGTGGCAGCGCGTCGGCGCGGAACCGCGCCGCGGAATACGCCTCGGTGGGATCGACGATGTCGATCAGGTGATGCGGCACGCGGCGGCGGTCGGCCGCCGGCGGCTTCGCGGTGCCGATGTCCATGCCGCGGTAGACCTGCGCGGAGTCGACGCTCACGATCTCCGCCGGCAGGCGCCCGGCGAGCGCCATCGCGAGCTGCGACTTGCCGCTCGCCGTCGGTCCCATGATCGCGATCGCGGCCGGCTTCGCTTGCGCCACGCGCGGTTCGGTTTCGGGCAGCAGGCGCGCGGGCTATCTGCCGCGCAGGAAGAGGCGGTCGAGCTCGGCGAGGCTCAGTTGATGCCACGTGGGCCGGCCGTGGTTGCACTGGTCGGCGCGGTCGGTTTCCTCCATCCGGCGCAGCAGCGCGTTCATCTCCGGCACCGTGAGCGCGCGGTGCGCGCGCACTGCGCCGTGGCACGCCATCGTCGCGAGCAGCTCGTTCTGGCGGCCGGCGAGCACCTGGCTCGCGCCGAACTCGCGGATGTCGCCGAGCAGCGCGCGCGCGAGCGCCGGAATGTCGCCCTGCGCGAGGAGCGCCGGCACGCCGCGCACCACGATCGCGGTCGGGGAGAGCGCGGCCATGTCGAAGCCGAGGCGTGCGAGCGTCTCGCGGTGCTCCTCCACCGTCGCCACGTCGAGCGCGTCGGCGTGGAAGGTCACCGGGATCAAGAGCGGCTGCGCGGTCACCGTGCGGTCGGCGAGCGCCGTCTTGAGGCTCTCGTACAGGATGCGCTCGTGCGCCGCGTGCATGTCGACGAGCACGAGCCCGGCGCGGTTCTGCGCGAGAATGTACACGCCGTGGAGCTGCGCGAGCGCGAAGCCGAGCGCGTGGTCGTCCTCCGCCGCGGCAGGCGCCGGCGCCGCGCGCTCGGCCAGCTCGGCGAACATCGCGGTGTAGGCCGCCACCGGCTGCGCGACGCCGAGGCGCGCCTGGAATCCGGCGGGCGCCGGCCGCGCGGGCGGCCCGGCGCCCGTGGCGGGCGCGAGCGCGGCGGCGAAGGCGGACGGCGCGGCGGCCGGGCCGGCCAGCGCCTTGTCGACGGCGTGGTAGACGAACTGGTGCACCGCGCGCGGCTCGCGGAATCGGACCTCGGTCTTCGCCGGGTGGACGTTGACGTCGACCATCGCCGGGTCGATCTCGAGATAGAGCACGTACGCGGGATGCCGGTCGCCGTGCAGGACGTCGGCGTACGCCTCGCGCAGCGCGTGCGCGAGGAGCTTGTCGCGCACGAAGCGGCCGTTCACGAACAAGTACTGGGCGTCGCGCGACCCGCGCGCCTCGGCCGGCGTCCCGACGTAGCCGTAGATCCGCAGGCCGTCGCCGCCCGCCTCGACCGGGCGGGCGCTCCGCGGGAACGCATCGCCCATGACCGCCGCGATGCGGGTGGCGAGATCCGCCGCCGGGTAGTGCGCCGTCACGCGGCCGTTGTGCCGCAGCGTCATCGCGACGTCCGGTCGCACGAGCGCGGTGCGATGGAACGCCTCGGCGCAGTGCGCGAGCTCGGTCGCCTCGGTCTTGAGGAACTTGCGGCGGGCGGGCGTGTTGAAGTAGAGATCCTCGACGTCGACGGTGGTGCCGGCCGCGTGCGCGGCCGGCTCCGGCGCGGCGGCGGGGCCGCCCTCGGCGCGGATGCGCCACGCGTGCTGGACCGCGGCCGGACGCGAGGTCAGCTCGACGCGGGCGACCGCGGCGATGCTCGCGAGCGCCTCGCCGCGGAAGCCGAGCGTGCCGACGCGCTCGAGGTCGGCGAGCGAGGCGATCTTGCTGGTGGCGTGGCGGGCGAGGGCGAGCGCGAGCTCCTCGCGCGGGATACCGGACCCGTCGTCGGTCACGCGCACCTGGCGCGTGCCGCCCTGCGCCAGGGTCACCGAGAGCGTCCGCGCGCCCGCATCCAGGCTGTTCTCGAGCAGCTCCTTCAGCACCGATGCCGGGCGCTCGACCACCTCGCCCGCGGCGATCTGGCTGATCAGCGTGTCGGAGAGGATCCGGATCGAGGCCATCACAGGCGTCTGGGACGTGCCGACGCGGCGATTCCGTTCAACGAGCCCGGCGTTCGTCCCGAACTCCGGTCGTACGAACGAGAGGGAGACCCTCCTGCATATCGCCCTGGAACGAACCAGGGGCAAGCCCCCTGCATATCGCCTCGCACGCGCGTGCGGAATTCTCGAGCAAGCCGCCGACTCCGCGGGGGATTATACCGGCGCGCCCGGCTAGAATACGACGCGATGGAGCTTCTACTCTGGTTCTGGGACGTCGTCGTCCATCTCGACCGGCATCTCGCCGTGCTGCTGCAGCAGTACGGCGGCTGGATCTACCTGATCCTGTTCGCGATCGTCTTCTGCGAGACGGGCCTCGTGGTGACGCCGTTCCTGCCCGGCGACTCGCTGCTGTTCGTCGCCGGCACGCTGTGGGCCGCCGCCGGCATGCGGGTCGAGATGCTGGCCGCGACGCTGATCGCGGCCGCGCTCTGCGGCGACAACGTGAACTACTGGGTCGGGCGCTACATCGGCCCGCGCGTCTTCCGCTGGGAGCAGTCGCGCTGGTTCAACCGGCGGGCGCTCGACATGACGCACGAGTTCTACGAGCGGCACGGCGGCAAGACCATCATCATCGCGCGCTACGTGCCGCTGGTACGCACCTTCGCGCCGTTCGTCGCCGGCGTCGGCCGGATGAGCTACCCGCGGTTCCTCGCCTACTCGGTGTTCGCCGCCGCGCTGTGGGTCCTCTCGCTCACGTACGCCGGCTACTTCTTCGGCAACATCGTGGTCGTGCGCGAGAACCTGACGCTGGTGATCTTCGGCATCATCGGGCTCTCGCTGATGCCCCTCGCGATCGGTTACCTGCGACACCGGGCGCAGGCCCGCCGCCTCGCGGCGCCCAGGGGAAACGCCTAGAAGCCATCTCAAGATCGCGGCTGTGCTTCTTCCCGAACCGAGGTCGTACGAACAAGGGGCAAGCCCCTTGTAGATCCCCTCCTGCGCGACCGCAGCTTTCATTTTGAGATAGGTTCTAGCAGCGCGTGCTCGAGCCGTCCCCGCGAGCGCGGGGATCCGCGCGGGCTTTCACGCGGCCGCCTGCGCCGGGCAGACGGCCTTCTGCGGGGCTTCCCCGGACGTCAGTTCCGCCGCACGGCCGGCTTGACGAGCGCCGGCGCGCGCTCCTCCGGCGCGTCGGCCGCGATCGTGCCGCGGCTCGGCGGGTTCTCGGCGAAGTAGCGCTTGATGCCGGCGAGGATCGCGCGCGCGACCTTGTCCTGGTGCGCCGCGCTCTTCAGCTTCTTCTCCTCCTCCGGGTTCGAGATGAACGCGGTCTCGACCAGGATCGAGGGGATGTCCGGCGCCTTCAGCACCGCGAAGCCGGCCTGCTCGACGTGCGGCTTGTGCAGGGTGTTGATCTCGCCGAGCTCGTCGAGCACCGCGCGGGCGAGCTTGAGGCTGTCGCTGATCGTCGCGGTCTGCGAGAGGTCGAGCAGCGTCTCGGCGAGGTAGCGGTCCTTGACGTCGAGGTTCACTCCGCCGATCAGGTCGGCGTCGTTCTCGCGCTTGGCGAGCCAGCTCGCCGCCGCGCTCGTCGCCCCGCGCTCGGACAGCGCGAACACCGAGGCGCCGCGCGCGCGCGGCAGGATGTAGGCGTCGGCGTGGATCGAGACGAACAGGTCCGCGCGCACGCGGCGCGCCTTCTCGACGCGCGCGTGCAGCGGCACGAAGTAGTCGCCGTCGCGCGTGAGCACCGCGCGCATGTTCGGCTCGGCGTCGACCAGCGCCTTCAGCCGCTTCGCCATCGAGAGCGTGACCTGCTTCTCGTGGGTGCCGCGGCGGCCGATGGCGCCCGGGTCCTCGCCGCCGTGGCCGGCGTCCACGACGACCGTGACCAGGCGGTGCGCGACCGGCTTGTCGGCGCGGCCGCGGCCCTTCTTCGGCTCGAGCGGCCACGGCTCGATCCGCGGCGCGTCCTCGATCCCGGCCGGTTTGGATTCGCGCTCGGCGAGCAGCGCGAGCAGCGGGTCGACCGGCACCGCCGGATAGACGTCGAGCACCAGGCGGTAGCCGTACTCGCCGATCGGCTTCAGCAGGAACGCCTGCGGCTTCGATTCGGTCTTGAGATCGACCACCAGGCGCACGACGCCGGGCTTGAAGCGGCCGACGCGGATCTGCGCGATGTAAGGGTCGTCCGGGCGGACCTTGTCCGCGACCTCGCCGGCGAGCGAGTCGAGATCGAGCCCCTCGAAGTCGACGACCAGGCGGTCGGGATTGCGCACGAGATGCACGGTGTGGCGCGGCTCCGCCGCGAGCTCGACGGTGACGCGCGAATAGTCGCCAGAGGGCCAGACCCGCACCGCGCGGACCGGATCGGCGGCGAACGCCGCGCTCGCGCCGAGCGCGAGGCTCAGGAGAAGGCCGGCAACGGCGGAAATCAGCCAGGCGCGGCGGCGAGCGCCCTCAGACACCGGCGGCCCCGCTCGGTGCAGGCTTCGATCGTGGCGTCCCGTTCGCTGTCGCCGATCGCCAGCGTGAGGCGCAGGTCCGGCGGCGGCAGCAGGTCGCCCGCCTTCTCCGGCCATTCGACCAGGCATAGCGAAGCGTCGTTGAAGTGCTCCCGGAAGCCCGAATCCCGCCACGCCTTTGGACCACTGAATCGATAGAAATCAAAGTGGTACAAGTCTAATCTCGAAAGATTATAAAGTTCAACCAGAGAATAGGTCGGGCTTTTGACTTTTCCCCCATACCCGAGGCCGCGCAGCAGTCCCCGGGCGAGGGTGGTCTTGCCGGCGCCGAGGTCGCCGCTGAGGTGAATCGACATGCCCGGCCCGACCACCTCGGCGAGCCGCGCGCCGAGCGCGAGCGTGGCCGCCTCGTCCGCGAGGTGGCGGACGAGGGGCGGTAACATCGGTTCCATGGCCGGCGGCATCGTCTCCCCGGAGTCTCGCAAAATTGCGCGCGACTGGGGCGCGCTCGCCGCCGTGATCAAGGCCTGGGGCCGCGAGCTCGGGTTCCAGGCGGTCGGCGTCGCCGACGTCGATCTCGAGGCGGCCGAGCGCGGACTGCGCGACTGGCTGGCGGCCGGATTTCACGGCGACATGGCGTACATGGCGCGCCACGGCACACGGCGCGCGCGTCCCGCCGAGCTCGTGCCCGGCACCGTGCGCGTGATCTCCGCGCGCATGGACTACCTGCCCGACGCGGCGCAGAGCTGGAGCGTCCTCGCCGACCGCGAGGCGGCGTTCGTCTCGCGCTACGCGACCGGCCGCGACTATCACAAGGTGCTGCGCGCGCGGCTCCAGCGCCTCGCCGGCCGCATCGCCGCCGAGGTGGGGGAGTTCGGCTACCGCGTGTTCACCGACTCAGCGCCGGTGATGGAGGTCGAGCTCGCCCGGCGGGCCGGCCTCGGGTGGCGCGGCAAGCACACGCTGCTCCTCGAGCGGCGCGCAGGCTCGTTCTTCTTCCTCGGCGAGATCTACACCGACCTGCCGCTGCCGGCGGACGCCCCGATCGCCGAGCACTGCGGCTCGTGCAGCCGCTGCATCGACGTCTGTCCCACCCGCGCGATCGTCGCGCCGTACGTGCTCGACGCGCGCCGCTGCATCTCCTATCTCACGATCGAGCTGCGCGGCGCGATCCCGGTCGAGCTGCGGCCGCTCGTCGGCAACCGCGTCTACGGCTGCGACGACTGCCAGCTCGTGTGCCCGTGGAACAAGCATGCGCGGGTCTCGCCGGAGCCGGACTTCCGCGTGCGCGACGGACTCGATCGCGCGACCCTGATCGGCCTCTTCGCGTGGACCGAATCGGAGTTCGAGGATCGGCTCGCCGGCAGCGCGATCCGCCGCATCGGCTACGAGCGCTGGCTGCGCAACCTCGCGGTCGGGCTCGGCAATGCGCCGGGCTCCGAAGCGGTCGTCGCCGCGCTGCGCGCGCGCGCCGACCATCCGTCGGCGCTCGTGCGCGAGCACGTCGCGTGGGCGCTCGCGCAGCATCGCATGCCGTAGCACGCGGTGCTGCGCGGGCTGCCTCCTAGCCCCACGGATCCGGCGCGAAGCGGCCGCCCGGGAACGGATCGGGCGTGCCGCCGGCCGGGGGAGCGTCGCGGATCACGCCGCGCGCGACGAGATTGCGATAGCTGTCGTAGTAGATCGTGACGGCCTCCGCCGGGGTGCTCGACGCGCGGCGGAACTCCGTATAGCGCACCACCGACCACTCCCGCTGGCCATGCCCGGTGCCGAGCTTCTCCTCGCGCTGGCGGCGGACGTCCGCGCGCTTGCCGGAGGCGCCCGGAGCGCCCGCGGCTTCCGCCGCGTCGGCCCCCGATTCGCCCGTTGCGCCGCTCTCCGCGCGGGATTCGACCGGGCGATCGCGCTCGGCGCGCGGTTCGGCATGGGGTTCCGGCCGCGGGATGGCGGGCGGCCGCGGCGGCCGGGCCTCGCGGAACGCGGCGACGCCGATCACGCCGACGTTGCCGGGCCGGTCGGTGCGCGCCGCGTAGCTGTCGGGCAGCGCGGTGAAGTAGAACGCGGCGATCTCGCGCGTCGACTTGCGCCAGCCGGCCACCTCGAACGACTGTCCCGGTGCGAGCACATAGCCGGACTGGCTCGCCGCCGCGGTCTCGCCGGTCACGACGTTGATGCCGTCGACCGACATCACGGCGAGCACGCGTCCCGCGGAGCGGTTTGCGACGTACACGGCGTACTTGCGGCCGGGCGTTCCGGCGACGTAGCGCTTGCCGCGGTGATGATGGACTGCGAGGCGCTCGCCGGTGGCGCGGTCGATCACCGCGACGTCGACGAGTCCGCCGGCGGTCGCCGCCGGGAGGCCGGCGCAGCCGGCGAGCGCCGCCACGGCGGCGGCGAGGATGAAGGGTTTCATGGGCGTCTCCCCGTGTTGGTGACGCCGCTGTAAACGGCCGCGGGCCGCGGCCGGGGTCAATGAGAGGACGCGCTCAGCGCAGATCGTCCGGCAGGGCGTAGCCGGGGAACCGCTGCTTGAGCTCGGCCAGGCGCTCGGCGGCTTCCGCGTCGCGGCCGGCACGCCGCAGGCGGCGGATCTCCGCGACCCAGTCCTCGGGCGCGACGAGCGCGGGCGCGCGATCCTCGCGCGACGACGCGGCGCCGAGCGGCGGCGCCGGCGCGGCAAGCCCGGACTCCGCCTCGCGCTCGCCCGGCACCGCCGGCGCCGCGCGCGGCGCGGGTGCCGCCTGCCGCTCGGGAAGCGTCTGCTCGGGGGCGGGTGCGCGCTCTTTCGCGAGCGGTTTCGCCGGTTCGCGCATCGCATCGCTCTCCCGCACGCGTTCGCTCTCGCGCGCGGCCGGCGCCGCCGGCTCGTCCGCGGGGAATGGTGCCGGCACGGGGGCTGCGGCCGGCCCGGGCGCGGAAGCCGCGGGCGGCGGCGGCGCGCTCGGCGCGACCGCGCGTGCGGGCGGGCTCGCCGGCGGTTCCGGCGGTCTGGGCGCCGCCTGCGACTTGCGCTCGAGTTCCAGCCGCCTGTTCCGCTCCTCGGACTGCTGCCGCACGGCGCCGCCCGGCACGGCGCCGCGCAGCGCGTCGCCGACGGCGCGATCGCGGCGGGGCTCTTCCGCGGTCGCACCCGGGGCCGGCGCGGTGCGCTTGGCCGGCGCCCGCTCGCCCTCGGCCGGTGCGCCCGCGGGCGCGAACGGCGGCGGCGCCTCCTCGCTCTCGTAGACCATCAGCGTGATGGTCGCGGACAGCACGACGGTCGCCGCAACCGACAGCGGCACGCGCCAGCGGCGCGTCCAGCCGGGCCGCGCCGGCGCCGGCCGCGGGCCGGGGGGGCGGGGGGCGGGGGCGCGGGGGCGGGCGGGGGGCGGGCGCGGCGGCGCGGGCGGCGGGCGAGGGCGGCGGCGAGGGTCGCGGGGTCGATCGCGCTGCGGCGGAGCGCGGGCACTTC
>JAHDYJ010000135.1 GCA_023383795.1 Burkholderiales bacterium | reverse complement strand
GTAGAGAATGACCGGGAGGTCCGGCCGCATCAGCGTGAGGCGGCCGGCGAGCTCCAGGCCGGTGAGCTTCGGCATGGTCTGGTCGGTGAGGACGAGATCCACGCACTGCGGATCGCGCGCGAGCCAGGACTCGGCTTCGACGGGGTTGCGCTTCACCGTGACCTCGAGCCCCCAGTTGCCGAGAAGCTCGGCCATGAACTCGCCGACCATCTGCTCGTCGTCGACGACCAGGACGCGGCCCGAAAGCCGGGGACGGCGCCGCATCGCCGCATCGGCGTCGGGCGCCGCGCGGCGCGCTCCGCGGCTCGCGGCGGCGTCGGCGGGCGCGAACCGCAGCCGGAACACCGCGCCGCGGCCCGGCGCGCTGTCGACCACGATGTGCCCGCCGTGGTCGTGCACGATGCCGTGCACCATGGCAAGCCCCATGCCGCTGCCGCGGCCGACGTCCTTCGTGGTGAAGAACGGCTCGAACATGCGCTCGAGCACGTCGGGCGCGATGCCGGGGCCGGTGTCCTCGATCGCGAGCTCGACGAGCCGGCCGGAGACTTGCTGGCGGCACGACGCGCACGTGGCCTCGGGCGCCTCGACGAGCGACACGCCGACCTTGATCTGCCCCACGCCGCCCATCGCGTCGCGCGCGTTGATGCACAGGTTCAGCAGCACCTGCTCGATCTGCACCGGGTCGAGCATCACCGGCGGCACGTCCCGCGGCAGGTCGGTCTCGAGCTCGATCGAAGCCGGCAGCGTCGAGCGCAGCAGCTTGACCGACTCCTTTACCAGCGGCGGCAGCGCGAGCACGCTGCGCTCGCCGCGCTGCCCGCGGCTGAACGTGAGCATCTGCTGGATCAGGTCGCGGGCACGCTGCGCCGCGGACCGCGCCTGGGCGAGGTAGCGCCCGAGCTTCGCGTCGCCGAGCTCGGACTGGCGCTCCTCGCCGAGGACGACGTAGCCGAGGATGCTGGTCAGGATGTTGTTGAAGTCGTGCGCGATGCCGCCGGTAAGATGACCGATCGCCTCCATCTTCTGCGCCTGACGGAGCTGCGCCTCCAGCCGGTCGCGGTCCTGCTCCGCGCGGCGGCGCTCGGTGATGTCGCGGATCGCCGCCACGCCGATCCGGCGCCCGTCCAGGTTGAAGAAGTTGGCGGTGATCTCGACCGGGAACACCGTGCCGTCCTTCTTGCGGTGGTGGCGCAGCGGAATGCGGTGCACGCCGACCTCGGCCCGCGCGCCGCCGGTGCGCAGAATCGCGCCGGTCTCCTCGGGCTCGGCCGAGAGCTCGGTCGCCTTCAGCGCGAGCATTTCCTCGCGGCTGTAGCCGTACAGCTCGACCGCGGCGCGGTTGACGTCGAGATACTGCTGCGTCTCGACGTCGACCACCACGATCGCGTCGGACTCCATCTCGAACAGCAGGCGGTAGCGCTCCTCGCTCTGGCGCAGCTTCTGCTCGGCGCGCTTGCGCTCGGTGATGTCGCGGATCGCCGCGAGCAGGATCCGGCGCCCGCCGAGCTCGAGCAGGTTGCTCGAGATCTCCACCGGGAACACGGTGTCGTCCTTGCGCCGGTGATAGCGCAGCGGGATGCGCACGGTTCCGGTGTGCTGGTGGATCGCCGCGCGGGTCTCCTCCGGCTCCACCGAGATCTCGGTGGCCTTCATCCGCAGCAGCTCGTCGCGGCCGTAGCCGTAGAGCTCGGTGGCCGCCCGGTTCGCGTCGAGCAGCGCGAGCGTATCCACGTCGACCAGCAGGATCGCGTCCGACTCCATCTCGAACAGCAGCCGGTAGCGCTCCTCGCTCGCGCGCAGCCCCTCCTCGGCGGCGCGCCGCGCGGTGACGTCGCGCAGGATCACGAGCACGTGCGGCTGGCCGCGGTAGCGCATCGGGATGCCGTGGATCTCGACGTCGAACTCCGCCCCGTCCTTGCGCCGGCTGCGCGCCTCGATGTGGCACGGATTGCCGGCCAGGATCTCCGGCAGGAGGGTCTCGCATTGCGCCTGCAGGTCGTCCGGAATGAACACCGGCCGCGTCTCCCCGACCAGCTCGTCGCGCCGGTAGCCGTGCATCGCGAGGAACGCCTCGTTGACGTCGACGATGCGGTGCGCGGCGTCCCACAGCAGCATGCCGTCGACCGACGCGTTGAAGATGGTGCGGTACTGCTCCTCGCTCGCGCGCATCGCGGCCTCGGCGCGCCGGCGCTCGGTCACGTCGCGGGAGATCGCGAGCACGTGCGGCTCGCCGCGGTGCAGGATCGGCACGGTGCGCACCTCGACCCGGATCCGCTCGCCGTCCTTGCGCATCGACTCCAGCTCGGCCTGGCACGACTCCCCGGCGAGCGTCCGGCGGACGAGCGCGAGGCGCTCCTCCGCGTACTGCGGCGGCAGGTTCGCGGCGTAGGCGCCGCCCACCACTTCCTCGCGCGTGAAGCCGTAGATGCGCTCGTAGGCGGGGTTCACGTCCACCCGCCGCAGCGACGAGTCCCACAGCACCAGCGCGTCGTCCGAGGCGTTGAAGATCGCGCGGTACTGCTCCTCGCTCGCGCGCAGCCGCTCCTCGGCGAGCTTGCGCTCGGTGATCTCGCGCACGAACGCGAGCACCCGGCGCCGGCCGCCGATCACCGCGCTCTTCAGCCGCACCTCGTCCCAGTGCAGGCTGCCGTCGCGGTTCTTGCGGTGCCATTCGAACGTGACCGTCCCTTCCGACTTGGCCCGCTCGATCCAGCGCGCCGCCTCCTCGACGGTGTAGGGGTGCTCGCCTGCGCTGACCTGGTCCAGCGTGATGCGCTTCAGCTCGTCGTAGCTGTAGCCGTACACCTCGCAGGCCTTCGAGTTGACGTCGACCACCGCCCCGGTGTCCCAGTCGTGGACGAAGATCGGGTCCTCGGCCGACTCGAAGATCGCGCGGTAGCTCGCCTCGGCGCTGCGCAGCGCCGCGTCGGCGTGCATGCGCTCGATCTCCGCCACCGCGCGTGCGGCGAAGATCTTCAGCATCGCCTCCGCGCGCTCCGGATGCGCGAGCGGCTTGCGCGAGACGACCGAGAGAATCCCGACCGGCGCGCCGTGCGCGTCGAACAGCGGCAGGCCGGCGTAGCTCTCCACGCCCATCCTGCGGAACTGCTCGTCGAGCGGGAACAGCTCGCCGAGCCGCGACGGATAGGCCCGGTAGGCCTGTCCGATCACCGTCTCGCACGGCGTCCCGGCCATCGGGTACTCGAACTCGTCGACCAGGCGCCCGTCGACGTGGAAGGCGAGCATGCGCAGACGGGACGGGTCCGCGGACGCCGGCAGGGCGATGAAGGCGACCTCGACGTCGAGGATCGCGGCGAGCGCGCGCACCAGCTCCGCGAAGACCCGCTCGCCGACCGCGCCCGAGACCGCGAGCGCGGCGCTGCGCAGCGCCTCCTCGGCGCGGCTGCGCTCGATCTCGGCCGCCGCGCGCACGGCGAAGATCTTCAGCATCGCCTCGACGCGCTCGGCCTCCTGCAGCGGCTTGCGGCCCATGACCGCGATCAGCCCGAGCGGCGTCCCTGCGCTGTCGGCGAGCGAATAGGCCGCGTAGCTGTCCAGGCCCTTCGCGTGGTAGATCGTGCCGGGCCGCATCTCGTGCCGCGCGCCCGACTCGACGAACCGGAAGTCGCGCCCGATCAGCCCGGCGCAGGGCGAGTCGGCGAGCGCGTAGTCGTAGCTGCGGAGCTGCCTGCCGTCCAGCACCGCGGCGAGCGTGCGCATCTGCGTGCGCTCGGGGTCGGTGAACACCGCGACCATCGCCACGTCCACCTCGAGGATCTCCGCCAGCGCGGCGACCAGCCGCTGCAGCCCGCCGTCGCCGCCGCCCGCCGAGACCGCCAGCGCGGCCCGCCGCATGGCATCCTCGGTGCGCTTGCGGTCGGTGATGTCGGCGGAGATGCCGCACACGGCGTAGGGCTCGCCGTCGGCGCCGATCAGCGGGAACTTGTTGGAGAGCAGCCAGCGCGTCTCGCCGCCGACCGTGACGCTCTCCTCGACCTCGATCTTGGCGCGGCCGAGCACCACGCGCAGGTCGTTCGCGCGCAGCTCCGCGGCGGTGCCGGGCGCGAAGAGCTCCTGCGTCGTGCGGCCGACGATCTCGCTCTGCGGCCGGCCCACGATGCGCTCGAACGCGCGGTTCACGAAGAGATACCGTCCGGCGAGATCCTTGGCGAACACGACCGCGGTGCTGGTGTTGTCGAGGATCTGCTGCAGCCGCGCCTCGGTCTCCCGCAGCGCCGCCTCGGCGCGCTCGAGCGCCGAGACGTCGCGCACCCGTAGCAGGATGCGCCGCACGCCGTCGACGCGGATGCCCTCGACATAGGCGAACGTGTCCACCGGCGTGCCGTCGCTGCGCAGCCAGCGCCACTTGCACCATTGCGGCAGGCCGGCGAGCGCGCTCGCGAGGCGCGTGTGCGCGCCCTGCTCCGAAGACGACCCGTCGGGCTGCGTCTCGGGCGCGAACGCGAGCGGGGCCTCGCCAATGATCGCCTCGCGGGGGCGGCCGAGCAGCCGGCAGGCGGCTTCGTTGCAGTCCTCGACCTTCTCGGCGACCAGGAAGACGGCGAGGTCCGCCTCGCTGAAGAGAAAGCGATACGCGTCCCCTCCCCGGCTCAGCGAGCGCAACTCGGCGCGCGCGGCGCCGCCCGGGGGGTCGGTGGGCTTGTTCACGCTCTCCAGTCTAGCGAGGGCCCCTCTGGCCCGGCGCTCCAGTTACCGTGCGGCAACCATTGAAACACGCCGGTTACATTGCCCGGCGGCCGGGCTCCGCGCGCGCCCCGCGGCGGATCAGCGCCCGCCGGGCACGTACATGTAGCCGGCGCCCCGCACCGTCCGGATGAGCCGCGGATGCTCCGGATCGGGCTCGATCTTGCGCCGCAGGCGGGCGATGCGGATGTCGATCGACCGGTCGAACGGCTCCCAGTCGCGGTTGCGCGTCAGCGTGAGGAGCTGGTCGCGGCTGAGCACCTGGTTCGGATGCTCGGCGAACACGCGCAGGAGATCGAACTCCATCGTGGTCAGCGGAATTTCCTCGCCGCTGCCGTCGAGCAGCCGGTGCGCCGCGACGTCGAGCACGTGCGCGCCGATCTGCAGGCGCTTGCCGGACCGCGTCCCCTGCGCATCGGCGGCGGGCTTCTCCGCCGCACGCCCCTTCACCCGGCGCAGCACGCTCTTCAGGCGCGCCATCAGCTCGCGCGGATCGAACGGCTTGGCCACGTAGTCGTCGGCGCCGACCTCGAGCCCCACGACGCGGTCGACGACCTCGCCGGCCGCGGTCACCATGATGATGCCGAGGTCGTGGTGCTCGCGCAGGTAGCGCGCGAGGCTCAGGCCGTCCTCGCCGCCGAGCCTGACGTCGAGCAGCACCACATCGGGGACGCGCGCCGCGATCGCCGCGCGCATCGCCTCGCCGTTCTCCGCCTGCGCCACCTCGTAGCCGTGGCCGGTCAGGTACTCGGCGATCATGTCGCGCACGTCGGCGTCGTCTTCGACGACCAGGACGTATCCGTTGGTCGGCATTGCCCGGGAGGCTCCCCTGCGTTCGTGATCCGAACCGGCGCGATTATAGCCGCCATAGTGGACGCGGCTGCGACCGCCCCGCGCGCCGGCTCCGTGTCCGCGGGCCCGATCCAGGGCGTATTCCCGCCCGGTTACACCCGGATAACAAACTGTTTCGGCGCGGAAATCGTGCCGCGACCGGGCGACCGTACGCTGCGTTCCATGTCGCTGCCGCAGTGCCGAGGGCGCGCGGCGGCGAACCCGAGCAGGCAGGACACGACCAGGAGACGCACATGTACACCGCACTCGAAGACGAAGTGTTCCTCGCGCCCGAATCGATCATCTCGGGCGTGCTCGCCGCGGACTTCGACGAGGACGAGCTCGACGCGCCGGGCGACCATGACTTCGCGGCCGCGGAGATGGGCTTCGGCCGCGACGGGATCGGAGCGCGTTCGTGAGCGCGCGACCGGATCCGGCCCGCGGCGCGGCGGACGCGCCGGCGGTCGTCTGCCTCCACTCGAGCGCGAGCTCGCCGCGCCAGTGGAACGCGCTGGTGCAGGCGCTGCCGGCGCGGCGCGTGCTGGCGCCGGAGCTGATCGGCTACGGCGGCACGCCGGACTGGTCGTACGAGCAGCCGCTCTCGCTCGACGACGAGGCCCGGCGCATCGAGCCGCTCATCGCCGCCGAGCCCGGCGGCGTTCACCTGGTCGGCCATTCGTTCGGCGGCGCGGTTGCGCTGCGGCTCGCGGTGCGCAATCCGCAGCGGGTGCTGAGCGTCTCGGTCTACGAGCCGGTGCTGTTCGTGCTGCTGAACGAGCTCGCAGGCGAGTTCGGCATGCCGGTCCCCGAGGCGCTCGAGATCACGTCGGTACGCATCGCGATCCGCCGCGCGGTGTACTCCGACCGGTCCGCGCATGCCGCGAAGCTCTTCGTCGAGTACTGGTCCGGCGTCGGCGCGTGGGACGCGCTCGACGCGCGCCGGCAGGCCGCGGTCACCGCCCGGATGCGCAAGGTGGACGCCGAGTTCGACGCGGCGTTCTACAACGCGATGCCGCTTGCCGCCTACGCGCGCCTCGCGATGCCGGTGCAGCTGCTGTGGGGCGAGCACACGCGCCGCCCGACGCGCCTGATCACCGATCTGCTCGGCCGCGTGGTGCCGGACGTGGCGCGGCGCGAGCTGCGCGGGGCCGCGCACCTCGGCCCGATCACCCATGCCGCCGAGGTGAACGCGGCGATCGCAGGCTTTCTCGATGCCCAGCGCGCGCGCGCGCCGCTCGCGCAGGCGGCATGACGCTTCAAGGAAAGGAAACGGGATGAACGCGCCTTCACCGCCGCGCATCGACTGGTCGCAGGTCGAGCAGGCACGGCTGCGCGCGCGGCGCGACCGCGCCGAGGCGGTGCACCGGCTGCTCGTGCACCCGCTCTGCTCGCTCGCGCGCCGCCTGCTCCGCGCGCAGCCGCGCATCGCGCCCGCCTTCGCAAGATAAGGGGCATGCGGCACGCCGGTCGCAGCGCGAAGTGGTGGTATTGGCTCGCCGCGAGCCTCGCGCTCGCCGCGGCCCTCGCGGGCTGGCCGCCCGGCCTTCCGCTGGCGTTCGCCGCGGTCGGCGCGCAGTCCCTGCACTTCCTCGCGCGCGAGGGGCGGCCGGGCGCGTTCGCGGTGCAGGTGCCCGTCGCCTACCTGGCGCTGCTCGCCGTCGGCGCGTGGCCGCCGCTTGCGGTCCTGCACCCGCTGATGCTCGCCGGCACGCTCGTCACGCTCGCGTTCGACTACTGCCCGCTCGCGCGGATCATGAGCCTCATGCCGTGGAACCGCCGCGTGCCGCTCTCCTGGGCGCTGGTGCGGCGGACCTTCTTGATGCCGCCGACGGCGGGCAGCGTCCTCCAGGCACGCGCCTAGCCGGCGCGCGCCTCGTACCAGCCGCGGGTCGCGTTGACGATCCGCACCACCGAGAGCATCACCGGCACCTCGACCAGCACGCCGACGACGGTGGCGAGCGCGGCGCCCGAGTCGAACCCGAACAGGCTGATCGCGGCGGCGACCGCGAGCTCGAAGAAGTTGCTGGCGCCGATCAGCGCTGAGGGCGCGGCCACGCAGTGGGCGACGCCGAGCCTGCGATTGAGAAGATAGGCGAGCCCGGAATTGAAGTAGACCTGGATCAGGATCGGGACCGCGAGCATCGCGATGATCAGTGGCTGCGCGAGGATCTGGCCGCCCTGGAACGCGAACAGCAGCACCAGCGTGACGAGCAGCGCCGCGACCGAATACGGCTGGATGCGCGCGAGCGTCGCCGCGAGCGCCGCGGGGCCGCGCGCGAGGAGCGCCTTGCGCCACGCCTGCGCGAGGATCACCGGGATCACGATGTAGAGCGCGACCGAGAGGAACAGCGTGCCCCAGGGCACCGTGATCGCCGAGAGCCCGAGCAGCAGGCCGACGATCGGCGCGAACGCGAAGATCATGATCGTGTCGTTCAGCGCGACCTGCGAGAGCGTGAAGTACGGGTCGCCGTCGGAGAGCTGGCTCCAGACGAACACCATCGCGGTGCACGGCGCCGCAGCGAGCAGGATCAGCCCGGCGACGTAGCTGTCGAGCTGCCCCGCCGGCAGGTACGGCGCGAACACGTGGCGGATGAACACCCACGCGAGGAGCGCCATCGAGAACGGCTTCACCAGCCAGTTCACCGCGAGCGTCACCCCGATGCCGCGCACGTGCTGGCGCACCTGTCCGAGCGCGCCGAAGTCGATCTTCAGCAGCATCGGGATGATCATCACCCAGATAAGCAGCCCGACGGGAAGGTTGACCTGCGCGAGCTCCATGCGCCCGAGCGCCTGGAACGGCGCCGGGAAGAGCTCGCCGAGCGCGATGCCGACGACGATGCACAGGAACACCCACAAGGTGAGCCAGCGCTCGAAGAAGCCGATGCGCGGGACGCCCGCGGCGCGAGCCGGCAGTGCCGTCGTGCGGGCGCTCATTGCGACCGCCCCGTCAGCAGCACGCCTTCGCCGGCGCGGCGGCGGCTATCGGGATCGTCTTCGGAGCGGGCGCGCAGCACGCCGCGCCGGCCTCGACGGTCTTGCCGTCGGCGCCGTACACGGGGATCTCGCCGAGCGTGCGGAAGGTCTCCCATGCGATGCCCTGCGGGTCGACCGTCCAGTACTTGTCCGAGCGCGCGTAGCAGCAGGCCGCATCGGGCTGGTCGAGCGCCGCGATCTCGGCCTCGCCCACCTGCCTGCGCAGCGCCGCGAGCTCCTCGTCGGAGTCCACCTGGAACCCGAGATGATCGAGGCCCGCCTTCAGTCCGCGCGCCGAGATCGCGAAGTTGACCCGCGGGTCGTCGATCATCCATTTCGCGTAGTCGCCCTTGACGACCGCCGGCGGCGTCCCGAACACCGTGGAGTAGAAACGGATGCTCGCCGCGAGATCCTCGACGGCGACGTGGACGTGGAAACGTTTCATCGCTTGGTGCCTTTCCTGGTGGTGATGGTGGGGCCGCATGCGGCCGCCTGCGGAGCGCAGAGGTTGCCGCCGCAGCAGTTCTCGGTGAGAAAGCCGACCAGCCCGTTCATCGCGTCGAAGTCGGCCGAGTAGAAGACGAACCGTCCCTCCTGCCGCGAGCGCACGAGGCCCGCGTTGGCGAGCTGGGCGAGGTGGAACGAGAGCGTCGGCGCCGGCACGTCGAGCGCCTCGCCGATCGCGCCGGCCGCCAGGCCGCCCGGCCCGGCCTGCACCAGGCGCCGGAAGATCCCAAGCCGGGTCTCCTGCGCGAGCGCGCCGAGCGCTTTGAGTGCCGCAGTCGTTTCCATATTTCCAATTTGATCGAAATAATGGCACACTGTCAACCATCGCGTGTCGCGGTCGACTGGAAGAACGGCCGACAACGCACTAACCATCTGATCTGACCTGATTTTCACGTCGAGCGAGGAGCTACTGGCCATGGCCTCCGATCCGAGCACAGTTGCCGCGCGCCCCCTGCTGGCAGGCGCGCCGCGTTTCGAACCGTTCGCTGCCGACGCGCTGAACCGCGAGTGCTTCTGCGTCGGCGCAGACCTGGCGGAGCTGCATGCGCGGCTGCAGGAAGATCTCGCCCGGCACGGCCTCCCGCGGCCGATCGCCGAGACCCACGCGCACCTGTTCTCCACGCTGCCGGTGTTCGTTGCGCGCGGGCACATCGAGCGCATGCGTGCCGTGATCGACGCGGTCGAAACGGCCGTCGCGTCGCCCGCGTACCGCGCAGCGGCGCTCGGCGCGGCCGCCGAGATCGCGCGCTTCGACCCGCGCACGCACGGCGTCTTCCTCGGCTACGACTTCCACCTCGGCGCGGAAGGTCCGCGCCTCATCGAGATCAACACCAACGCCGGCGGCGCGCTCTTGAACGCCGCGCTCGGGCGCGCGCAGCGCGCGTGCTGCGCGCAGGTCGCGGGCCTGCTGACCGGTCCGGCGGACGTCGCCGGGCTCGAGGCGCGGCTCTTCGACATGTTCGTCGAGGAATGGCGCCGCGCCGGGCACGAGGGAATGCCCGCTCGCGTCGCAATCGTGGACGACGCGCCCGCGGAGCAGTACCTGTACCCGGAGTTCCTGCTGTTCCAGCGTCTCTTCGAGGCGGCCGGCGTGCGTGCCGTGGTGGCCGACGCGGCCGACCTCGCGTGGCGCGACGGCGCACTGTGGTACGGCGGCGGCCCGGTCGACCTCGTCTACAACCGCCTGACCGATTTCTACCTGGCGCGGCCGGAGCACGCGGCGCTTCGCGCCGCCTACCTCGCCGGCGCGGCAGTCGTCACGCCGCACCCCCGCGCCCACGCGCTCTACGCCGACAAGCGCAACCTGGCGCTGCTCACCGACGCCGCGCGGCTGCGGGACTGGGGTCTCGCCGAGCCCGTGATCGCGGCGCTGCTCGCCGGTGTCCCGCGCACCCGCCCGGTTGCGGGCCAGGATCCCGAGCGGCTCTGGGCCGAGCGCAAGCGCCTGTTCTTCAAGCCGGCCGCCGGCTTCGGCAGCCGCGGCGCCTACCGCGGCGACAAGCTCACGCGCAGGGCGTTCGCCGGGGTGCTCGCCGGCGACTACGTGGCGCAGGAGCTCGTGCCGCCGAGCGAGCGCGCGTTTCGCGACGAAAGCGGCAGCGCCGGCGCGTTGCGGCTCGACGTGCGCTGCTACGTCTACGGCGGGGAAGTGCAGCTCTACGCCGCGCGCCTGTACCAGGGCCAGACCACCAACTTCCGCACCCCGGGCGGCGGCTTCGCGCCGGTCTTCTATCCGCCTGCAAAAAAAGAAAACCCCGCTCGCGCGGGGTCTTCAGCACCACTGCGGGAAGGAGGGTAACGGGAGGAAACCAGCCGGTTTCCTCCTGTTCGTGGCCTTCCGATGGATATCGGATGCGCGTCAGCGCATCACATGTCCATATCCATGCCGCCCATGCCGCCCATGCCGCCCATGCCGTGGGCGTGGGCGCCGGCGTTCTCCTTCTTCTCGACCAGCTCGGCCACCGCCGCGTCGGTCGTGAGCAGGAGCCCGGCGATGGAGGCCGCGTTCTGCAGCGCGGTGCGCGAGACCTTGGTCGGGTCGATCACGCCCATCTCCATCATGTCGCCGTACTCGTCGGTCTGGGCGTTGAAGCCGTAGTTGCCCTTGCCCTCGGCGACCTTGTTCAGGACGACCGATTGCTCGGCGCCGGCGTTCGCGACGATCTGGCGCAGCGGCTCCTCGAGCGCGCGGGCGACGATCTTGATGCCCGCGTCCTGGTCGGCGTTCTCGCCCTTCAGCTTGGCGATCCCCGATCGCGCGCGGATGAACACGACGCCGCCGCCCGGGACGATGCCCTCCTCGACCGCGGCACGGGTCGCGTGCAGCGCGTCCTCGACGCGCGCCTTGCGCTCCTTCATCTCGACCTCGGTCGCCGCGCCGACCTTGATCAGCGCCACGCCGCCGGCGAGCTTCGCCACGCGCTCCTGCAGCTTCTCCTTGTCGTAGTCGCTGGTCGCCTCGTCGATCTGCTTGCGGATGTTCTTCACCCGCGCCTCGATGCTCTTGGCTTCGCCGGCGCCGTCGATGATGGTGGTCTCTTCCTTGCCCACCTCCACGCGCTTGGCACGGCCGAGATCCTTGAGGCTCGCCTTCTCCAGCGTGAGACCCACCTCCTCGGCGATCACGGTGCCGCCGGTGAGGATCGCGATGTCCTCGAGCATCGCCTTGCGGCGGTCGCCGAAGCCCGGCGCCTTGACCGCGCAGGTCTTCAGGATGCCGCGGATGTTGTTCACCACCAGCGTCGCGAGCGCCTCGCCCTCGGCGTCCTCGGCGATGATCAGCAGCGGCTTGCCGGCCTTCGCCACCTGCTCGAGGATCGGCAGCAGGTCACGGATGTTGGAGATCTTCTTGTCGTGCAGCAGGATGTACGGATCCTCGAGGACCGCCATCTGCTTCTCGGCGTTGTTGATGAAGTACGGCGAGATGTAGCCGCGGTCGAACTGCATGCCTTCGACCACCTCGAGCTCGGTCTGCAGGCTCTTGCCGTCCTCGACCGTGATCACGCCTTCCTTGCCGACCTTGTCCAT
>JAHDYJ010000233.1 GCA_023383795.1 Burkholderiales bacterium | reverse complement strand
GTGGAGGCCGGCGCGACGCGGAACCTCGACGTGCGGCTCGAGGAGCGGCTGCCGAAGTTCGAGCAGATCGTGTTCCACGAGAAGCTCGGCACCCAGGCGGCGCGCATCGCCCGCATCGAGCGCCTCGCCGCCGAGCTCGCGCCGCGCCTCGGCGCCGACATCGTGAAGGCCGAGCGCGCCGCGCGCCTCGCCAAGGCCGATTTGCTCACCGAGGTGGTCGGCGAGTTTCCCGAGACGCAGGGCCTGATGGGCCGCTATTACGCCGAGGCGCAGGGCGAGGACGAGGCCGTCGCCCGCGCCATCGAGGACCACTACAAGCCGCAGGGGCCGGGCGACCTCGTGCCGGCGGATCCCGTGGCGATCACGGTCGCGCTCGCCGACAAGCTCGATGTCCTGACCGGTTTCTGGTTCGTGGACGAGAAGCCCACCGGCTCGAAGGATCCCTTCGCCCTGCGCCGCGCCGCCCTCGGCGTCATTCGCCTGATCCTGTCCAACGACCTGCGCCTGCCGCTGCGTGCGCTGCTGGCGTCCGCCCTCGGGGCGCACGCCGCTGCCGCCGGCCGGACGGCGGCCGACACCGTGATGCCCGATCTCGTCGTCTTCTTCGCCGACCGCCTCGAGGTCCAGCTGCGCGAGCAGGGCGCGCGCCACGACCTGGTGGATGCGGTGTTCGCGCTCGAAGGCCAGGACGATCTCCTGATGATCGTGCGCCGCGTGGAAGCGCTCGCCGCCTTCCTCGATACCGACGACGGGAAGAACCTGCTCGCCGGCTACAAGCGCGCGACCAACATCATCCGCATCGAGGAGAAGAAGGACGGCCGCGCCTATACGGGCGCGCCGGCCCCGGCGCTGTTCGCGCAGCCCGAGGAGCGGGGCCTCGCGAGCGCGATCGAGGTCGCCCGCAAGGACGCCGCGGCCGCCGTCGCGCGCGAGGACTTCGCGGCCGCCATGGCCGCGATCGCGCGGCTCCGCCCGGCGGTCGACGCCTTCTTCGACAGGGTGACCGTGAATGCCGAGGACCGCGCGCTGCGCGAGAACCGGCTGAAGCTCCTCAACGAGATCCGCGAGGCCACCCGCGCGGTCGCGGACTTCTCGCGCATCGAGGGGTAGCTCGAGGATGGCATGATCGAATGTAGCGTATAAGCTATATTCGATCATGCGCGAGATCCGGCAGACCCAGGTCTTTTCCGACTGGCTCCGCAGGCTGAGAGATTCGAGGGCGCGTGCCCGCATCGCAGCACGGATCGATCGCTTGGCCGACGGCAATCCGGGCGACGTGTGGCCTGTAGGCGAAGGTGAGCGAGATGCGGATCGACTATGGGCCCGGATATCGCGTCTACTTCACGCAGCGAGGCACCATGCCCTGCATTCTCCTGTGCGGCGGCGACAAGTCCTCGCAAGAGGCGGACATCGTGCGCGCGAAGTGTCTCGCTGCGGAACTGGAGACCTGATCCATGTCGAAGACCACGCGATACGACTCGGCCGAATATCTCGACAGCCCCGAGGCCGTCGCGGAGTACCTGACGGCCGCGCTCGAGACAGCCGACGCATCCTTCATCGCAAGGGCGATCGGTACGGCGGCGCGGGCGCACGGAATGTCGGAGATCGCCCGGGAATCGGGC
>JAHDYJ010000134.1 GCA_023383795.1 Burkholderiales bacterium | reverse complement strand
GCGTCGATCTGCAGGACGTGCAGCGGCCCGTGACCGTCGAACGCGGCGAGGGCGAGCGCAGTGGTGGAGTCGTCGCCGCCGAGCACGATCGGCATCGCGCCGGCCTCGAGGTGGCGGCGCACCGCCGCGGCGGCGCGGACGGCGCCGGCGGCGGCGCCGCGCGGATCGCCCGCGCCCTCGCCGCAGCCGGCGAGGCCGAGCGCCGCGGCGTCGCCGAGCGCGCCGCCGAGGTCGAAGTCGTGATGGTCGAGCATGGCGCCGAAGCGCGCCGCGCGCTGGCGGATCGCCTGTGGCGCGTCGGCCGCGCCGCCGCTGGCGCTGGCGCTGCGCGTCGGGTACGGCACGCCGTGCGGGATGCCGAGCACCGCGAAGCGCGCGTCGAGCCGCTCGACGTCCGCGCGGGGCGCGCCGAGGAACGCGGGCCCGTTCGAGGCGATCGCGAGCGGGAGGGTCATCGCGCGGCGCGCGGCGCGCCGAGCGCTCCCGAGGCGAGGCGCGCTTCGCGCACGACGAGCGCGCCGAACCGCTCGACGTCGGCGTCGCCGATGCGGAACGTGGGTCCGGTGATGCTGAAGGCGGCGACGATCCCGCCGTCCGGTCCGTAGACCGGCGCCGCGATCGCGGTGACGTCGCGCTCGAGCGTGTTGCGGCTCGCGACGAAGCCCTGGCTGTTGACGCGCCCGAGCAGCGCCTGGCCGATCGCGGTCCTGTCGAGCGGGAGCGTTCGCCCGAGCCAGGAGACGTGCTGCACGGCGTGCGTGCTGACGTGGTGGCGCAGGTATATCGCGTGCTCGGCGTCGGCGCGCGTCGCGAGATTCGCGGTCTCGCCGGTGGTGTCGGAGAGGCGCCGCAGGTGCGGCTCCGAGAGATCGTAGATGGTCAGGCTGCGCACCGCGGTGAGCCCGATCTGCAGCAGGCGGCCGCCGGGCACGTAGCCGCCGGTCGAGGCGCGCTGCACGAACCCGGTCTGCTCCAGCGTCGCGAGCAGCCGCGCGACGGTGCTCACCGGCAGCGCAGCGCCGCGGGCGAGGTCCGACAGCGTCGGCGCCTCGCGGTCACGGCCGAGCAGGCCGAGGAGGTCGAATGCGCGCCGCACGGCGCGGACCGGCAGCTGCTCCGCGCGCTCGCCGCCGGCGCGCCGCGGCCGGCCGCGCTTGCGCGGCGGGTTGTTCGCCGCCGTGCGGTTCGATGCGCTCGTGACGGAACCGGATACCGACGCGGCTGCTTGCTTCTTTGCCATGCGGTGGAATACTATGCCACGTCATGGCAAAGCGCAACGCGGACGTCGTGATCGTGCACGCGGCCGAGCTCGTCACCTGCGGCGGACCGCCCGAAGGCATTCGCGGTGCGGCGCTGCAGCGCCTGGAGACCATCCCCGACGGCGCGCTCGCGATCCGCGACGGTCGCATCCTCGCGGTCGGCTCGACCGCCGAGGTGTCGCGGCGCTTCGCCGCGCCGGTGACGATCGACGCGTCGGGCCGCCTGGTGAGCCCGGGACTCGTCGATCCGCACTCGCATCTGCTGTACGGCGGCACGCGGCACGAGGAGCACGAGGCCAAGGTCACGCAGCGCGCACCGGCGCGGCGGATGGACGGCGGCATCCGCTACACCGTGCGCAAGACCGCGGAGGCGTCCGACGCGGAGCTCGTCGCGCGGGCGTATGCGGACCTCGACACGATGCTCCTGCACGGCACCACGACGCTCGAGGCGAAGACCGGCTACGGGCTGGAGCGCGCGGCGGAGCTGCGCCTGCTGCGGCTCACCGCCGGGCTGCGTCACGCGATCGACGTCGTGCCGACGTTCCTCGCGCTGCACGTGCTGCCCGAGGAGTACGCGGGCCGTCGCGCGGACTACCTCGCGGCCGCGGTGGGCGCGCTCGAGGAGGCGTCCGGGCTCGCGACGTACTGCGACGTGTCGTGCGACCCGATCTGCTTCACGTTCGACGAGTGCCTGCAGGTCGGCGCGGCCGCGCGCGCCACCGGCATGAAGATCCGCGTGCACGCCGACCAGTTCGGCGACGCGCGCGGCGCGCTGGCCGCGGCGCGCCTGCACGCCACGGCCGCCGACCACCTGGATTACGCGAGCGACGAGGGATTCCGCGCGCTGGCCGCGGCCGGCACGGTCGCCACCTTCCTCCCGGGGGTCACGCTGCACATGTGCGAGATGACGCCGCGCTTCGCCGACGGCGGGCTGACCGACGCGGAGAAGCCGTTCATGCCACTCGTCGTGCGCCGCGCGATCGACGCGGGCGTCGCCGTCGCCCTGTCGACCGACTACAACCCGGGCAGCTGCCCGACGCCCTCGATGCAGATGGTGATGGCGCTCGCCGCGCGGCTCTTCCGCCTCGGCTACGCCGAGATCTGGAACATGTGCACGCTGAACGCCGCCCGCGCCCTCGACCTCGCGGAGGACCGCGGCAGCCTCGAGGCGGGCAAGCGCGCCGACGTCGCCGTCTGGAACGTGCCGAGCCACGGCATGGCCATCAACCGCTTCGGCGTGAACCTCGTCGACACGGTCATCGCCGATGGCGCGGTCGTGGTAGAAGGTGGACGGTTGAAGCGGGGGCGGGCGCGGCGTCGCGCCGGCGCGCCGGCCCGGAAGGCAGGCGCGGCGATGGCTCGGATGTGAGGACCCTCGCCTGCTGCCTCCCTCCGCCAGGGGGAGGGCAGGGTGGGGGTGCGCAGATGGACCGGCATGACAAGGAGGAGGTGACCATGGCAATCGTTCCGGCAGTGAAATCGGCAACCGCGCTGCTCGCGGCCGCCGCGCTCGGCATCGCGCTCGCCGCACCGGCATCGGCGCAGAACATCAGGATCGGGTTCCACGCGCCGCTCACCGGGTTCGCGGCATCGGACGGCAAGTCCGCGCTGAACGGCGCCGAGCTCGCGGTCGAGCAGGTGAACGCGGCCGGCGGCGTGAACGGCCGCAAGATCGAGCTCGTGGTGCAGGACGACCAGGCGAAAGCCGACCAGGCGGTGCCGCTCGCCAACAAGTACATCGGCGAGGGGCTGAAGCTCGTCGTGTCGGGCAGCTACTCCGGCCCGACCCGCGCCGCCGCGGGGGTGTTCCAGAACGCGCAGATCCCGTACGTCTCGGCCTACGCGATCCATCCCGACATCACCCGCGCCGGCAACTACGTGTTCCGCACCTCCTTCATGGGCGAGGTGCAGGGCCGCGCGGCGGCGAAGTTCGTCGGCGACATCATGAAGAAGCGAAAGGTGACCCTGGTCACGCTGAACAACGACTTCGGGCAGTCGCTCTCGGCGGGGTTCAAGGAGGTGGCCGGCAAGTTCGGCATCCAGATCGCGAGCGAGTACACCTATGCGATGGGCGACCGCCAGTTCGGCTCGATCGTGGCGAGCGTGAAGCGCGACAACCCGGAGATGCTGTACGTGTCGGGCTACTTCTTCAACGGCGGCCCGCTCGTCGCCCAGCTGCGCGCCGGCGGCGTCACCGCGCCGATCCTCGGCACCGAGGGCTTCGACACGCACAACTTCATCAAGATCGCCGGACAGGCCGCCGAGGGCGTCATGATCACCACCTCGCTCGACCGCGACAGCAAGTCGCCCGAGATGAGGAAGTTCATCGACGACTACGAGAAAAAGTTCAACACGCCGGCCGACATGGTCGCGGCGAGCACGCACACCGCGATCAAGGTCGCCGCCAACGCCCTCGCCAAGGCCGGGGCCGACGATCCGGCCAAGATCCGCGCCGCGATCGCCGCGACCAAGGACTTCCAGGTCGCGACCGGGCGGATCAGCTTCAACGAGCTCGGCGAGATCTACAAGGCGGCGCAGATCCAGGTGATCAAGGACGGCAAGTTCCGTCACCAGGCGACCATCGACGACCCGCAGCTCCTTGCGCCGCCGACGAAGTGAAGTGGGCAGTGGACAGTGGGCGGTAGACAGTAGCCACCCCGCCGGCCGAGCCGGCGGGGTGGCTTCGTTTCATGCTTCACGTTTCACGTTTCACCCGATCGAGCGCCGCGCGTCTTCGCGCCCTCACGTCCTCACCGCATGTACTACGTCGAGCTCCTCCTCGTCGGCCTGATCTGGGGCTGCACCTACGCGATGATGGCGCTCGGCCTCACGCTGGTGTACGGCCTGCTGCGCATCCTGCACGTCGCCCAGGCCACGGTGTTCACGCTCGGCGCGTACATCGGGCTGCTCGCTGCAAACCACACCGGCAGTCTCGCCGCCGCGTTCGTCACCGGAGCGCTCGCGGCCGGCGCGCTCGGACCGCTGATCTACCGGCTGGTCTACCAGCCGATCCTCGACCGCCCGCCGTTCGTCGCGCTGGTCGCCTCGATCGGCGTGTTGGTCGCGATGGAGGACGGCTTCCGGCTCCTGTTCGGCCCGTACGGGCTCTCGTTCGAGAACAACGTGTGGTTCACCACCACCTACTCGTTCGCCGGCATGACGGTCAACCTGGTGCAGGTCTGGATGGTGGTCGCCGCCGTGCTGCTGCTCTCGGCGTTCGCCGTCTTCGCCACGCGCACGCGCGCCGGCGTGGCGTGGCGGGCGACGGTCTCCGATCCGGCGATGGCCGAGAGCTTCGGCATCAGCGTGACCGGCGTGCGCTACGTCAACTTCCTGATCGCGTCGGTGCTGGCCGGCGTCGCCGGCGTGCTGGTCGGCCTGCTGAACAACCTGGTCGAGCCGGGCATGGGCGGCGTGATCGCCTACAAGGGCCTCGCGATCATCGTGCTCGGCGGCCTCGGCAGCGTGCCCGGCACGCTCGCCGCGAGCCTGGTGCTGGGGGTCGTCGAGAGCTACGGCACGGTGTTCCTCGACAAGCTGCTCGATCGCGACGCGATCGCGTTCCTGTTCCTGATCGTCGTGCTGATGATCCGTCCGCACGGCCTGCTCGGCGCGCGCTGAGCGGAAGGCGCCCATGGACTACTACCTCTCGGTCGCCACCTTCGCGGCGCTCAACGTGATCCTCGCGATCGGGCTGAACCTGATCAGCGGCTTCTGCGGCCAGGTGAGCCTCGGCCACGCGGCGTTCTACGGGCTCGGCGCGTACGCCGCTGCGCTCGCCTCGGTGGCGGGCGTGCCGTTTCCGCTCGCGATCCTCGGCGGCGTCCTCGTCGCCGGCGTGTTCGGCATCGTCGTCGGCTTCGCGGCGCTGCGCGTGCGCGAGGACTTCCTCGCCATCGTCACGATGGGCGTCGGCTTCCTCTTCCTCGGCGCGGTGCGCAAGCAGCCGTGGCTCGGCGCCGAGATGGGCATCGCGAAGATCCCCTCGCCGCTCGACAAGTGGGGCTACGCGGCGCTCGCGATCGGCGCCGCGGTCGCGCTCGTGCTGCTCAGCCTGCACGTGCGCCGGAGCTGGATGGGCCGCGCGTTCGGCGCGGTGGCGCAGGACGAGGACGCGGCGCGCACGATCGGCATCGACGTTGCCGGCTACAAGATCGCCGCCTTCTTCATCGGCACCGCCGCGGCGGGCCTCGCCGGCGGCATCTACGCCCACATGACGCAGCTGATCATCCCGGACACGTTCAACTTCATCCAGTCGATCACGATCCTCGCGATGGTGGTGATCGGCGGCATCGGCTCGACCTACGGCGTTGTGGCCGGCGCGATCCTGCTGACGCTGATGCCCGAGCTCTTCCGGTTCATCAACGACTACAAGCTGCTCGTGTACGGGGCGCTGCTGCTGCTGGTCATGCGCTTCAGTCCCGGCGGCCTCGCCGGCATGATCCAGCGCGCGTTCGGCGTGAGGCTGGCATGATGCTGCTCGCGGGCGAGCGCCTGTCGATCGCCTTCGGCGGCGTGCACGCGGTCGAGGACGTCTCGCTCGCCGTGGCCGAGGGCGAGCTCGTCGGACTGATCGGGCCGAACGGCGCCGGCAAGACGACGCTGTTGCGGCTCCTGACCGGCATCCTCGCGCCCGACTCCGGCCGCGTCCTCTTCGAGGGGCGCGACATCACCCGCATGCCGATCCATCGCCGAGCGCAGCTCGGCTTCGCGCTCACGCACCAGATCGTGCGGCCGTTCCGCGACATGACGCTCGCCGAGAACGTGATGATGGCGGCGGCGGGCGGGGTCACGGCGCGGCCGTGGCGGGCGCTCGCCAAGGTCGACGCGCGCGGCGCGCGCGAGCGGGCGATGGCGCTGCTCGCGCGCCTCGGCATCGACGACGCCGCCGACAAGCTCGCCCGCAACGTCCCGCTCGGGTACCTGAAGCGGATGCAGGCGGCGCGCGCGCTCGCGCTCGAGCCGCGGCTGCTGCTGCTCGACGAGCCGCTCGCCGGTCTGAACGCCGCCGAGGCGACGCGCTTCGCGGACCTGATCGTCGAGCTGAACGCGGGCGGCATCACCATCCTGCTCGTCGAGCACAACCTCGGCGAGGTTACGCGCATCGCGCGGCGCCTGCTGGTGCTGCACAACGGGTCGCTCCTCGCCGAGGGCGAGCCGCGCGCCGTGATGGCGCGCCAGGACGTGCGCGACGCCTACCTCGGGGAGGAGGCGCATGCTTGAGCTGAGGGGCTTCGGCTGCGGCTACGGGCTGGTCCAGGCGGTCGAGGGGCTCGACCTCGTCGTGCGCGGCGGCGAGATCACGGCGCTGCTCGGTCCGAACGGCGCCGGCAAGACCTCAACGATCATGGCGATCGCCGGGCACGTCGAGACGCACGCCGGGACGATCGAGTTCCTCGGCGAGGACATCACGCGGCTCGCGCCGGCCGAGCGCACGCGGCGCGGGATCGCGCTCGCGCCCGAGGGGCGGCGCATCTTTCCCGACCTCACCGTTGCCGAGAACCTGCTCGTCGGCGGCTACACCCACGCCGCGGCGGAGGCCGCGCGTGCCGAGGAATCGGTGCTCACGCTCTTTCCGCGGCTGCGCGAGCGCCTGCGCCAGCACGCCGGCTCGCTCTCCGGCGGCGAGCAGCAGATGCTCGCGATCGGCCGCGCGCTGATGGCGCGCCCGAAGCTCCTGATGGTGGACGAGCTCTCGCTCGGCCTGATGCCGGCCATGGTCGATCTCTGCTTCAAGGCGCTGCTCGAGCTCAAGCGCCAGGGCATCGGCGTCCTGCTGGTGGAGCAGAACACCAAGCGCGCGCTCGCCGCCGCCGACCGCGTGGTCGTGCTGGTCTCCGGGCGCACGGCCTACGCGGCCGACGGCGAGCAGGCGCGCCGCGATCCGGACATGGTCGAGTCGTTCCTCGGGCTGAAGGAGATGACATGAGCGGCGGCGCGAGACGAGTCACCGCGCAGCGCGGGCCGCGGCTTCGCTGCAAGGGCTGGCGCCAGGAGGCGATCCTGCGCCTGCTCGAGAACAACCTCGAGAACGGCGAGAACCCGGACGAGCTGGTTATCTACATGTCGGTCGCCAAAGCGGCGCGCGACTGGGGGAGCTACGACCGCATCGTCGCGGCGCTCCAGCGGCTCGAGAACGGGCAGACGCTCGTCATGCAGTCGGGCAAGCCGATCGGCGTGTTCGCGACGCGCGCCGAGGGGCCGCTCGTGGTGATGGCGAACGGCAACCTGGTGCCGGCCTGGTCGAGCGACGACCAGGTCGAGGCGTTCATGCGCCAAGGGCTCACGATCGTGCCCGGGTTCACTGCCGCCGCATGGCAGTACATCGGCAGCCAGGGCATCGTGCAGGGGACCTACGAGACCTTCATGGCGTGCGCGCGCAAGCACTTCGGCGGCACGCTCGAGGGCCGCTGGCTCGTCACCGGAGGCTGCGGCGGCATGGGCGGCGCGCAGCCGCTCGCGGGCGTCATGGCCGGCGCGGCGACGCTCGTCGTGGAGGCCGATCCGGCAAAGATCCAGCGCCGCATCGACACCGGCTACTGCCAGCACATGGCGACGCGCCTCGACGACGCGCTGAAGATCGTCGAGACCGCACGCGCGGCGGGCGAGCCGGTCTCGGTGGGGCTGGTCGGCAACTGCGCCGACGTGCTGCCCGAGCTCCTCGCGCGCGGCCTCGTGCCCGACATCGTCACCGACCAGACCTCGACCGAGCTCGTCGGCGGCTACGTCCCGGCGTCGCTGCCGCTCGAGGAGACGAAGCGGCTCTGGGCCGCCGAGCCCGACAGCGTCAAGCCGCTCGCCTACGAGTCGATGCGCGTGCACGTCGAGGCGATGGCCGAGCTCCAGCGCCGCGGCGCGGTGGTGTTCGAGTACGGCAACAACCTGCGCAACCGCGCCACGCAAGGCGGCGCGAAGCGCGCCTTCGAGGTGCCGTCGTTCGTCGACCTCTTCATCCGGCCGTACTTCTGCGAGGGCATCGGGCCGTTCCGCTGGATCGCGGTCTCGGGGGAGCCGGGCGACATCGACGCGATCGACGCGCTCGTCCTGCGCGAGTTCGCCGCGAACGAGAGCATCTGCGCGTGGATCCGGAAGGCGCGCGAGCACGTCAAGTTCCAGGGGCTGCCGGCGCGGATCGGCTGGCTCGGCCACGGCGAGCGCACGCGCCTCGCGCTGCTCGTGAACGACATGGTCGCGCGGGGCGAGCTCGCGGGCCCGATCGCCTTCACGCGCGACCATCTCGACGCCGCCTCGGCCGCGATGCCCTACCGCGAGACCGAGAACATGAGGGACGGCAGCGACGCCGTCTCCGACTGGCCGATCCTGAACGCGCTCTTGAATGGCGCGGCCGGCGCCGACCTCGTCGCCGTGCACCAGCTCGGCGACTACGGCCAGAGCGCCGGCGTCACGCTGGTGGCCGACGGCACGCCGGAGTCGCGGCGGCGTCTCGGGCGCGTGCTCGACTGCGACACCGGTCTCGGCGTGCTGCGCCACGCCGACGCCGGCTACGAGACGGCGATCGCTGCGGCCGCGCGGCACGGGCTCGGGCTCGGGACACCGGAGGCCTGTTAGCTGTCTCGGAATGCGAGTGCGGTCGCGAACGAGGGGATCTACGAGGGGCGCGCCCCTTTTTCGTACGACCTCGGTTCCGGAAGAAGCACGGCCGCGATCTTGAGGTGGCTTCCAGTACGCGCCGATGTCGCGGCGGCAGGAACGGTCGAGCCTACTTCGCGGCCGCGCACTTCCCGATCAGCCGTCCCGAGTACTCGGTGGTCATGGTCAGCGGCTCGTCGTCCATCTTCCCGGTCAGCCGCAGCACCGCGTGGTAGACGCCCTGGCCGGTGGTGATCTCCCCGGTCCCGGCGGTCGGTGGCTTGCCGGCGCAGGCGACGCGGAACGACGTGCGATCGCCGGCGGTGCTGCGATCGGTGATCCGGCAGCCGGCCGGCATGGGCGTCAGGCGATCGCTCTGCCCGGCCCCGGCGCAGACCTCGATCGGCGGCGCGGCCATCATCCCCATGCCGCGCATGGTCACGAACGCCGTGACTTCCCAGAGATCGGCGGAGCCCGCCTGCGCGGCGGACCAGGCGAAGCAGACGCCTGTCGCAAGCAACGGCACGATGCGGGTCGCCATGGGATCCTCCGTGCGTGACGGCACTGCGGGCGGCAGGCCCGCCGCCGTGACTTTACCGTGCGAGCCGATCGTCTTACGCTAGAAGCCATCTCAGAATCGCGGCCGTGCTTCTTCGTCAACTGAGGTCGTACGAACAAGGGGCCCGAGGGAAGGGTTGGGACCCTTCCCCGCCCAACCAGCCCTTGTAAATCCCCTCTTTCGCGGTTGCATTCTCATTTTGAGATAGATTCTAGGCGTCCGAACTCGAGCCGAGCGTGGAGCAAGCCCATGGCGGATGCAAGCAGAATCGACATTCCCCGCGTCGATCACATCGGGATCCGGGTCAAGGACCTCGATCGCGCGATGAAGTTCTACGAGCTCTTCGGATTCAAGCTGCACGCGAAGGCCGCCAACGACGCCGTGGCGGTCGTCAGGAACGAGCACGACGTCGAGCTGAACCTGATCTACAACGCGAACGCCGACGCCGGTGGCGCAAACATACTGATGGACGTCAAGGAGAAATACCCCGGCTACACGCACGTCGCGCTGCGCGTGTCGTCGATCAAGGCGGCGATCGAGGCGCTGCGCGCGAACGACATCCGCATCACCCAGGGGCCGGTCGCCTTCGGCCGCGACGGCCACGTGTCGGTGTTCGTGCGCGACCCGGACCGCAACGTCATCGAGCTGCGCGGGCGCGACGAGGACCTGTCGTCCATCGGCGGCGTCGTCGAGTACGTGCCGTTGAACTGAGACTGCATATCCGCTCCCGCGCGGAGGCGGAGCTTTACCACGAGCTGCTAGCGCCGGGGCGCGCCCCGGCCGGATCCACGAAGGGAGACCGACCATGGCCAGAGCCAAGCGCAACAACATCGTCTCGGACAAGCTCTACTCGCGGGTGGTCGACGGCCGCGCGCTCTTCCCGCACGCGGTGTCGGTGGAGGGCAAGCGCCTGATCATGCTCTCGGGCCAGCTCGCCTGGGACAAGGACGGCAAGCTCGTCGGCCAGGGCGACATGCGCGCGCAGTTCCGCCAGGTGTGCGAGAACCTCAAGGAGGCGCTCGCCGCGGCCGGCGCGGGCCTCGAGGACATCGTCAAGACCAACACCTACGTGACGAGCATGGACGACTTCTTCAAGTGCGTCGACATCCGCCACGAGTATTTCGGCCCGGGCTGGCCGACCAGCACCACCGTCGAGGTGAGCCGGCTCGCGGTGCCCGGCGCGACGGTCGAGATCGAGGCGATGGCGGTCGTGGACTGAAGCGCCGCGCTCGCGTCGGACCCGCCGGGCCGCCGCGCGCCGGCGTCCGGCGCGATGCCGTAGACCGTTCGGCTTATTGCGTCGGGAGGGGCGATGGCCGGAGTCTCGGCGCAGCATGACTCCGCGCAAGACGAGCGGCCGCACCAGAAGGAGCACGCGAGTCGGCGCGCAGCGGCGCCGGCGCGTCGCGGCCGTGCGACGCGCCTTCAGCGGCCATGCGCTGCCGCTCGATGCCGACGGCGTCGATCGCGCCGCGGCGCTGCTCGGCACGGGCGTGGCCGAGCTGTGGGCGGTGATCGGCGTCGAGACGACCGGCTGCGGTTTCCTGCCCGATCGGCGCCCGAAGATCCTCTACGAGCGGCACGTCTTCAGCCGCTACACGCGGCGCCGGTTCGACGCAAGACACCCGGACCTCAGCGGCCGGCAGCCCGGCGGCTACGGCGCCGGCGGCGCGGCGCAGTACGAGCGCCTCGCGCGCGCGATGGCGCTCGATCCGCGCGCCGCGCTGCTCGCGACGTCGTGGGGCATGGGCCAGGTGATGGGATTCAACGCCGAGACGGTCGGCTACGCGAGCGCGGAGGACATGGTGCGCGAGATGTGCGCCTCGGAGAGCGCGCAGGTCGAGGCGATGGCGCGCTTCATCGAGGCGAGCGGCCTCGCCGGCGCGCTGCGCAACCACGACTGGGCGCGCTTCGCCGCCGGCTACAACGGCCCGAACTACCGCATCAACAACTACGACACGCGCCTGGCGGCGGAGCTGCAGTACCTCGAGCGCGGCGGCCTGCCGGACTTGACCGTCCGCGCCGCGCAGATGCACCTCATCTACCTCGGCTACGACCCGCGCGGGGTCGACGGGATCATGGGCCGCTTCACGCGATCGGCCATGAACGACTTCCAGCGGGAACGAAACCTCCACGTCACGGAGCACGTCGACGAGCATACGGTTGCTGCACTGCGGGAGGCTGTTGCCCGCCTTGCGGCCGGTTGAAGTTGCTGCGCCGCGCAAAAGGCCTGGACCATGCCAGGTCGGCAAGAGGTGCGACGCATTTTCTTCGTGCTTGACACGGGTGGCGCAGCGAATCAAAATGCCTTAAATAACAATCACGTGGCCACGGCCGGGGGCTTCGTTCGGCGGGCCCGCGGGGAGTGACCAGGGAGCGGGGCTCGGAGCGGCCGATCGTCGCGGAAGCCCATCATTTGTCGTTCGGTCCCAGGCGACCGGAACGCGCCGGATGGTCCGGCGCGCGGTCGGCGCGGATTGTGATCCTGCTAGGAGGAGTAATGCTGAAGTTCCGTAAAGGTCTCACGCCCGCCGTCTCCGCGGCGGCCCTCGCCGTCGTCGTGGCGCTCTCGGCGAGCGCGCCGGCCGCGGCGCAAGAGCGCAAGTCCATCCGATGGGCGACGTCGAACGTCGACTCGTACGGTTACAAGGTCGCTTCGTCCATGACGCGTATCCTCGAGGAGGCGCTCGGCGGCGAGTACACCGTCACCGTCAACCCGTACCCGTCGACCACCGGCGCCATGAAGGCGGCGATGGACGGCAACGGCGAGATCGGCTACACCGCCGACGTCGGGATGACCCAGCTCTACGCCGGCGAAGGCGGCTTCAAGAACTACACCCCCGCCAAGGGCCGCCTGGTGCACGCCTGGTACGCCTACCCGATGGAGTCGTTCATGGCCGCGCCGGCCGCCAAGGCCGACCAGTACAAGTGCTGGGGCGACTTCAGCGGCAAGCCGGTGTTCTTCACCACCGCCGGCTTCATGAACTGGCTGAACTTCCAGC
>JAHDYJ010000133.1 GCA_023383795.1 Burkholderiales bacterium | reverse complement strand
ATCGGGGATTCGCAAAAGGGGATGTGCCCCCTTTTGCAGAGTGTCCTCCGGCCACGCCGGCACGTCGTGCCAGAAGAGCGAAGCCCGCGCGACGAGGCGCCCCGCATCCACCAGCGCGAGATGCAGGTCGGGCCGGTGGCGGGCGGCCAGGGCGGCGTCGAGCGGCGCGACGTCGCCTCCCGGCAGCGCGGCGAGATCCGCGGGGCGCCCGACGCGGACGATCCTGGTCACAGGAGCAGCCACGCCGGCAGCGCGAGCAGCGAGCCGACGAACCCGACCAGCCCCTGCATGACCCACCGGCTCGCGCCGGCGAAGTCGTCGCCGAGCCAGCGGTAGCGGTGCGCGAAGACGACGGCGGTGATCGCCACCACCGGCAGCGCGCAAGACGCGCGCGCGAACTCGACGCCAGCGCCGCGCTCGATCAGCACGTACGGGACGAACGCGACGAGCCAGCCGATCGCGCTCACCGCGCCGATCCGCTTCCAGCCCCCTGCCGGCCCGGCCGGCCGCGGCGCGCCGGCGCGGCCGATCATCGCAAGCTGGATCGCGTAGCAGACCACGGACATGTACAGGAAGTCGCCCCCCGGCAGCCGCGTCGAAGCGTACAGCCAGGCGAGACCGGGCGCGTTGACCGCGAGCACCGCCTGCGCGTTGTGGATCGGCGCCGCCTCCTCCTCGCCCGGCGGCCACAGCGCCGCGTACGAGACGAGCGCCGCGAACGGCGCGACCAGCCACGCAAGCCCGCCGATCGTCCAGGTGACGAAGCCGACCAGCACGGAAGCGACCGCGCCGCTCGCGTCGAGCGTCGTGCGCCGCCGCCACGCCGCGATGGCGAGCGCGAGCAGCCCGAGCACGACGAGTCCGGTCACGAGCTCGGTCATCGAACGGCGCCCGGCGTCCTTGAGGAGCGCGAAGCCGGCGAGCGGCACGAGGAGGTTGTCCAGGCCGCGCCACGCGACCGCCTCGACCAGCGTCATCAGGAGGCCCATCTGCACGCCGATCAGCAGCGACTCGGCGCGCCCGGTCCCGGTCGCGAGCAGCAGCGGGATGTGGGTCGCGAGGAACGCCGAGAAGAAGAACGCGGTCGAGCCCTCGATCGACTTGGTGGTGCCCTCGGTCGACGCGTAATGCGTCCTGCCGTAGCGCACGCCGATCAGCGCCGCGAGCGCGTCCGAGATCGTGAGCAGCAGCATCGGCACGACGAACAGCACCGCGTCGCCCTTCGCGAGCGTGAACACCGTCGCGACCGCGATCGGGAACACCAGCTCGCCGGTCGACTCGCGGTGGACCGCGTGGATGACCTCGCCGACCGTCTCGCGCATCGCCTTCACGTGCCGCACGGCGGTGAGCGCGACGACAGCGAGCACGGCGAGCGTGATCACCGGCCACGGCGCGTCGAACAGCCACGGGAACGAGAGCGTGACGAGGCCCAACGCTACGTGCAGGGACTTGCGCGCGACCTCCGGATGCGGCTGGTACCGCGCGGCGTACCAGCGGCAGCCGCCGAAGAGGCCGCCGAGGACCGCGAGCACCAGCAGGATGCCGAGGATCGGATGCACGCTCAGCGCGCCTCCTCGACGACGAAATCGCTGTAGAAGAACGCCTTGTCGGCCGCGAACAGCGGCGCGGAGAGATCGCGGCGCGGCGCGAGCCGGCCGGCGAGCGCTTCCGGGCGCCGGCGCGGCGCGAGCATGTTCCAGTAGGCGAAGCGCGCGCCGGGACGCGCCGCGCCGAGCAGGCGCCCGAGGAGCGCGGCCGTGTTCTCCTCCGACATGTACTCGAAGATGTCGCTCAGGTTGAAGCCGTCGACCGAGCGCGGGCCGAGCCGGTCGACGAACGCCTCGAGCGGCTCGGCGTGCCACGCGACCCGGTCGACCCGCGCGCGGATCGTCTCGAAGTGCTCGGCGCGCAGCGCGAGCGGCAGCGCCGCACCGTGCGTGCCGGTCAGGATCCAGGCGAGGTACGGGTTCGCCGCCGGATCGAGCGCGGTGAGCGCGTAGCGCGCGCGGCCGAGGATCCGGTCGGCGACGCTGCCCTCGACGTAGCGGAAGAAGCTCGCGTCGCGGCCGAGCCGGCCCATGACGAAACGCGAGAAGAAGATGCGGAAGAGCAGGCGCCAGCGCCACGTGTTCCACTCCCGCTCGTAGAACGCCTCGCGCGCTTCGCGCGTGCGCGGCTCGAGCAGCCGCAGCACCGTGCGCCGGGAGTGAACCAGCGGCAGCACGCGGTCGCGGAAGAGCGCGAAGTAGCGCTCGAACTTGCCCGCTCCGCCGATGCCGGCCTCGATCTCGGCGCCGCGCGCATCCCAGAACTCGCGCACGGCGGCCGGGAGCGACGGCCGGCAGGCGGCATAGAGGTCGCGCCGCCGCGTGCTCGGGCGCGACCCGACGAGCTCGAGCAGCCCCGCGTGATCGAGGCAGCGGTAGGCCGCGACCCGTAGCGCGAGGCAGGCGAGCTGCGCGCTCGAGAGATCGAGCGCGTAGACGCGCTCCGGATCGAGCGTGAGGAGCGCCAGCGTGTTGTCGCCGGCCGAGGCGATCGAGACGAACGTCTGGCCGGCGCGCGCGTGCATCGCGCCGACCAGGGCGTCCGCGTCCTCCCAGCACTGGGCGTAGCGGACGATGTCGAAGCTCGCGTGGCTGGCGGCCTCGCTCTTCAACTGGCGGCCTCCGCCACGGCGCCGAGCTTGCGCACGACGCCGGTCGCGCCGTCCATCTCGACGAGATCGCCGGTCGCGAGCCAATGCGTCACGCCGGCGAGCCCGACGATCGCGGGAATCGCCATCTCGCGCGCGACGATCGCCGAGTGCGAGAGCAGGCTCCCGCGCTCGACCAGCAGCCCGGCGCAGGACGGAAACAGCACGATCCAGCCCGGATCGGTGTAGCGCGCGACCAGGATCTCGCCGTGCTCGAGCGCGGCGCTGCGCGGGTCGTGCACGACCCGCACGCGCGCCCGCACGACGCCGGGGCACGCGCCGGTGCCGCGCAGGGCGTCGCCGCCCGCGGCCGGCGGCGCGTACGCCGCCGCGAAGGCGTTGCCCTGGTACACCGCGCCGGTCGTCTCGAAGCGGTCGGCCGGCGGCGGCAGCGCCGCGAAACGCGCGAACTCGTCCTTGCGGACCCGCGCGAGCGCGGCGAGGTCGACCGCGGCGACCGTGCCCTCGACGAAGCCGAGCAGCTCCTCGACCTCGAGAAAGAAGACGTCGCGCGGCGCCTCCAGCCGGTCGAGCGCCGCGAGCCGGCGGCCGAGCTCGAGCGCGATCGCGCGCACGCGGCCGAACACGCGCGTGCGCTCGAACCTGAGGTTCTCGCGGTCGCGCACGCGGGCGCGGGCGTTCGCCAGCACCCACCGGAAGACCACGCGCCGCAGCGGCGCGTCCTGCAGGCGCGCGCCGACCTCCTCCTCGGCCATCGCGCGCATGCGCCGCTCGATGGCGGACGCGCGCTCGCCGCCGAGTCCGCGCCGCGCGTAGCTCGCGACCGAGCGCAGGAGCGTCGTCGGGTCCTCGTGCAGCGACGGGCTCTCGAGCTTGAGCTCCTCCAGGCAGCGGTCGCCGAACCTCGCGACGTAGGCGTCGAACCGCACACGGAACGCGGGGAAGCGGGCGAGGCCGCGGACGAGCTCGTCCGCGGGCGCCTCGGCGAGGAACCGCGCGAGCTCCGGCTCCTCCGCGGCCGTCTCGGCCATCTCGCGCACCAGCCGCGCCGGCTCCGCGCTCACCATCCCGCCTTCGCCGCAGAGCAGGTTGTTCTGCAGCGTGCCGTCGGCGTCGCCGCACCACTTCTGCGTGAGCCTGCGCAGCACGCCGTAGAAGATCATCGCGAAGAAGTCGTTCACGAGCGGCGCGTCCCAGCGCGTGAGCAGACGCCGCTCGAGGTCGCGGTAGTGCGCGACGAGCTCGTCGATCCGCATGTCGGCGAGCGGCGCGGGCGGCTCGGCGAGCACCCGCTCGAGGCGGGCGTGGAACGCGCGGATCCGGCGCCCGACCGTCAGGTGGTTGTAGACGAGGCCGGCGACGGTCCGCGCGAGCAGGAGCGCGTCGCCGGCCTGCGCCAGCCGGCTCGCGCCGCCGACGGACGCCGCGAGCGAGTCGGCGAGCGCCTCCGGGATCGACTCGCGCACGCCCATCATCTGCTCCATGAAGCGGCGGTTCGTGCGATAGCCCGGCAGCAGCGCGAGCGTCCGGTACCAGCTGTTCAGGTTGTAGTACACGCGCCCGCGGATCAGGCCGAGCATGTTGCGGAACGTGCGGCGGTTCGACTCGATGCGCCAGCTCGGCACGCCCATCAGGCGGCAGAACCCGCGGTACACCTCCTCGTAGGCGCGCCGGGCGAAGGAGTAGGTGAACGGCGAGGTGATGCCGCCGTAGCTCTCGACGATGTTCGAGTTGTCCCAGATGATGCGCTCGCCCTCCGGGTCGGCGAGCGCGGCGAGCGTGGTGATCGGGCGCGACTGGAGCAGGTAGACCTTGGCGCCGCGCACCGCCCACTCGATGTCCTGCGGCCGGCCGAAGTGATGCTCGGCGCGCGCGGCGAGGCGCGCGACGGCCTCGGCGAGGTCGTCGGCGATCGCCGGCGCGGCCGCGCGGTCGGCGTCGACCTCGTGCGCCGAGACGCCCGCCGGCGCGGCCGCGTCGATCCGGTGCTCGATGCGCTTGGTCGCGATCGCGCGCTCGCGGATCGCGCCGTCGCGCCCGATGCGCCAGGTGTCCGCATCCGCCTCGCCCGAGACGAGCGCCGTGCCGAGGCCGAACACCGCGCTGACGACCCGGACCGCCCGCGCGCCGCTCACCGGGTCGGCGCTGAACGCCACGCCCGACGCGTCCGCGTCGATCATCGCCTGGACGAGCACGCCGGGCGCCCGCGGCGCGGCCGCGAGCCGGTGCTCGCGCCGGTAGGCGAGCACGCGCTCGGTGAACGCCGAGCGCCACACATCGACGATGCGCGCCGGCACCGACTCGCGCGGCACGTAGAGGAAGCTCTCGAGCTGGCCGGCGAACGAGTGGCCGCTCGAGTCCTCGTCGATCGCCGAGGAGCGCACCGCCACCCGGTCGGCGCCCCCCAGGCGCATGAGCCAGGTCTCGATCTCGTCGAGCAGCCGCTGCGGCATCGCGACCGCGCCGAGCGCCGCGCGCGCGGCGCCCCAGTCGCCGGCGCGGTCGAGCGCGGCGGCCGCCTCCGGCGGCAGGCTCGCGCGGAACGCCTCGGGGCGCACCGCGAACCAGCGCGGCACCGGGAACTCCGCGCGCGTGAGCGCATTCAGCGCGGCCGCCTTCCCGCCGACCGCGTCGGCGGTGGCCTCGGCGCCGGGGCCGACGAGGTAGGCGGCGACGCGCCGGGTCACGCGATGCCCCAGTGACGCAGCGCGAGCGGCACGACGCCCACGGACACGTACATCGCGAGCGTCCAGACGCCCGATACGAGCTCGATGCGCTTGCCGGCGCCGGCGCGCGCTTCGCGCAGGTAGCCCGCGGCGACGATCGCCGCCGCCGCCGCGAGCAGCGCGAGCACCGATGCAACCGGGACCACGAACCGGATCTCGCGCGCGGCCATCAGCGCGCACGCCGCGCAGAGCGCCATCGCGCCGAGCCACGCCGCGACCGCACGGCGCCGGCCCCAGACCGCGCTGTAGGTCTCGACGCCAGTCTCCTCGTCCGCCGGCGCCCGGATCTTGCGGCCGATCTCGATCACCATGCCGTTGAAGTACGAGATCAGCAGGAACCACGCGAGCGCGGGCGCGACCCCGGCGCCGGCCGGCAGCCAGTCGCAGGCGGTCGCGTAGAAGTCGATGAGCGGCATGACGAGCATGTGGCTCGCCATGTAGAGGAACGGCCGCGCGCGCAGCCACGCGCCGGCGAAGAACTCGACCGACATCAGCGCGAGATAGCCGAGCACGACGGCGAGGATCGCGAGCAGGCGCGCGTCGTAGCCGGCGGCGAGCGCAAGCTGGACGAGCGCCGCCGCGGCGCCGAGCACCCCGAGCTCGCGCAGCGTCACCAGCCCGCGCGGCACCGGGCGATAGGGCCGGAAGCGCGCGTCTTCCTCCGCGTCCTTGAACTCGTCGGCGATGCGCAGCTGCAGGAAGAACAGGAACGCGGTCGCGAACGCGACCAGCGCCGCGGCGGGCGTGATGCCGGTCGCACCGCGCACCAGGGCCGAGTAGCACACCGCCGACAGGCTGAACGCCGCGATCAGCGGTCCGTGCGCGGCGACCGGAAAGCGCTCGCGCTGGTATACCCACCAGCGCGCGAGCCCGCGCGGCCGCGCGCCGGCCGCGGCGTGCTCACCTGCCGCGCCGGTCGCGCCGGCTTGTTGTCCGCTTTCTCCCATCGCCGCCCCAGGGCAGGTGCCAAGCGTAGTGGCGCGCGGGCCGTCTCACAAGGGCGGAGTGCCCGGTCGCGCCCGGCGGCACCCGTGGTAGCGCCCATGCGCAAGGCAGGGTCGCGAGCACGCCTCCCGGAGCCCCGGAGGAGCCGGAGCTCCTTGCGCAGGCGCCGGGCGGAGCGAGGCGGGCCGCGTCTCGCGCCCGGCCCGACGCTGCACCTAGCGCCGGACCCGCGCTTCTTTGTATAGTGTCGGGTTCCCCGCAGGGGGCTGGATCCGGAAGATGGACGCAATTCGCATTCGCGGCGCACGCACGCACAACCTCAAAAACCTCAACCTCGACCTGCCGCGCGACCGGCTGGTCGTGATCACCGGGCTCTCCGGCTCGGGCAAGTCCTCGCTCGCCTTCGACACGCTCTACGCCGAGGGACAGCGACGCTACGTCGAGTCGCTCTCCGCGTACGCGCGCCAGTTCCTGCAGCTGATGGAGAAGCCCGACGTCGACCACATCGAGGGCCTGTCGCCCGCGATCTCGATCGAGCAGAAGGCGACCAGCCACAACCCGCGCTCGACGGTGGGCACGGTGACCGAGATCCACGACTATCTGCGCCTGCTCTACGCGCGCGTCGGCATGCCCCACTGCCCCGAGCACGGCGTCGCGCTCGAGGCGCAGTCGGTCGCGCAGATGGTCGATCACGTGCTCGCGCTGCCGGAGGACACCCGCCTGATGGTGCTCGCGCCGGTGGTCGCCGGGCGCAAGGGCGAGCAGACCGAGCTCTTCGAGGAGCTGCGCGCGCAGGGCTTCGTGCGGCTGCGCGTGGACGGCGCGGTGCACGACATCGACGCGCTGCCGAAGCTCGCGAAGAGCACCAAGCACTCGGTCGACGTGGTCGTCGACCGGCTCAAGGTGCGGCAGGACGCCAAGCAGCGGCTCGCCGAGTCGTTCGAGACCGCGCTGCGCCACGCCGACGGACGCGCCGTCGCGGTCGAGACCGACTCGGGCCGCGAGCACCTCTTCTCGGCCCGGTTCGCCTGCCCGGTCTGCAGCTACTCGCTGCCGGAGCTCGAGCCGCGGCTCTTCTCGTTCAACAACCCGATGGGCGCGTGCCCGAAGTGCGACGGGCTGGGCGCGATCCAGTTCTTCGACCCGAAGCGCGTCGTGGCGCATCCGGAGCTCTCGCTCGCCTCGGGCGCGATCCGCGGCTGGGACCGGCGCAACCAGTTCTACTTCCAGATGCTCACCAGCCTCGCCGCGCACTTCGGCTTCGACGTCGAGCGCCCGTTCCAGAAGCTCCCCGAGAGCGTGCAGAACGTGGTGCTGTACGGCTCCAGGGAGAAGATCGCGTTCTCGTACCTGAACGAGCGCGGGCGCACGGTCGTGCGCGAGCACAGCTTCGAGGGCGTCGTGCCGAGCATGGAGCGGCGCTACCGCGAGACCGAGTCGATCGTAGTGCGCGAGGAGCTCGCGAAGTTCCTGAACACGCGCCCGTGCCCGGCGTGCGACGGCACGCGGCTGCGCGCGGAGGCGCGCAACGTCAAGGTCGCGGGGCGGCCGATCTACGAGGTGAGCGCGCTCCCGCTGCGCGAGTCGCTCGCGTTCTTCGGCGCGCTCGATCTGCCCGGGCACAAGGCGGCGATCGCGGAGCGCATCGTGCAGGAGATCGCCGCGCGGCTGGGGTTCCTGGTGAACGTCGGGCTCGACTACCTCTCGCTCGACCGCGCGGCCGAGACCCTGTCCGGCGGCGAGGCGCAGCGCATCCGGCTCGCCTCGCAGATCGGCTCCGGGCTGACCGGCGTCATGTACGTGCTCGACGAACCCTCGATCGGCCTGCACCAGCGCGACAACGGGCGGCTCCTCGACACGCTGAAGCGGCTGCGCGATCTCGGCAACTCCGTGCTGGTGGTGGAGCACGACGAGGAGGCGATCCTCGCCGCCGATCACGTGGTCGACATGGGCCCGGGCGCGGGCGAGCACGGCGGCCGCGTCGTCGCCGAGGGCCCGCCGGCCGCGATCAAGGCCGCCGAGGCGTCGCTCACCGGACAGTATCTCGTCGGCCGGCGCGCGATCGCGATCCCGGAGACGCGCCGGCGGCCCGACGCGGAGCGCGTGCTGGTGCTGCGCGGCGCGCGCGGCAACAACCTCAAGGAGATCGACCTCGAGCTGCCGGTCGGCCTGTTCGTGTGCGTGACCGGCGTCTCCGGGTCGGGCAAGTCGACGCTGATCAACGATACGCTGTACCACGCGATGGCGCGGCATCTCTACGGCGCGGCCGCGGAGCCCGCGCCGCACGCGGCGATCGAGGGCCTCGATCACTTCGACAAGGTGATCAGCGTCGACCAGAGCCCGATCGGCCGCACGCCGCGCTCGAACCCGGCGACCTACACCGGCCTCTTCACGCCGATCCGCGAGCTCTTCGCCGGCGTGCCCGCGGCGCGCGAGCGCGGCTACGGGCCGGGACGCTTCTCGTTCAACGTCAAGGGCGGCCGCTGCGAGGCGTGCCAGGGCGACGGCATGATCAAGGTCGAGATGCACTTCCTGCCCGACGTCTACGTGCCCTGCGACGTCTGCCACGGCATGCGCTACAACCGCGAGACGCTCGAGGTGCGCTACAAGGGCAGGAGCATCCACGAGGTGCTGACGATGACCGTCGCCCAGGCGCTCGACTTCTTCGACGCGGTGCCCGCCGTGCGGAAGAAGCTCGAGACGCTCGCCGACGTCGGCCTCGGCTACATCCAGCTCGGCCAGCCGGCGACCACGCTCTCGGGCGGCGAGGCGCAGCGGGTGAAGCTCGCGCTCGAGCTCTCCAAGCGCGACACCGGCCGGACGATGTACATCCTCGACGAGCCGACCACCGGCCTGCACTTCCACGACGTCGATCTGCTGCTCGGCGTGCTCCACCGGCTGCGCGACCACGGCAACACGGTGGTCGTGATCGAGCACAACCTGGACGTGGTCAAGACCGCCGACTGGGTGATCGATCTCGGCCCCGAGGGCGGCGACGGCGGCGGCGAGATCGTCGCGCAGGGCGCGCCCGAGGCGATCGCGGCGGCGCGGGCCGGCCACACCGGGCGCTACCTGCGCGAAGCCCTCGCCAGGCGCGCGCGCACCGCGGCGCAGGCGCACGAGGGCGGGCAGCCGGCGATCGCGCAGTAGAAGCGACGAGGCGCGGCAGGCGGGCCGCGACGGCCACCGGGCGGCGCACGCGGCGGAAGAGCGCGGATCGCGTCCATCTGCTCCGGCGCCGCAGGCGCCCGCGCCTGGCCGACTCGCGGCAGCGCGACGACACCGGCAGCGTCGCGCGCGCGGATTGCGCCCCACCGCCCGCGCGGCTTAAGCTGGGCGGCGATGCCGATGATCGAGATGACCGGGGTCAGCAAGTGGTTCGGCGCGTTCCAGGTGCTGAAGGACTGCACCACGCGCGTCGACCGGGGCGAGGTGGTCGTCGTGTGCGGACCCTCGGGCTCGGGGAAGTCGACGCTGATCCGGTGCGTGAATGCGCTCGAGCCCTTCCAGCGGGGCAGCATCACGGTCGACGGCGTGTCGGTCGGCGACGCGAAGACCGGGCTCGCCCGGCTGCGCGCGCGGGTCGGCATGGTGTTCCAGCATTTCGAGCTCTTTCCGCACATGAGCGTCACCGCCAACCTGACGCTCGGGCAGGTGCGGGTGCTGGGCCGCGCCCGCGACGAGGCGACTGCGCGCGCGCTGAGGTACCTCGATCGCGTGGGACTGAGGGAGCACGCGGACAAGTACCCGGGACAGCTCTCCGGCGGCCAGCAGCAGCGCGTCGCGATCGCGCGCGCGCTCGCGATGGACCCGGTCGCGATGCTGTTCGACGAGCCGACCAGCGCGCTCGACCCGGAGATGATCAACGAGGTGCTCGACGTGATGGTCGAGCTGGCCGGCCAGGGCATCACGATGTTGTGCGTGACGCACGAGATGGGCTTCGCGCGCCAGGTCGCCGACCGCGTGATCTTCATGGACCAGGGGCAGATCGTCGAGCAGAACTCGGCCAAGGAGTTCTTCGCGAACCCGAAGAGCGAGCGGACGCGGGACTTCCTGTCGAAGATCCTGGCGCATTGAGCGCGGGCTTGCACAGGTCTGCGCGGGATCGGGCCACCGGGGGTCCCCGCTGCGCTCGTGTCCTTTTCTTGGCTTCGCTCGACCGAGCGCAGCGAGGGAGAGGAATGACACGGGCAGCGCCGGCCACCCGGCGTCCTCGGCCCGGGCCGAAGCGTGACGCCCGGTGTCCTTGCTCGGCCCGGCTCGAAGCGCGACGCCCGGCCCGCTGCCAGGCTCACCCGCGCGCAAACTCAAGCAGCGCTTTCGGATCGAGCACGTTGACGCGCTCGCGCTCCAGCCGCACCCAGCCGCGTTCCTCGAAGCTGCGCAGCAGTCGGCTGACGAACACGCGCACGCTGCCCAGTTCGTCGGCCAGGTCCTGGTGCGTGGCACCGATCACCGGGCCGCGCTGCACCAGCAGCCGTGCCAGCCGCGTGTCGAGCTTGCGAAACGCCACTTCCTCGACCAGCGCCATCACCTCGGCCAGCCGCGCGCCGAACATGTCGAACACGAAGCGGCGAAACGGCGCGCAGCGCAGCAGCAAGTCTTCGAACGGCGCCGGCGCGATGCGCATCAGCGTCAGCTCGGTCTCGGCGACGCCGCGCGCGGTGTAGTCGCGCTGCCCGAGCAGGCAGCCACCCGACAGCACGCAGCCTTCGCCGGGGCTCACGCGGTACAGCACGATCTCGCGCCCGCCGGCCGACGCCATCGAGACGCGCACGCTGCCGTCGAGCACCAGCGGAAAGCCCTCGCACGGCATGCCGGCCTCGAACAGCACACTGCCGGCCGGCACGCGCAGCGCGGGCGATGCCGCCAGCAGCGCGCAGAGGTGCGCCGGCGTGAGCTGCGCGAACACCGGAAAGCGCGCCAGCAGCCGTGTGCGGATGTCGTCGGGGTCGTTCACGGTTCTTCGATGGGCAGATGCTGGCGCGCTGCGCGAACCGCGGCACTGCAACCCAGGTTGCTGACAGCGAGCGCCGCGGCGCGCGATGCTCTCACTCTGGCGGGAAAGCGCCCCGCGGTCTATAGAAGGAGCCAGTCCATGGGCATCGAAAACACCATCCGCCTGTTCGCCGGCACGGTGATCCTGATCTCACTCGCGCTCGGCGCCGCCGCCAGCCCGATGTTCCACTCGAGCAACTGGTTGTGGCTGACCGCCTTCGTCGGCTTCAACCTGCTGCAAAGCTCGTTCACCAGGCTGTGCCCGCTCGAGATGGTGCTGCGCCGTCTGGGCATGAAGAGCAGCGGCGCGGCCTGCGGCACCTGACGCGCGCGGGCGCGGCGCTCGGCGCGCCGCGGCCGCCGGGTGCGGTCAGAACTGGTAGCCGAGCTGGAAGTTGACGATGTTCTGCTTCAGCTCGATCGTGTTGAACGGCGCGACATCGGATGTCACGCTGTTGCGGAACGCGTGCACCCACGACAGCGACCCGGTCACCTTCTCGCCGAAGCGGCGCGTGAGGCCCAGCGCCAGGTGCTTCTCCACCACCGCCAGCGAGCCGATGTTGGCGTTGACGTCGGCGGGCTCGATCGGTGACTTGCCGTAGTTGAAGCCGGCGCGCAGCTGCATGCGGTCGCCCATGTCCTTCTGCACGGCGAGCGCGAACACCGTCTGGTCGCTCCAGCCGAACGGCATCGCGGCGGGGATCGGCCCGGCATAGCCGGCCGGGCGCTCGAGCGCCACGCTGCCGAGCACCTTGCTGAACCAGATCCGCTTGACGTCGGCCGCCACCAGCAGATCCTTCGCCGGGCGCCAGCCCACGCCCAGGGCGAGCGTCTGCGGCGCGTCCATGCGCATCGCGAACTTGCCGGCCGCGGTGTTCCACTCCAGCGCATCCATGCGCTGCTTGCTCGACCACGCGGCGCCGAACTGCAGCGCATCGGCCGCCTTCCACACCACGCCGGCGGTCAGGCCCCAGCCGAAGCCCTGCGTCTGCGGCAGCGTGAAGGCGGGGTTGGAGATCGCCAGGCTCTGGTAGTTGATGTTGAACGTCGCGCCGAGCGCGAGGCGGTCGTCGATGCGGTACGCGAACCCCGGCGACACCTTGAAGAACTG
>JAHDYJ010000132.1 GCA_023383795.1 Burkholderiales bacterium | reverse complement strand
CGTCGAACAAGTCGTCCAGGGTAGCGGCACTCAACTGAGCATGAGCTCGGCCAAAGGCACGCGAGAAACCGCTCGGTTCGTCGTCAGGCTAGGCGCGCGGCTGCCAAGACTGGCCGTCTTGGCAAGGAGCGGAACAACGCCTGGCGGCGAACCGTGCGGTTTTTCGTCGACGGATTTCTGACTCGGGACACTAGAGGACCTCCTCGAAAAAGCGGGCAAGCTTGGGGTTGGCCGCGTACGCGACGTGGAAGCGCATCCACGGGGAGCGGGCCTGCGTCGGGCTGAAGAGGCTTCCGGGCGCGAGCAGGATGTCCTGCTCGGCCGCCTTGGCGGCGAGCACCTCGGCGTCGTGGTGCTCGGCCGGTCGCGCCCACAGGAAGAGCCCCGCTCCGGGCTCGTGGAGGAGGGTGAGCCCGGCGCGCTCGAGATTGCGCGCGGCCGGCTCGATCGCGCGCGCGATCCGGGCGCGCATCCGCTCGACGTGCTTGCGGTACTGGCCCTCCGCGAGGACGTTGTAGACCAGGCGCTCCCCGAGCTCGGGCGTGGTCAGGCTCGAGAGCATCTTCTGGTCGGCGAGATCGCGCGCGAGCTCGCGGCGCGCGGCGAGATAGCCGACGCGGATGCCGGCCGAAAGCGTCTTCGAAAAGCTGCCGACGTAGATCACGCGGGTGAGCTGGTCGAGCGCCGCGATGCGGTGCGCGCGGCCGGGGTGCAGGTCGGCGAACACGTCGTCCTCGACGATCGTGACGTCGTGCTCCTCGGCGAGCCGCAGCACGCGGAACGCGACCGCCGCCGAGAGCGACGTGCTGGTCGGGTTGTGCAGCACCGAGTTCAGGAAGAGGAGCTTCGGCCGGTGCTCGCGCATCAGCTCCTCGAGCCGGACGACGTCGGGCCCGTCGATCCCGCGCGGCACGCCGACGAGGCGCATGCCGAGCGAGGCGAGGCGCGCGAAGAGGACGTAGTAGCCCGGCTCCTCGACGAGCACCGTGTCGCCGGGATGCAGGAAGTGCCGCGCGACGAGGTCGAGCGCGTGGCTCGCGCCGGCGGTGAGCACGATGTTGTCCGGCGCAGCCTCGATCTCGAGCTCCGCGAGCAGCACCTGCAGCAGCCCGCGCAGCGGCGCGTAGCCCTGCGGCGTGCCGTAGGCGACCGCGGCGCCGCCTTCGCGCCGCGACAGCGTGCGCATCGCGCCGGCCAGCATCTCGGGGTCGAACCAGTCGTTCGGCGTGCAGCCGGAGGCGGCCGGCAGCACCCGCGGGTTCTCGAGATAGAGGTTGCGCAGCAGCCACACGACGTCGATCTTCGAGCCGAGCGGCGCCTCGTCGCGCGCCGCGCGCACGGGCTGCGCGCGCTCGCGGACGTAGAAGCCCGACCCGCGCCGCGGCTCGAGCAAGCCCTGCGCCACGAGCCGGTCGTACGCCTCGACCACGGTGAAGCGCGAGACCGCGTTCTCGGCCGCGAAGCGGCGGATGGAAGGCATGCGCATGCCGGCGCGGAAGCGCCGGGTCTCGATCCCGCGCGCGATGAAGTCGGTGATCTGCTCGACGAGCGGCAGCGGCGCGTCCGGCGAGAGCGGCGCCACGGTGATGCTGGGCTGACCTGGCATGGTGGTAGTTCCAATACAGTTCCTGGTTTTGTCTGCGCAATTGTACCTGTAGTGTACTGGTCGTGTCGAATAACCTGGGCCATTCGCGACCAAGTCACATGCGCCCCGGTCTCGCCGCCCTCGCCGCCACCCTGCTGCTCGCCGGATGCCTGCCGGCGCAGCAGCCGGTGCCGTTCGGCCCCGGCTTCTACCCCTCGGCGATCGCCTGGGACCCGGCGGCCGACACGCTGCTCGTCGCGAGCTTCGCGACCGGTGCGGTGGTCGCGCTCGACCGCGCGGGCCGGCCGGTCGCGACCGTCAGACCCGGCGCCGCGGACCGGCGGCTGGTGCAGATCGCGCTGGATCCTGCCCGCCGCGTCCTCTGGTCGCTGCTGCCCGGGGCGATCGAGGTGCGCGAGCTCGACGGCACCGGCGCGCAGCGCATTGCGCTGCCGGGCGGCGGCCGCGCGGGCGGCGCGCGGGGCGACCTTGCGCTCGACCGCGGATCGGCCTACGTGCTGGACGCCGCCGCCGGCCAGGTGCTGCGGGTCCGGGCGCAGCCGGCGCGCGTCGACCTGGTGGCGACGCTTCCCATCACCGGTGCGGCGGCGCCCGACGATGACGGGCCCGGGCCGCCCGGCGTCGACGGCGCCATCGCCGCCCTGCCAGGCGGGAACGCGCTCTTCGTGGCGCTGGGCGGCCGGATGTGGCGGGTGTCGGTCGCGGACGGCGCGCGGACCGAGCTCGCGCTCGCGCACCCGCTCTCGCACGTCTCGCAGCTTGCCGTGCTCGCCTCGACGGACGAGGGCACGCGGATGATCGCGTTGCGCGGCTACCGGAACGAGCTGGTCGCGCTGCGCGTGTCGGCGGACGGACCCCGGATCGAGGTCGACGAGCGCCACCGGATCGCGGCCGACACGCCGCTCCGCGCCGCGTTCGACGGACGCGCGCTCTTCGTGCTGCTGTCGCCGGTGCGCCACCATCCCGCGCTCGGCGGTGACGGCCGGCCGAACGTGCCCGGTCGACTCGTGCGGCTCGAGACCGAAACGCTCGGCCTCGCCCCGCTGCGCGTCGCGCACGCGACCGGCGACTGATCCCGCCACCGCGCCACGCGCGAGGCCGACCGCGCGCGGTTGACGGAACGCCCGCGCGCGACTAACTTCGCGCGAGTCAGATGCACGCCGCCGCCAGCGATTTCGCCGCCCGACTGCGCACGCCGTTCGGCGTGGTCGGCGTGCGAACGGCCGGCGACGCGATCGCCGGCATCGACTACCTTCCGCCCGCCGCCGGCGAGCTCGCGCCGCGCGATCGGCTCGCCGCCGCCGCGTGCCGGCAGATCGAGCGCTATCTCGCCGACCCGGACGCGCCCCTCGACCTGCCGCTGCAGCGGGCCGGGACCGACTTCCAGCGCCGCGTGTGGTCGCGCATCGCCGCGATTCCGCGCGGCCGCACCCGCGCCTACGGCGAGCTCGCCCGCGAGCTCGGCTCGTCCGCGCGCCCGGTCGGGCAGGCGTGCGGCGCGAACCCCTTCCCGCTCGTCATCCCGTGCCACCGGGTCGTAGCGGCCGCCGGCATCGGCGGGTTCGCGCACCATGCCGCGGGGTTCCACATCGCGGTGAAGCGCTGGCTGCTCGCGCACGAGGGCGGCGGTCGCCGATGAACGACGCCGACGCGGCGCTCCTCGACGAGTTCTGCGACCGCCTCTGGCTCGAAGACGGCCTCGCGCGCAACACGCTGGACGCCTATCGCCGCGACCTGCGGCTGTACGCCGAGTGGCTCGAGGGGCGGGGCGCGTCGCTCACCGCGGCCACCGAGGCCGACGTGCTCGCCTATCTGGCGCACCGCGTCGGCGGCCGCGGCGGCAAGCTGCGCGCCTCCAGCCAGGGCCGGCTGCACTCGAGCCTCAAGCGCTTCTACCAGTTCGCGCTGCGCGAGCACCAAGTCGCGGCGGATCCGACGAACAAGCTCGACCGGCCGAAGCGGCCGGCGCGCTTCCCGCGCTCGCTCTCGGAGAAGGACGTCGAGACCCTGCTCGACGCACCGGACGCCGCCACGCCGCTCGGTCTGCGCGACCGCGCGATGCTCGAGACGCTCTACGCGGCCGGTCTCCGGGTGTCGGAGCTCGTCGCGCTGAAGCTCGTCGAAGTGAGCCTCGACATGGGCGTCGTGCGCATCTTCGGCAAGGGATCGAAGGAGCGCATGGTGCCGCTCGGCGAGGAGGCCGCCCACTGGATCGCGCGCTACCTCGCCGAGGCGCGGCCGGCGCTGCTCAAAGGGCGCAGCTCCGACGCGGTGTTCGTGACGCCGCGCGGCGCGCCGATGACGCGCCAGGCGTTCTGGGCGCTCATCCGGCGGCACGCGCTGCGCTCGATCCCGGGCCGCGCGCTCTCGCCGCACACGCTGCGCCATGCGTTCGCGACGCACCTGCTGAACCACGGCGCCGACCTGCGCGTCGTGCAGATGCTGCTCGGCCACGCCGACATCTCGACCACGCAGATCTACACCCACATCGCGCGCGAGCGGCTGAAGGCGCTGCATGCGAAGCATCATCCTAGAGGGTGATGGGTGAAACCATGGCCAAGCACGAGCACGTCTCGGAGACGCCGGCGACGGCGCTCCTGCGCCGGCACGGCGTCGCTTTCAGCGAGCACGTCTACGGGTACGTGGAGCACGGCGGAACGCGCGTCTCGGCGCAGGCGCTCGGCGTGGACGAGCACGCGGTCGTCAAGACGCTGGTGATGGAGGACGAGGCGAAGCGCCCGCTCCTCGTGCTGATGCACGGCGACCGCGAGGTGTCGACCAAGAACCTCGCGCGCCAGGCCGGCGTCAAGCGGATCGAGCCGTGCCGGCCCGAGGTCGCGCAGCGCCACTCGGGCTACCAGGTCGGCGGCACCTCGCCGTTCGGCACGCGAAAAGCCATGCCGGTCTATCTCGAGAAGAGCGTGCTCGCGCTGCCGCGGATCTACATCAACGGCGGCCGGCGCGGCTACCTGGTCGGGCTGGATCCGCAGGAGCTCGTGCGCGTGCTGGCGCCGACGCTGGTGGAGGTCGCCCTGACGGAATGAGCGCCGCTACCGGCGGCTGCGCTCGATCGTGACGCCGACGTGCTTCACGCCTCTGAGGATCCCGAGCTTCGCGACCGAGACGCGCACCCACGGCGTGCCGAACTCCGCGATCAGCAGCCGGGCGATGTGCTCGGCGAGCTCCTCGACCAGGCCGAAGCGCCGCTCCGCGAGCTCCTCGCGCAGCCGCCCGACCACCACCGCGTAGTCGATCGTGTCCGCCACCTTGCCGGTCGAGAACACGGCGTCGCTCGGCAGCGCGATGTCGAGGTCGAGCTCGACCGGCTGGCTCGTGACGCGCTCGCGCCGGTAGATGCCGACCTTCGCCTCGAGCTTGATCTCGCGCAGGAAGATGTGGTCCATCGGCGCTCGCCGGGCGACTCAGTACAGTCGGAAGAGCGTGGGCAGGACGTGGAGCTTGTGCAGGTCTTCGATGACCTCCAGGAAGCCCACCCCCCAGACGAACCAGAGCGAGCCGAGGAGGCGCCGCTGCAGGATGCGCGGATTCACGACCCACGTCACGGGGGTCGCGTACTGGCGCATGCGCGGCCAGAACCGCGGCGTGCGCGCCGCGTACGCGGCGTACGCGTCGCCGAACCGCTCGGCCAGGTACCGCTCCTCCTGGGCGACGACCGGCGGCGTCAGCAGAGCGAGCAGGGCTGCTATGACCATCGCCAGGAGCAACGTCTCGGTCGCGAGCGCGAGACCGACAAACCCGAGGCCGCTGAAAAGGTAGAGCGGATTGCGCGTGATCGAATAGGGGCCGACCGTGATCAGCGCGGCGTCCTTGTAGCCCGAGATGTAGACCGAGCACCACAGCCGCCCGACCGTTGCCAGGCCGACGAGCACCACGCCGGCGAAGAAGGTGATCCCCTCGACCGGAGTGTTCTCCCACGCCGACTCGGCGAAGGCGAGCGCAAGCAGGCCCGCCGCCGCGAGCCAGCGCGAGACCGCGATGCGGTGGGTGCGGAAGTAGTCGACGAAGGCGGCGTACATGGGCGCGGAGGGCGCGTGAGTTCGGTGCGGACGAACGCGGCGTGGTGGGAAACGAACGGGCCCTTGCGCGGCGCGGGCCGCCTGCAGCGGGCTAGAACCTATCTCAAAATGCGAATGCGGTCGCGAAAGTGGGGATCTACAAGGGGTGGTTGGGAAGGGAAGGGTCCCAACCCTTCCCTCGGGCCCCTTGTTCGTTCGGGGATTTACAAGGGGCAATCTGCCCCTTGTTCGTACGACCTCGGTTCGGGAAGAAGCACGGCCGCGATCCTGAGATAGCTTCTAGAATGGCGGCAATTCTAGATCATCATGGCTACTCTGGCGTTTGCGATCGCCGGTTACCTGATCGGCTCGCTCTCCTTCGCGGTGCTGGTGAGCCGCGCGCTCGGGCTGCCCGATCCGCACACCTACGGCTCGCGCAATCCCGGTGCGACGAACGTCCTGCGCACGGGAAATCGGCTGGCCGCGCTGCTGACGCTCGCGGGCGACGCGCTCAAGGGGTGGGCGGCCGTCGTGCTGGCGCTCGCCTTCGGCCCGCGCTACGGCGTGCACGAGGCCGGTCCGGCGCTCGTCGGACTGGCGGCGTTTCTCGGCCACCTCTACCCGGTGTTCTTCGGCTTCAAGGGCGGCAAGGGCGTCGCCACCGCGGCCGGCATCCTGCTCGCCATCGACCCGTGGCTCGGCCTCGGCACGCTCGCCACCTGGCTCGTGATCGCCGTGTTCTTCCGCTACGCCTCGCTCGCGTCCATCGTCGCCGCGGCGTTCGCGCCGTTCTGGGCGCTCTTCCTGAACGGCTTCCGTTTCGACTTCGCGGTGGGTGCGATCGTCGCGATGGCGGCGCTGCTGGTGGTGCGCCACCGCGCCAACATCCGCAACCTCGTCGCCGGCAAGGAAAGCCGCATCGGCGAGCGCAAGTCGGCCGAGCGGCCCTCCGCCGGCTAGAAGCTGCCGCAGAATCGCGGCCGTGCTTCTTCCGGAACCGCGGCCGTACGAACAAGGGGCGGATCGCCCCTCGTACACCCCCTCTTTTTCGACTGCATTCGCATTCTCGGGTAGGTTCCGGGCTCAGGGCTGAGCGAGCGAATCGAGCTCCCAGCGCGGCCGGACGGTGAAGCTGCCCGACGCCGCGCGCCGTCCGGCGTGGGCGAGCCGCAGCGCGCCGGCGAGCGCGATCATCGCCCCGTTGTCGGTGCAGAGCTCGAGCTCGGGGTAGTGGACGCGAAAACCGTGGCGGGCCGCGGCCGCATCGAGCGCGGCGCGCAGCTGCCGGTTGGCGCCGACGCCCCCCGCCACCACGAGCTCGCCGAGACCGGCGGAGTCCACCGCGGCGACGCATTTCGCCACGAGCACCTCGACGACCGCGTCCTGGAACGCCCGGGCGACATCGGCGCGCGTCGCGTCGTCGAGCGGGTGCGCCCGCACGAGCGTGACGACCGCGGTCTTCAGTCCGCTGAAGCTGAAGTCGAGGTCGCCGCTCGCGAGCATCGGCCGCGGCAGGTGGAAGCGTCCGGGGCGCCCGCGCTCGGCGAGCGCCGACAGCGCGGGACCGCCCGGATAGCCGAGACCGAGGAGCTGCGCGGTCTTGTCGAACGCCTCGCCGGCGGCGTCGTCGAGCGTCTCGCCGAGCAGCGCGTAGCGGCCGACGCCGTCCACGCGCATGAGCTGGGTGTGCCCGCCGGACACCAGCAGCGCGACGAACGGGAAGCGCGGCGGATCGCGCGAGAGGAGCGGCGACAGCAGGTGCCCCTCGAGATGATGGATGCCGATGGCGGGGATGCCGAGTCCGAGTGCGAGCGACTCGGCGACGCTCGCGCCGACGAGCAGAGCGCCGGCGAGACCCGGGCCCTCGGTGTACGCCACCGCGTCGAGCGCCTCAAGCCGCGCCCCTCCGCGCGCGAGCACGTCGCGCACGAGCGGCAGGAGCCGGCGAACGTGGTCGCGCGAGGCGAGCTCCGGCACCACCCCGCCGTACTCGGCGTGCAGTGCGGTCTGCGAGTGGACGGCGTGCGCGAGCAGCCCGCGCGCGCTGTCGTAGAGCGCGACGCCGGTCTCGTCGCAGGACGTCTCGATGCCGAGCACGAGCATTTGGTGTGTCCGGATGTCGCAGACCGTAGATGGGGGCGTGGCCCGTCGTTCCCAGCCGGCGGACTCGCCCCCGCCAGGGCGGCACGAGCCGCCGCCTTCGCCCGAGGATACCGCGCCCGGGCGCCGCGGCGGGCGGGCCGCGGGTGTCCTTGTGGGGAGGAGCAAGTGCTTGTTATACTTCGCCCCTTTCGGATTTTTCGAGGACACCGAGCCCTTCATGCCCACCGTTCGCGTCAAGGAGAACGAGCCCTTCGAGGTGGCCCTGCGCCGCTTCAAGCGCACCGTCGAGAAGACCGGGCTGCTCACCGAGCTGCGCGCCCGCGAGTACTACGAGAAGCCCACCCAGGCGCGCAAGCGCAAGCTCGCCGCCGCGGTCAAGCGGCACTTCAAGCGCCTGCGCAGCCAGCAGCTCCCGCCCCGCCTGTACTGAGGGCGGGCGGCGGGGGATCGGGAGCGGGGGGGCGCGCCTCGCTCCTGGGGACCGGTCGCAACTCCTCACCCCCCACCTCTCACACATCGCTCCTCGCTCAAGCATGAGCCTCAAGGCCCGCATCGGCGACGACATGAAGGCCGCGCTGCGCGCCAAGGAGAGCCAGCGGCTCTCCGCGATCCGGCTGCTGCTCGCGGCCATCAAGCAGCGCGAAGTGGACGAGCGCAAGGAGCTCACCGACGCCGACGTGCTCGCCGTGATCGAGAAGATGCTCAAGCAGCGGCGCGACTCGATCGCGCAGTACGAGGCGGCCGGGCGGAAGGATCTCGCGGACGCGGAGGCGTTCGAGATCGACGTGCTTTCCGGGTACATGCCGCAGCAGGCGAGCGATGCGGAGATCGCCGCCGAAGTGTCGGCGGCGATCGCGGCGACCGGTGCGCAGGGCATGGCGGACATGGGCAAGGTGATGGCGGGCCTCAAGGCGAAGCTCGCCGGCCGGGCCGACATGGCGAAGGTGTCGGCGGCGGTCAAGGCGAAGCTCGCCGGACAGTAAAGCCGGCCGACAGCGCCGCGCACGGGTTCCCCAGGCCGGCCGCGGGCCTTGCGCGGCGCGCAGGATCACCTATAAAGACTGGATGACGCCGCATTCGACTCCCGCCGGGATCCGCGGCGGGCTCCCGGTCCGGTCGTGCGGCTGGCAAGCGTGATCCCAGAGTCGTTCAAGAGCGATCTGCTGAACCGCGTCGACATCGTCGACGTCATCAACGCCCGGGTCCCGCTCAAGAAGTCCGGCGCGAACTACGTCGCCTGCTGCCCGTTCCACTCCGAGAAGACCCCGTCGTTCACGGTGAGCCAGCCGAAGCAGTTCTATCACTGCTTCGGCTGCGGCGCGCACGGCAACGCGATCGGGTTTCTGATGGAGTACGCCGGGCTCGGCTACGTCGACGCCGTGCGCGAGCTCGCCGAGTCGGTCGGGATGAAGCTGCCCGAGCCCGAGCCGCGCCGCGGTGCCCGCGAGGCCCCGCGCGGGCCCGATCTGTACGAGCTGATGGACCGGGCCGCGCGCTACTACCGGGAGCGGCTCAAGCACGCGCCCGCTGCGATCGAGTACCTCAAGCGCCGCGGCCTCACGGGGCAGATCGCCGCGCGCTTCGGCATCGGCTACGCTCCGCCCGGCTGGCAGAACCTGCAGGCCGTGTTCGCGGACTACGACGACAAGGCGCTCCTCGCTTGCGGCCTGGTGATCGAGAACGAGCAGGGCCGGCGCTACGACCGCTTTCGCGACCGGATCGTGTTCCCGATCCTGAACCAGCGCGGGTTGGTCGTCGGGTTCGGCGGCCGGCTGCTCGAGCCCGCGCCCGACGCAGCCGGAGCGGAACAGGACGCGGCGGGCGAGGAGGGGAAGGGGGCCCCGGGGCCCAAGTACCTCAACTCGCCCGAGACGCCGCTCTTCGAAAAGGGCCGCGAGCTGTACGGCTTCGTGCAGGCGCGCGCGGCGATCCGCGCGGAGAACCGCGTGGTGGTGGTGGAGGGCTACATGGACGTCGTCGCGCTCGCGCAGCACGGCGTCGAGAACGTCGTGGCGACGCTCGGCACCGCGACCACGCCAGCGCACGTGCAGAAGCTCCTGCGCCAGGCCGACGAGGTGGTGTTCTGCTTCGACGGCGACGCGGCGGGGCGGCGGGCCGCGTGGCACGCGCTCGAGGTGAGCCTCGCGTGCCTCGCCGACGGCAAGACCGTGCGGTTCCTGTTCCTGCCCGAGGAGCACGATCCGGACAGCTACGTGCGCGCCCTCGGGAGGGAGGCGTTCGCCGCCCGGCTCGCCGAGGCGCAGCCGCTCTCGACCTTCCTGCTGAACGAGCTCGCGGCGCGCGTCGACCTCGCGACGCTCGAGGGCCGCTCGCGGCTCATCTCCGAGGCGCGCCCGCTGCTCGCGCGGCTCGCGGCACCCGCGCTGCAGGTGCAGCTCGTGCGGGCGCTCGCCGAGCTCGCGCGGATGGAGCCGGAGGAGGTGGGCCGGCTGTGCGGGGTGCGCGCCGGGAGCGTCGCGTCCACGGTCCGGGGCGCCCTACCGCCCGGGCGCATCGCGCCGGGCGATGCGCGGCGTCGCCCGGCGCCCCCTGCGGGCGGGCGCGCGCGCGAGCTCGAGCGGACGCTCCTCGGCTGCCTGCTCGCCGAGCCCGCCCTCGCGCGCGATCTGCCGGCGGTCTTCGAGCCGGACGACACCCTGGAGGCGCAGGCGTTGATCGCGCTCGGCAGCTACCTGCGCGAGCACGCCGGCGCGGTGGCGCCGGGTGCGCTCGTCGATCGCTTCGCCGAGGCCCCGTTCGCCGATCTGCTCACCGAGTTGCGCGCCCGCCTGCTCGAGATGCGCACCAGCGCGGAGGACGCGCGGGTGCTCTTCGCCGCGGCGCTCGCGCGGCTGCAGAGCCGCCGTCTGAAACTCGACATCGAGGCGCTCGAGCGCAAGCAGGCCGCCGAGGGACTCAGCCTGGACGACAAGCACCGCTATAACCGGCTGATCCAGGAGCAAAAGGGCCTGGAGCAGGCGGCCTTGAGACCGGCCGCCGGGGAACCCATCTAACGTGTTATGATTCCAACCTTTTTTGCGCACGATCGCCACGGCGTCGGAGCGCCGTAGCAGGATGCCACCGCGGGGGATGCCACAGCATGGCGAAATCTAAAGCAAAGGCCAAGGCCAAAGCGAAGGCCAAACCGGTCTCCAGGCAACGGACCAAGCCCGCGCGCGGCCGCGCGGCCGCGAAGGCGCCGGCGCGCGCGGCGAAAGCGGCGCCGAAGAAGGCGCCGGCGCCGAAGGCGAAGGTGCCGGCCAAGGCGGCCGCGAGCGCGAAGGCGCCCGTCCGCGACCGTGCGAAGGAGCGCGCCAAGGCGGGCAGGCCGGCGCCGAAAGCCGCGGCCGCCGACAAGCGCAAGCCGGTGCTGCCGCCGAAGGTCGCGCCGCAGCAGCAGAAGATCAACCGGACCAACCGCGCCAAGGCGCGCGAGGCCGAGCGCGCGCTGATCGCGCGCGCCGAGCAGCGCCCGGAGGACGCCGAGGCCCGGCGCACCAAGCTCAAGGCGCTGATCAAGCTCGGCAAGGAGCGCGGCTTCCTCACCTACGCCGAGATCAACGACAACCTGCCCGACGTCGTCGACGCCGAGCAGATCGAGTCGATGATCACGACGTTCAACGACATGGGCATCCAGGTGTACGACGACGCGCCGGATGCCGAGACGCTGATCCTGTCGGAGAACACCCCCTCCACCGCGGCCGACGAGGACGCCGAGGAGGAGGCGGAAGCGGCGCTCGCCACCGTCGACCCGGAGTTCGGCCGCACGACCGACCCGGTGCGCATGTACATGCGCGAGATGGGATCGGTCGAGCTCCTGACGCGCGAGGGCGAGATCGAGATCGCCAAGCGCATCGAGGACGGCCTGCGCCACATGATCCAGGCGATCTCGGCCTGCCCGACGACCATCGGCGAGATCGCCGACTACGCCGGCCGGATCGCGCGCGACGAGATGCGCATCGACGAGCTCGTCGACGGGCTGATCGATCCGAACGCCAAGGAGGAGGAGCCGCTGCCGGAGGCCGCAACGGTCGAGGAGTCCGAGGCCGAGGCCGAGTCCGACGAGGACGAGGAGGAGGAGGGCGACGACGGCGCGGCGATCTCCGCGAGCCTGCTGCAGCTCAAGGAGGACTCGCTCGAGCGCTTCGCGAAGATCAACCGCCTGCACGAGAAGCTGAAGTCCGCGCTCGCCAAGCACGGCCATCGCTCGAAGGAGTACGTGAAGGCGCGCGACCAGATCGGCGCCGAGCTGATGACCATCCGCTTCACCGCGCGCATCATCGAGAAGCTGTGCGACAACGTGCGCGGCATGGTCGAGCAGGTGCGCGCCCACGAGCGCCACATCCAGCAGCTCTGCGTGCACAGGGGCGGCATGCCGCGCGCGCATTTCATCAAGGTGTTTCCCGGCAACGAGACGCGGCTCTCGTGGGTGAAGAACGAGATCGCCGCCGGCCATCCCTACAGCGCGCAGCTCTCGCACTACGAGCCGAACATCCTCGAGGACCAGCAGAAGCTGATCGACATCCAGAAGCGGGTCGGCATCCCGCTGAAGGACCTGAAGGAGATCGCCCGGCAGATGTCCACCGGCGAGGCGAAGGCGCGGCGCGCGAAGCGCGAGATGACCGAGGCCAACCTGCGCCTGGTGATCTCGATCGCGAAGAAGTACACCAACCGCGGGCTGCAGTTCCTCGACCTGATCCAGGAGGGCAACA
>JAHDYJ010000131.1 GCA_023383795.1 Burkholderiales bacterium | reverse complement strand
GACACGCCGGCGCGCTATCTGCCGAGCGAAGCGACGCAGCGCGCGCGCCGGGCGGCGCTGCCCGAGCCCGAGGCGCTCGCCGCACGCCTTGCGCGCGCGACCGCCGGGCTGCCGTTCCGCGAGGGGCTGTTCGCGCCGTTCCTCGCCGACGTCGCCGCGGCGCGCGGCGCACCGCCGGTCACGCCGGACGATCTCGCCGGCACCGCCTGGGGCGCGGCGCTGCGCGCGCTCCTTTTCGAGCAGGGCGGCCGCTGGGTCGGGCTCGCGCCGCTCTCCGGCGTGTCCGATCCGGCCGCGGTCGCGCGCGCGGTGGGCGCGCTCGACGATCCGGCGGTGTGGGCGTTCGATCTCAAGCGCGAGTCCGAGGACATGATCCGCGGCTACCGGAACCAGGCGCTCGCCCTCGCCGCGGCCGGCGTCGCCGTGATCGGCGCGGTGCTCTGGTTCGGGCTCGGCGGCGCGCGCGCCGCGGCGAACGTGATGCTGCCGGTGCTCGCCGCCGCCGGCGCGACCGCGGCGCTGCTCCTTCTCGCCGGCACCCGGCTGTCGCTGCTGCACCTCGTCTCGTTCCTGCTGGTGCTCGGCATCGGGACGAACTACGCGCTCTTCTTCAATCGCCTCGCTCACGACCGCCTCGCCCACGATCCCCTCGCGCCGGACGGCCCGGTCCACGGCCCGGAGCAGCTGCGCAGCGTATTCGCGGTCCTGGTCGCCGCCGCCACCACGCTGACGGCGTTCGGCGCCCTCGCGCTCTCCGGCACCGCGATCCTGCAGGCGATCGGCCGCACGGTGGCGCTCGGCGCCCTGCTCTCGCTCGCGTTCGCCGCCGCCTGGGCGCGTCCGTCCGGGCGCTGACCGAGCACCGCTGCCGTCCCGCTCGGCGCGCCGCGCGTCTGACGATATACTCGCCGCGAGCTTCTCGCGCCGCACCATGCAGCCGCTATTCGTCAATGCGTACACCGCGGTGACCGCCGTCGGTGCCGGGCGCGCGGCGACCTGCGAAGCGCTGCGCGCGACGCGTTCCGGGCTCGCGCCGAACGACTTTCCGTACGCGCCGGTCGGCGGCTACGTCGGCCGCGTCGCCGGCGTCGAGGCGGCGCGGCTGCCCGCCGCGCTCGCCGGGTTCGATTGCCGCAACCACCGGCTCGCGTGGCTCGCGCTCGGGCAGGACGGGTTCGCCGACGCAGTCGCCGCGGCGCGCGCGCGGCACGGCGCCGCGCGCATCGCGACCATCGTCGGCACCAGCACCTCGGGCATCCTCGAGACCGAGCTCGGCTACCGCGCGCGCGATCCGGCGACCGGCGCGCTGCCCCCGACCGTGCGCTACGCGACCGCGCACAACTTCGCGGCGCTCGGCGCGTTCGTGCGCGAGGCGTGCGCGCTGCGCGGGCCGATGCTCACGATATCGACCGCATGCTCCTCGAGCGCGAAGGTGTTCGCGACCGCGGCGCGCTGGTTCGCCGCCGGTCTCTGCGACGCCGCGGTGGTCGCCGGCGTCGACAGCCTCTGCGGCACGACGCTGTACGGCTTCGCCTCGCTGCAGCTCGTCTCGAGCGCGGCGTGCCGGCCGTTCGACGCCCGGCGCGACGGCCTGTCGCTCGGCGAGGCGGCCGGCTTCGCGCTGCTCGAGCGCGCGCCGACCGGCGCGCACCGCGTCGCGCTCGCCGGCTACGGCGAGAGCGTCGACGCGTACCACATGTCCGCCCCGCATCCGGAAGGGTGCGGCGCCGCGCTCGCGATGGCCGCTGCGCTCGAGCGCAGCGGGCGCGCCGCGCGCGACGTCGACTGCGTGCAGGCACACGGCACGGCCACGCGCAACAACGACGCGGTCGAGGCGCGCGCGATCGCGCGCGTGGTGGGCGACGCCGTGCCGGTGACCTCGATCAAGGGCCATGTCGGCCACACGCTGGGCGCCGCCGGCATCCTCGGCGCCGTCGCCGCGCTCCTGTCGATCGAGCACGGCTTTATCCCCGGCACCGCGAACACCAGGACGGTGGATCCGGCGTGCGGCGCGGGCATCCAGCTCGCGAGCGTCGAGCGACCGGTCGCGGCGGTGCTGGTGAACGCGCTCGGCTTCGGCGGCAACAACGCGAGCCTGGTGTTCGCGCGCACGCCATGATCCGCGTCCACCTCTGCGGCATCGGCTTCGCCGCTCCCGGCCTCGCGACCTGGCCGGCGCTGCGGGCGCTGCTCGCCGACGGCGCGCGTTACGCGCCCGGATCGCTCGAGCACGCGGTGCCCGACGCGCTGCCGGCGGCCGAGCGGCGGCGCGCGGGCGCCACCGTGCGGCTCGCGATCGCGGTCGCCCAGGAGGCCGCGGCGCACGCAGGCGTCGACGCCGGCAGTCTCGCGAGCGTGTTCGCATCGGCCGACGGCGACGGCGAGAACCTGCATCACATCTGCGCTTCGCTCGCCGGCGCGGCGCCCGAGGTGTCGCCGACCCGGTTCCACAACTCGGTGCAGAACGCCGCCGGCGGCTACTGGAGCATCGCCGTGCAGAGCCACGCGCCGAGCAATGCGGTGATGGGGCTCGACGGCGCGTTCGCGGCCGGACTCCTGGAGGCGGCGTCGCAAGCCGCGATCGAGCGGCGCGACGTGCTGCTGGTGTGCTACGACCTGCCGATGCCGCCTCCGCTGCACGCCCTGCATCCGGTCGCCTCCGGCGCCGGGCTCGCGCTCGTCCTGAGCCCGCAGCCCGGCGCGACGCACCTCGCCCGCCTCGCGCTCGAGCACGCCGGCGGAGGGACGGCCGAGCCGACAGCGATGCGCTCGCCCGAGCTCGAGGCGCTGCGGCGCGCGAACCCGGCGACGCGCGGGCTCGTGCTGCTTGCACCGATCGCCCGGCGCGAGGACGCGACGGTGCTGCTGCCGCTCGACGGCGGCGGCGCGCTCCGGGTGCGGGTCGATGCCGCCCGCTGATCCCGCGCTCGCGCGGCTGCTGCCGCACCGCGGCGCGATGTGCCTGCTCGACGCGATCGAGTCGGCGAGCGCCGAGTCGATCGCGTGCCGCGCGTCGAGCCACCGCTCGCCGGACCACCCGTTGCGCGTGGACGGCCGGCTGCCCGCGCTCGCCGCGATCGAGTACGCGGCGCAGGCGATTGCCGTGCACGGCGGGCTGCAGGCGGCAGCCGCGGCGCCGGGGCTCCTGGTCGCCGTGCGCGACGTGCGGCTGCACGCGGCGACGCTGGACGAGCTCGCCGACGACCTGCTGGTCCGGGCGACCCGCCTTGCGGCGGGCGCCGGCGGCCTGGTCTACGCCTTCGAGGTCAGCGCCGGCGCGCGCCTGGTGGCCGAGGGCCGCGCCACGGTGGCGCTGCCGGGAAGCGCGGGCAGCGCGACTTGAAGCGCGGGGCGCGCGCGGCGCGGCTCACGATTCGCGGTTCACGGATAGGCGAGGTTCGCCTTGATCGCCTTGTCGAGGTTCTGGACCCACCCGTTGTAGTTCGAGTGGATCATCTTGCCGTCGTACTGCAGGTTGTCGCTTTCCTTGTAGACGATGCTGTAGCGCTCGGTGCTGTACGGGATGTTCACGCGCGCCATGTGCGAGCGCAGGTGCAGCGTCCCTTCCAGCAGGAAAGGCTGCACCTCGCGGACCTGCCAGCCGAGCCCGGTGCCGGCCCGGATGATCGCGTTGCGCACCTGCTCGCTCGAGAGCTTGCGCCCGTCCGCCGGACCGACGACCGGCGCGTCGACGACGTCGTAGACCGCCGCAGTGCGGCACCCGGCCATCCCGATCGCGGCCACCGCGATCATGGCCGCCCCGACGACTTTCCACATGGCTGCTTCCCCCTTGGCGTTTGACCGGCGGCCGCGCGCCGCCGCTCGCAAAGTCTAGAACTTATCTCGAAATGCGACCACATGCGTGATGGAGAGGATCTACAAGGGGCTCGCCCCCTGCGCGTACGACCGGTCTCGGAGGCGCGGCGGCAACTCTGAGATGAGGCCAGAGCCTTCAAGCGGCGTAGCCGAGCACGCGGTCGACGACCCCCTGCGGGTCGGCCGGCGGCGCGTCGCCGCGCCAGGCGACGTGATGGTCGGGGCGCACGAGCAAGAGGTCGCGCCCGTAGAGCGCGCGCGCCTCGGCGCCGGGCACGTCCAGGACCGCTAGCGGCATCCCGCGCGCCGCGGCCGCGGCCGCCAGCGCGCGCGGCTCGTGGGCGGCGCCGCCCAGCCGCAGCAGCGTGAAATCGCGCCCGAGGCGGTCGAACACCGAGACCCCGTCGGCAAGCCACAGATGCGGTGCCCGCGCGCCCGGCGTGGCGTGCGGCTCGTAGCGGTGCCAGTCGTCGACCGGCGGCGGCGTGCCGTCGTCGCACACGATCGGGGAGCCGCCGTAGAAAACGCCGAAGTGGATACCCGGGATGTCGAATTCCTTGTTGCAGTGCTCCACCAGGCGCGCGCCGAGCACCGAGCGCGCCTCGGCACCGGCCGGCGTCTCGTCCTCGATCGTCTCGGGGACCGGCATCCGTCCGATGGAGTCGGCCATCGCGCGCGCGAAGCCGGTGTTGCGATGGCCGATCGGCTTGCGCTCGGCCTCGTAGGTGGCGAGCAGCCGCGGCCCGCCCCACCCCTGGCACACGGCGGCGAGCTTCCAGCCGAGATTGGAGCAGTCGTCGACCGCGGTGTTGTAGCCCTGGCCGCCGGTCGGCGTGAACAGATGCGCCGCGTCGCCCGCGATGAAGACCCGGCCGTGCCGATCGGCATAGCGCTCGGCGACCAGCGTGAAGCCCGCCGTCCACGTCGCCGTGCCGAGGAGCTCGAACGGGAACTCGCGGCCGGTGGAGAGGAGCATCGACTCGCGCGCGAATGCCTCGGTCGGCGCCTGGCCGCGCGGGAGCTGCGTGTGATAGACGAAGCAGCGCTCGCCGTCGATCGCGCAGAGGAACGCGCGCCGGACGCGGTTCACCGCCCAGTACTGCCAGCTCCGCCGCGGCGGCACGAGGTCGTAGAACGCGCTCGAGCGGAAATACACTGCGAGCATCCGCCCGCCCATGAAGTCGCGCTCCTCGCCCGACCAGCCCTGGTAGCCGATGCCGAGCGTCTCGCGCACGACCGAGCGCGGGCCGTCGGCGCCGACGAGATAGTCGGACGCGACGGTCTCGCGGCGCCCCGAGGCGACCTCCTCGATCGTCGCGGTCACGCCGTCGGCGCGCGTCGCGCACGCCGTCAGTCGCCAGCCGAAGCGCGCGTCGACCGCGGGCCACGCCTCGGCATGGCGCTTCAGCACCGGCTCGATGAACATCTGCTGCGTGCGGTGCAGCGGCTCGGGCGTCGGCCAGCGACCGGTCGCCTCCTCGCGCGCGGCGACCGCCTCGCGCCGCGAGCGCCACGGGACGCGCGCGATCTCGTGCGTCGCGTAGCGCGTGAAGTAGGTGATGTCCTGCGGATAGTCTGGCGGCAGCCCGAGCGCCCGGATCTCGTGCGCGAAGCCGAGGCGCCGGTAGTGTTCCATCGAGCGCGAGGTCGTCGCGTTCGCCTTCGGGAACTGCGGCGGCGCCGGATCCTCCTCGACGAGCATGCACTGCACGCCACGCCGGCCGAGCTCGATCGCGGTGATCAGGCCGGCCGGTCCGCCGCCCGCGATGACGACCCGCGTGCGCTGAGTGCTCATCGGGTCGGGCCGCGGCTCAGGGCGCGACGGTCCGGGTCGCCATCGGGAAGTGGGTGCTCCCGCCGGCGTACGGTGGGAACCGCTTGAAGTCCGCGCGCATCTCGTGGCGCACCGGCGAGGCGAGCGCGGCGGCGAGCGCCGCGGCGTCGTCGAACACCACCTTGTTGCGCAGCATGTCGTTCGCGCGCGGCCACGGCAGGAAGCCGCACCAGTCGATGCGGGTCAGGATCTCGATCTCGCGGATGCCGGGCAGCTTCGCCATCGGCACCGGGTGATGGGTGATGTAGAACGCGAGCCACTCGTTCAGGTCCTCGGCCGGTCCGGGATACGTGACGAGGTAGCTGCACGGGACCCTGCCGGGCGCGGTGCGAACGACCGGGTCGGGCACCGCGAAGGTGCGCGTGAGCATCGCCTGCTGCACGACCTCGGCGCCCGCGAGGCTCGTGAGCGCGCCGGGCGCGGCGAGCGCCTGCAGGTGGCCGTCGCGGGCGAGCGCCGCCTCCAGATCGGCGACGTCGCCGAAGTAGAGCTGCGCCGCGAGCGGCGGCGGAAGGCCGTCGTTCAGGTAAGGGTCGGCCGCCGCATCGGGCGTGTAGACGAGCGCCTTGGCGAGGCCCGGCGTCGCCCGGACGATCCCTGCGAAGCGCTCCAGGTCGGCGTCGCTCGCCGCGAGATCGCGGTTCGCACCGCGCCGATAGACGATGAAGTACGAGAAGTGCATGCGTGGTCGCCGCCTCTTTCCGCCCGCCTCTTTCCGCTCGCTTCCTTCCGCGCGCTCTTTTCGCCGCCTGCCGCGCCGCTGTAGACCGCCCCTCGCGCACGCGGCCGGGACGCGCGATAATAGCGCCCTCGTCGCCGCGCGCGCACGGCTCGATCGCCGCCGCGCAGCAGCGCCCGCGCGCTGCCCGCTCGCTTCCGTTCACCGCCCACTGTCCACTGCCCACTGCCCACTTTCTTCGATGGCCCAATACGTCTACACCATGCGCCGCGTCGGGAAGGTCGTCCCGCCGCAGCGCGTCATCCTGAAGAACATCTCGCTCTCGTTCTTTCCGGGCGCCAAGATCGGCGTGCTGGGCCTGAACGGCTCCGGCAAGTCGACCCTGCTCAGGATCATGGCCGGCGAGGACACGAACTTCGAGGGCGAAGCGGTCCCGATGCCGAACCTGCGGATCGGCTTCCTGCCGCAGGAGCCGCGCCTCGACCCGGCCAAGGACGTGCGCGGCAACGTCGAGGAGGGTCTCGCCGAGACGGTCGCCCTTGTGCACCGCTTCAACGAGATAGCCGAGCGGTTCGCCGAGCCGATGGACGACGACGAGATGGCGAAGCTGCTCGAGGAGCAGGGCGAGCTGCAGGCGAAGATCGACGCGGCGGGCGGCTGGGAGGTGGAGCGCAAGCTCGAGGTCGCCGCCGACGCGCTGCGGCTGCCGCCGTGGGACGCGGACGTCACCAGGCTTTCCGGCGGCGAGCAGCGCCGCGTCGCGCTCTGCCGGCTGCTGCTGTCGGAGCCGGACATGCTGCTCCTCGACGAGCCGACGAACCATCTCGACGCGCTCTCGGTGCAGTGGCTCGAGCGCTATCTCGAGCGCTTCCCGGGAACGGTCATCGCGGTGACGCACGACCGCTACTTCCTCGACAACGTGGCGGGGTGGATCCTCGAGCTCGACCGCGGCTACGGCATCCCGTGGGAGGGCAACTACTCCTCCTGGCTCGAGCAGAAGGAGAAGCGCCTCGAGGTCGAGGCGAGACAGGAGGCCGCGCGCATCAAGACGATGAAGGCCGAGCTCGAGTGGGTGCGGCAGAACCCGAAGGCGCGCCAGGCGAAGAGCAAGGCGCGCCTCGCGCGCTTCGACGAGCTCGCCTCGCAGGAGTACCAGGCGCGCAACGAGACCAACGAGATCTACATCCCGCCCGGCCCGCGCCTCGGCGACCTCGTGATCGAGGCCGAGAACCTGCGCAAGGCCTACGGCGAGCGGCTGCTCTTCGACGGTCTCTCGTTCCGCCTCCCGCCCGGGGGCATCGTCGGCGTGATCGGCGCGAACGGCGCCGGCAAGACGACGCTCTTCCGCATCCTGGTCGGGCAGGAGAATCCCGACGCCGGGACGATCCGCGTGGGCGACACGGTCGAGCTCGCCTACGTCGACCAGAGCCGCGACACGCTCGATCCGAAGAAGACCGTGTGGGAGGAGATCTCCGACGGGCAGGACATCATCCGCGTCGGCGCCTACGAGACGCAGAGCCGCGGCTACGTCGCGCGCTTCAACTTCAAGGGCCCGGACCAGCAGAAGCGCGTCGGCGAGCTCTCCGGCGGCGAGCGGAACCGCGTGCATCTCGCGAAGCTCCTGCGGAGCGGCGGCAACGTCCTCCTGCTCGACGAGCCGACCAACGACCTCGACGTCGAGACGCTGCGCGCGCTCGAGGAGGCGCTGCTCGACTTTCCGGGCTGCGCGGTGGTGATCTCGCACGACCGCTGGTTCCTCGACCGCATCGCGACGCACATCCTCTCGTTCGAGGGCGACAGCCAGGCGGTGTGGTTCGAGGGCAACTTCGCCGACTACCTCGCCGACCGGCGCAAGCGGCTCGGCGAGGAGGCCGACAACCCGCATCGGATCAGGTACAGGCCGCTCGTCGCGTAGCGGCGTGGCGGCCCGCCAGGGCAGGCGGACGATGGACCGGCGGCACGACCTCGACTGGCTGCGGATACTGCTCTTCGCGCTGCTGGTGCCGCATCACGCCGCGGTCGGCTTCGTCGGCTTCGGCAGGGACATCTACGGCTTCGTCAACGACGAGCTCGGCGGGCCGCTGCTGGCGCTCGGCATCTACTTCAGCCACAGCTGGCGCCTGCCGTCGCTCTTTTTCATCGCCGGGGTCGGGACGTACTTCGCCACGAGCCGGGGGATCGGTGCGCGCTTCCTCGGCAGCCGGCTCGCGCGCCTGCTGGTACCGGCGTTGTTCGGCACCTTCGTGCTCAACGTCGGCTACGGCTATGCGATCGCCGTGGTCCGCGGCGAGGCGCCGCCGTTCCTCGCGTTCTGGCGCGACTGGCTGCTCGCGCCCGAGCCCCGGCAGGTGGGGCACCTGTGGTTCCTCTACAACCTGGCCTTCTACACGCTCGCGTGCTGGCCGCTCTACGCCCTGCGCGGACGGCTCGAGCGCACCCGGCTCGCGGCGCCGCGGCTCCTGGCAGCGCTCATCGGCGCGGTCACGCTGGTGGTGGTCGCGGCGATGCCGTTCGGCAAGGCGCTGGCCGGCGACGGCTACCAGCTTCCCTGGTATCTCGCGATCTTCGCGGCAGGCTACGTGATCGGCGCGCGGCACCGCGACGTGCTCGACTGGGCCGCGCGGCGGGCCTTCGCGCTGCTCGGCGCCGCGGCGGCGGTCTTCGCCGTGCTGGTGATCGTGCTCGCGCGGGCGTACGCGCGCGACCCGGCGCTCGGCGCCGCGCTCGCCGAGGGCGGCTGGGCGCCGGCGGGCCTCGCTGCCGCCTTCACCGCCGAGACGATCCTCTCCTCGACCCTGAAGGGGGTGAACGCCTGGCTCTGGTGCCTCGCCGCCACGGGGCTCGTGGCGCGCTATCTCAACCGCGACGGAACGCTGCTGCGGGCGCTGCGCCCGGCGGTGTTCCCCGTCTACGTCCTGCACTTCCCGGTGACGATCATCGGCCTCGCGCTCCTTCTCGCGGTGCCCTGGCCCTGGCAGGCGAAGTTCGTCGTCCTGACGCTCGCGGTCTATGCCGTCACCTGGGCGCTCTACCGCCTGGCGGCGCGCGGCGGCCGCCTCGTCTATCTCGTCGGCGGGAAGCCTGCACGCGTTGCGCGGCAGCGGCCGGCCTGACGCCGCGCGGCGAGGCCGCCCGCGAAGGTGTGCCGTGCTCGATGCGATCGACGGCGAGTCGCAGGACACCGGCACGGAACCGGCGCGCCGTCGCGGCGCGCCGCCGGCTCAGGGCGGCTGGAACGCGAGGATGCGCCCGGCGAGCACGCGCGCGAGGAACGCGGTGCCGTTCTCCGGCCGCGCGAAGTGCCGGTACGCGTTGACGCCGAAGCGGTCGGGGTCGACGAGGTAGATCGCGGTGTTCATCTCGAGATCGGTCGCGAAGCCCTGCCCGTGATACTGCGCGAGCACGCGCGAGCGCAGCTTCGGCGCCATCGAGGCGAGCTGCGCGACGTAGGCGACGTACTCCTGCGCCTCGATGAGCGGCTTGGCGACCGCGAAGTTCGCCGCCGCGACGACGTGGGCGACCTCGTGCGCCGCGAGGCTGCGGTAGAGGTCGCGGTCGCCCGGCAGCTCGAACATGCGGGTCTGCGCGAGGAAAGCCTTGTACGTGAGGATGTAGGCGCGCCGCTCCCGGTGCAGATAGGCGCCGATCGCCTCGCTGTTCGCGGTCTCGGGCAGCTCGGCGACGACGTGCACCGCGATCGGTCCCGGAACCCGCAGGCCCTGCCCGGCGAGGAACTCGATCGCCGCGCGCGCGCCCTCGCACGCCGTGCGGGCGTCTGCGCGCAGCGGCGCCTGCACCACGACGTCGACGCCCGCGCAGCGCTGCTCGACCGCCTGCGCGGGGCACGCGATGCCGAGCGCCGCGCCGGCGAGCGACGCGGCCAGCCTCCGCGCGGTGCGCTGCGATTCCGCCCGAGCCATGGTGCGAGCGCGCTCCCGAAGACGTGCCCGAACGGCGACCTTAACACGCCGTCGAAAAATGCCAACACCTCGATCTCGCTTGAGGAGACGGGCGTGCGACCCCAACCTCGGTCGTACGAACGAGGGGGAGCCCCTTGTCCTTGCATATCCCCCGGAACGAACTAGGGGCTTCGCCCCTTGTATACCCCCTCGCGGGCAAGCGCAGAGTCTTTCGCCCGAGTCCGGGGCCCGGGCGCGTCAACGGTCGCGCGTCCGCGGACCGCGCGCGATCAGCGCGAGGCCGGCCGCGACGAGCAGCATGCCGCCGAGGAGCGGCGCGGTGACGCGCTCGCCGAGCAGCCACGCGCCGAGCGCGACGCCGGCCACCGGCGCGACGAAGTTGAAGCTGATCATCACGCTCGGCGTGTAGCGGCGGATCAGGTGGAACTGCGCGGTGAAGCCCAGGCCCGCGACGACGATGCCCTGGTAGAGGATGCCGGCGATCGGCCCGGGCCCGACGTGCTCGACGCGCACGCTCTCGAACGCGAGCGCCCCGGCGGCGAAGAACGGCAGCGCGACCGCCATCTGCCAGAGCGTGAGGCGGACGTCGTTCACGCGCTTGAGCACGCGTCCGCAGAGCGCGAGACGCAGGCCGAGGAGGCCGGCGCTCGCGAGCACGAGCAGATCGCCGTCGGTCGACGCCGCGAGGCTCGCGGCGCCCGCGCCGCGCAGGAGCACCAGCATCGTGCCGGCGAACGCGACGGCCGCGCCGAGCGCGCGCGCCGGGGTCAGGCGGTCTCCGGTCACGAAGAGATGCGCGAAGAGCACGCCGAACAGCGGATTGGTCGCGATCAGGACCGCGCCGTTCACCGCGGAGGTCGCGGCGAAGCCCGCGTACATCAACGCGATCTGCACGATAAAGAGCAGCCCGAGCCAGAAGAGCGCGGGCCACTCCTCGCGGGGCGGCGCGAGCGGGATGCGCATGATGCGCCCCCAGGCGACCACGCACGCGATGCCGAGCGCGAAGCGCAGGAAGCTGCTGGTGAGCGGCGGGAATGCCTCGAGCCCGACCTTCACCGCGACCGGGTTGCCGCCCCACAGGATGTGGACGGCGAGCGCAAGCGCGACGGCGCGCGCGGGGATCGACCAGCTCAGCGGGAACCTCTCCGGGGGGCGCGGACGGGAGCGCGATAGTACCAACGCGGGGATGCGCGCGCCGCGCGAACGCGGCAAACTTGCGCCGTTGGCGATCGACGGAGGACCGGTGATGCCGAAGCAGGACGGCCGACCCGACGACGCGCGCCTCGACCGCATCGTCGCCGAGGCGCGCCGCGCCCGGGAGGCGCGCGCGAAGGGCTACCGCGAGCAGGCCCTGAAGCTCTTTCCGTGGGTGTGCGGGCGCTGCGGCCGCGAGTTCACGCACGCGAACCTGCAGCTCCTCGAGGTCCATCACAAGGACCAGAACCACGACAACAACCCGCCCGACGGCAGCAACTGGGAGCTGCTCTGCACCTACTGCCACGAGAACGAGCACCAGCGCTACATCACCGAGCACGGCCGCGACCCGGAGGAGCCGGGGACGCGCCCGCCGCCGGCCACGCACCAGCCCTTTGCGGATCTCAAGGCGCGACTCGGGCGCCGCAAGTGACCGGATCCGCTCGACGCGCCGGGGCACAATGCGCCGCGCAGCGTCACTCCCGCCGCCCGGGATGGCGCCCGGTGTGCAGACTTTCCTCGGCCGCAGGGCCCGCCGATGGCACGATGAGCGGTCATGGCTGAAGCGAACGCCCTGCCCGCTTCGGTGGTCTTCCTCCGGCTCGCGGACTTCGGCGCGAGGCCGGTCGCCGAGCAGGCGAAGCTCAAGGAGGGCCTCGAGGACGCGCTCGAAGCCGCGATCGCGCCGCTGGACGCGGCCCAGCGCATCGTGCTCGACGCGCCGGATGGCGCCGCGGTCGTGGTGCTCGACGGCGCCGAGACCGCGCTCGCGCTCGGCGAGCGGCTGCGCGCCGCGGCGGCCGAGCTGCCGCTCGCGGTCGGCATCAACCACGGGCCGGTGAAGCTCGCCGCGCTCGGCGCGCATGGCCCGGCTCTCGTCGGCGACGCGCTCACCGCGAGCGCCGCGGTGGCCGAGTTCGCGCGGCCCGGCGCGATCCTCGTCTCGCGCAGCTTTCGCGAGGCGCTCGCGGAGTCCGCGCCGGAGCGCGCCGAGGCGCTGCGTCCCTCGGGCGTCCACACCGACGCCGCCGTACGGTCGCACGAGGTCTTCGCGCCCGACGGCGCGGCCGGCGCCTCGCGCCGCCGCCGCGCCTTGGTGCTCGGCGCGCTCGGCGTCCTCGGCCTCCTCGCGGCGGGCGTCGCCGCGCGCGGCGCGCGCCGCGCCCGGGCCGACCGCGCGCCGCAGCCCCCGCTGCTCGCCCTCGCAGTCACGCCGTGGGGCGAGGTGTTCGACGACCGGGAGCGGCGCGGCCGCACGCCGCCCCGCGAGCGGCTCGCG
>JAHDYJ010000130.1 GCA_023383795.1 Burkholderiales bacterium | reverse complement strand
GCGCGCGCAGCTCGACAAGGCCGAGGCCGCGCTCAAGCAGGCCGAGCTCGACTACCGGCGCACCCGGCAGCTCAGGGACAAGGGATTCATCGCCGAGGACGCGGTGTCGCGCGCGGCGACCGGCCTCGAGATCGCGCGCGCGGAGGCGCGGCTGCTGCGCGCGCGCGTGGAGCATCTCACCATCGCCGCGCCGTTCGCCGGCGTCGTGTCGCAGCGGCTGGTCGAGCCCGGCGACGTCACGCCGCAGCACACCCACCTGCTGACCGTCATCGATCCGTCGCTGCTCGTGACCGACGTGAACGTGTCCGAGCTCGTCATGCCGTACCTGCGCGTCGGCGGCGAGGCGGAAGTGCGCATCGACGCGCTCGGCGAGAAGCTGCACGCGGGCCGGATCGTGCGCATCCATCCTGCGATCGATCCGGCCACCCGCACCGGGCGGGTCGAGGTCGCGCTCGACCCGGTGCCGGCGGGCGCGCGCCCGGGCCAGTTCTGCCGCGTGGTGCTCTCCACCGGGACGCGCGAGTGGCTGGTCGTGCCCCTGGCGGCGCTGCAGCGCGACGTCGAGGGCGAGTTCGTGTTCCGGTACCGCGACGACGGCACGGTCGAGCGTGCGGGCGTGCGGAGCGGCCTGCGCCTCGCCGACCGCGTCGAGATCCGCGCCGGGCTCGAGCGCGGCGCGCAGGTCGTGGTCAAGGGCTTCCTGGGGCTCGCGGCCGGGCAGAAGGTGAAGCCCGTTGCGCCGAGGGACGACCGGCAGGGATAGCGCGTGAAGCGCGGCGGCCTCGCGGTCTGGTGCATCCACCACCCGGTCAGCACGCTGATGCTGACGCTGACCGCGATCGTGCTCGGCCTCTTCGCGCTCGGCCGGCTCTCGATCGATCTCCTGCCGCAGCTCATCTACCCGGAGATCGGCGTGCGCATCGTCGACCCGGCGGTGCCGGCCAACATCCTGGAAGACCAGGTGACGCGCCAGATCGAGGAGCAGCTCGCGATCACCGAGGACGCGACCGGCATCGAGTCGACCACGCTCGAGGGCGTCGCCGAGCTCGAGCTCTACTTCGACTACGGCAAGGACATCGACGTCGCGCTGCGCGACGCCTCGACGCGGCTCGACCGCGCCAAGCGCTTCCTGCCGGCGACGATCGACCCGCCGATCATCTTCAAGCGCGATCCGTCGCAGATCCCGGTGATGGAGTTCGTGATCACCTCGCCGCTGCGCGGCATGACGGAGCTGCGCACCTGGACCGACGACGTCTTCGCCAAGTACTTCCTCAACCTGCCGGGCGTCGCCGCGGTCGAGGTCGGCGGCGGCCTGGTGCGCGAGGTGCACGTGCTGCCCGACCAGCGCCGGCTCGCGGGCCTCGGCCTCTCGCTCGAGGACATCGTGCAGGCGATCGAGCGCGGCAACCTGGACCTGCCGGCCGGGCGCTTGCGCATGGCCGGTCAGGAGTACACGAGCCGCACCGCGGGGCGCTTCGCGAGCGTCGCGGCGCTCGGCGCCCTGCCGCTCCGGCTGCCCGACGGCGGCTCGGTGCCGCTCTCCGAGGTGGCCGAGGTGATCGACACGCACGAGGACGAGCGCATACGCGTGCGCTACAACGGCACGCCCGGGGTGCGCGTCTCGGTGCAGAAGCAGCCGACCGGGAACACGGTGGCCGTCGCCGACGCGGTGAGCGCGCGGCTCGACGAGCTCTACGGGCGCGGTCTCGTGCCCGAGGACGTGGCGGTGAACAAGGTCTCGGACCAGGCGGTGTACGTGCGCCAGTCGCTCGACAACGCGGCGCTCGCCGGGCTCGCCGGCGCGGCGCTCGCGATGGCCGTCGTCTACTGCTTCCTCGGCAGCGTGCGCGGGACGCTCGTCATCGGCAGCGCCATCCCGATCTCGATCATGGTCACTTTCGTCATCATGGCGCTCGGCGGGCTCTCGCTCAACCTGATGACGCTCGGCGGCCTCGCGCTCGGCATCGGCATGCTGATCGACAACACCATCGTCATGCTCGAGAACATCGAGCGCCACCAGCGCGAGGGCGAGGAGGGCGTGCAGGCGGCCGAGAGCGCCGCCGGCGAGGTGACGAGCCCGATCGTCGCCGCGACCAGCACCAACCTCGCCGCCGTGCTGCCGTTCCTGTTCATCAGCGGGCTCGTCGGGCTCCTGTTCCGCGAGCTGATCTTCACCATCACGGCCGCGATCGTCGCCTCGCTGGTGGTGGCCGTCACGCTGGTGCCGGCGCTCGCCGCGCGGGGGCGGCCGGCGCCGCCCTCGCGCGTGACGCGCCTGGTGCGCGCATTCGTCGCCGGCGCGCAGCGCCTCTACGTGCCGCTGGTCGAGCGGGCGCTGCGCGCGCCGGTGTCGCTCGCGGTGCTGGCGGTCGCGCTGCTCGCCGGCTGCGGCGCGATGTTCCTGTCGCTCGCCGGCAAGCAGGCGTTCCTGCCGACCATGGACGACGGCCGCGTGCGGGCGTTCATCTTCGCCGATCCGGGCGGCGCGCTCGACCAGATGGACCGCACCGTGCGCCTGCTCGAGCGCCTCGCGCGCGCGCAGGGCGACGTCGAGGGCATCTCGGTCATCGCCGGCGGCTCGATCTTCGGCCGCACGCAGCGCGAGCGGCCGAACCGCAGCACCTTCGACATCCAGCTCGTGCCGGTCGCCGAGCGCGAGCGGAGCGTCGAGCAATGGGTGGACGGGTTCGCGCGCGCGGTGGCGGCCGAAGAGCTCGCCGGCGTCAAGGTGCTGGCGCGGCCGGCCGGAATCCGCGGCGTGCGCACCTCGCGCGCGGACGAGGATATCAGCGTGCGCGTCCAGGGCCCGGACCTCGACGTGCTGGCGTCGATCGGCGACGAGCTCGCGCGGCGCATCCGCGGCCGCGCCGGACTGCGCAACGTGCAGCACTCGGCCGAGGAGCGGCGCCAGGAGTTCGCGGTGCGCATCGACCGCACGCGCGCGGCCGAGCTCGGCGTCGACGTGACCCAGATCGGGCGCGCGCTGCGGTTCGCGCTCGACGGCATCGTCGTCAGCGACTTCATCGAGGGCGACCGCGCCTACGACGTGCGCGTACGGCTGCCGCGCGGCGCGATCGACAGCCCGGCGGCGATGGAGGCGATTCTCCTGTTCGGCGCGCAGTCCGGCCGGCCGGCGGTGTACCTCGGCGACGTGGCGCGGGTCGAGCTGGTCGTCGCGCCGACGGAGATCCGCCGCGAGAGCCAGCGCCGCATCGTCGAGGTGAGCGCGGCGCTCACCGGGGAGCTCCCGCTCGGGGCGGTCGTGGGCGGCCTGCGCGAGGACCTGCGCGATCTGGCGCTCCCGCCCGGGTACTCGCTCTACTTCAGCGGCGCCTACGACAGCCTGCAGCGCGGCAACGTCCTGGTGACGACGCTCGCCGGGCTGGCGCTCTTCCTGGTGTTCGTGGTCATGGCGGTGCAGTACGAGTCGCTGCGCAACCCCGCGGTGATCATGCTCGGCGTGCCGTTCGCGCTGATCGGCGTGGTGATCGGGCTGCTCGCCACCGGGCTGCCGCTCTCGATGCCGGTGTGGCTCGGCATCATCATGCTGATCGGCGTGGTGGTGAACAACGCCATCGTGCTGGTCGAGTACATCGAGCTCCTGCGCGCCCGCGGCCGGCCCGTGCGCGAGGCGATCGTCGAGGCGGCGCGCCTGCGCCTGCGTCCGATCATGATGACGACGCTCACCACTGTGGTCGCGATGACGCCGCTCGCGCTCGGGCTCGGCGAGGGCTCGGAGATGCTGCAGCCGCTCGCGGTGTGCATGGTGTCGGGGCTCGCGTTCTCGATGTTCGTGAGCCTGCTCCTGATCCCGGCCTTCTACCTCCTCGCGCAGCCGCGGGCGCTGCGCGGCGCGGCGCCGGTGCCGGCGCGCTAGAACCTGTCTCAAGATGCGAATGCGGTCGCGAAAGAGGGGATCTACAAGGGGCAATCTGCCCCTTGTTCGTACGACCTCGGTTCGGGAAGAAGCACAGCCGCGATTTTTAGATAGCTTCTAGAATCCCGCGAGGCGCTCGCCCCGGGAGTGAGTTCGGTGGCGAAGCAGCGAACAACTGGCCCGCGGCGCGGGCGGCAGGGGAAAGCGGAGGAGTGCGGCCGTGAACGGCCAGGGCATCGCGACCGGCCTCACCGTCGGCCTGCTGGTCTACGGCGGGCTCACCGCGTTCGCGGCCTACCAGCTCCTGTTCTGGTTCGGCGAGCGCGAGCGCAGGTCGCTGCACCTCGCGGCGGCGGCGCTTTTCGTCGCGCTCGCGCACGCGCTCTCCGGGGAGCTCGCCGCGCTCGCGCTGCCGTCGCGGCTGCGGCCCTGGCAGGCCGAGCTCGCCGTCGCGCTGCCGCTTCTCGCAGCCGCAGCGCTCGTCTCGTTCGCGCGGGTCCATCTCGCGATCGCGCACATCGAGTCGGACCTGAGCGGCGCGATGCACGGCGTCGTGGTGGTCGCCCTCGCCGCCGCCGCGACCGCGCCCGCGCCGGGCGGCGCGGCGGCCGCGCCGTGGCTGGCGTCGGCCATCGCGGCCGCCGCGCTCGGCCTGCTCTCGGTGATGGCGGTGCGCCTGCGGCGCAGCATCTACCGCGCGCCGCGCTACTGGTGGCCGATGCTCGCGGCGCTGATCGGCCTGCTCGCGGCCCTTGCCGCGCGGCCGCACCGGGTCTGGCCCGCCGACGCGCGGCTGGAGTACGCGCTCGAGCTCGGCACGGTGGCGCTGTTGCTCGCGCTCGGCTACGCGGTGGCCGCGCGCGCCCGCCTGGAGCGGCGCGCGGGCCGCGACGAGGCGCTGCGCTCGTACATCGGCGAGGCGCTCGCCGCGGACACGGCCGCGCGCGCCGAGCAGGACGCGCAGGTGGCGCTCGCCCGGCGCGTCGAGGAGCTCGCGCAGCTCGCCGTGGCGGGCGCCGGCGCGCAGGGCGCCGGCGCGATCGATCCGCACTGGGACCGCGAGTTCCTGTCCGCCGAGCGCCTGCGCGAGCTCGCCGCGCGCAACGCGCTGCTCGAGCGGGAAGTGCGCGTCAGGCGCGACGCCGAGGGGCGCATGCGCGCGATGGCCTACCAGGACGCGCTGACCGGGCTGCCGAACCGGGCGCTGCTCGCCGACCGGTTCGCGGTGACGGCCGCGCAGGCGCGCCGGCACGGGCACATGCTCGCGGTGCTGATGCTCGACCTGGACGACTTCAAGGGCGTGAACGACACGCTCGGCCACGAAGCCGGCGACCGGCTGCTCGCCCACGCCGCCGAGGTCGTCCGCCACGGCGTGCGCGAGTCGGACACCGTGGCGCGGTTCGGCGGCGACGAGTTCGTCGTGCTGCTCGGCGAGCTGCACCACTTCTCGGAGGCCGGCATGGTCGCGCAGAAGCTGGTCACGCGGCTCGGCGAGCCGGTGACGATCGCCGGTCAGGCGGTCGCGCCCGGCGCGAGCGTCGGCATCGGCATGTGGCCGGAGCACGGCACCGAGCTCGGCGAGCTCCTGCGGCGAGCCGACCAGGCGCTCTACGCGGCCAAGGCGAGCGGCAAGCGCACCTACCGCTACTACGGCGAGTGAGCGCGGGCGCCGTTCCGCGCGTCTCCGGCGGCCCGGCTTTGCGTTTCCGCCGCCGGCGCGGCAGAATCGGAGGCGCAAGCCCGCATCCGCCGCAGGAGCCCTCCATGCCCGACCCGGCGAAAGCCGCGCTCGTCCGCAAGTCCAAGATCGGCGTCGAGCTGACCGACGCCGAGTGCGACGTCCTCGCCGACCTGATCGAGGTGAGCGACTATGCCGACGGCGCGATGGTGGTCAACGAGGGCGACGTCGACGACACGCTGCGCGTCATCCTGTCGGGCGCGCTGGCGGTGGCCAAGTCGGCCGGCGGCGACTGGGTGCGCTTGAACGTCCTCACCGCCGGCGACCTCGCGGGCGAGCTCGCCTTTCTCGACGCCAGGCCGCGCTACGCGGCGCTCGTCGCGCTCGGGCCGACCCGGGTTTTCGGGCTGCAGCGGGCGAAGCTGGAGTCCCTGCTCGATAAGCATCCTCTTATCGTCTACCGGGTGATGCGCGGGATCGCGCGGTTCGCCCACGAAGTCCTCCACCGCTCGAGCGCGCAGACCGCCGAGCTCACGTCGTACATCTTCAAGACCCACGCCAAGTACTAGGACCAGGGGCCCGCGACCGGGGTCTGCGGCGCCGCGCGGCCTCCGTCGTTCGGGGGATGCTCGCGCGCGGACGTTGCGCGTACGCTACGTGCGCGCAGGGGCGCTGGCCGTCCCCGCTCGTGACTTGACGCAGATCAACATCCTACGGCGGCTGGGCGGTTCTGATGCAGCTGGGCCGGACCGGTGAGTCCGGCGCAGGAACCGGCGAAAGGGAGTCGAGCATGAGCTTTGGGAATTCGTTGATCGCCGTGGCGGCATTGCTGCTCGCGACCGGCGCCGCGCGCGCGGCCGAAGTCGACGAAGCGGCGGCGAACGCGATCATGAAGAAGAGCGGGTGCTTCAAGTGCCACTCGCTGACGCGCGAGAAGGACGCGCCGTCGTACAAGGAGATCGCCACGAAGCACAAGGGCAAGCCCGACGCGGAGCAGAAGCTCTACACCCACCTCACGACCAATCCGAAGGTGAAGGTCGACGGGAAGGAAGAGACCCACGAGAGTCTGAAGACGAAGGACGAGGCCGCCGTCCGCAACGTCGTGGGGTTCATTCTCTCGCAGTAGGCCGCAAGAAAAGGACGCAGAAACATGACATTGACCAGGTTGACCCTCGGCGCATGCGTCGCGCTCGTCGCGGCGGGCGGCGTCCGGGCGGCCGACGTGAACGAGGGCGCCGCCGAGGCGCTCGCCCGCAAGAGCGGCTGCCTCAAGTGCCACTCGACCGCGCGCGACAAGGACGGACCGTCGTACAAGAGCATCGCCGCGAAATACAAGGGACAGCCGGACGCGCAGCAGAAGCTCGTCGCCTTCCTCTCCAAGGAGTCCACGATCAAGGTGGACGGCAAGGAGGACAAGCACAAGCCGCTCGACACCAAGAGCGAGGGCGAGGTCGCCAACGTGGCGGGCTGGATCCTGACGCGCTGAACGGGCGCACCTCCAGGGAGGGGCAGGCGTGAAGTGGTGGCAGAACCTCAAGCAGCGCTGCAGGACCTGCTCGCGGGTCACGCTCGGCGCCGGAGCGGTGATCCTCACGCTCCTGATCGGCGGCGGCTTCGCGATCGCCGGCGCGGCCGGGCTCGCCTGGACCAATACGGAGTCCTTCTGCATCGGCTGTCACGAGATGCGGGAGAACGTGTACACCGAGTTCAAGGGCACGATCCACGACAAGAACCGCACCGGCGTGCGCGCGATCTGCTCCGACTGCCACGTTCCGCGCGAACCGGGCCCGATGGTCCTGCGCAAGATGGCCGCCACGTTCGAGCTCTGGGGCCACTTCACCGGAGTGATCGACACCAAGGAGAAGTTCGACGCCCATCGCTACGACATGGCGAAGCGCGTATGGACCCGCATGGTCAAGACCGACTCGCTCGAGTGCCGCAACTGCCACAAGGCGGACGCGATGGAGAGCGACCTCCAGACCGAGAAGGCGCAGGCCCGCCACGCGAAGGCGAGGCAGGAGGGCCAGACGTGCATCGAGTGCCATTTCGGCATCGCGCACGGCGAGCCCGAGGGCGAGCTCGGGCCGAAGGAGCTGAAGGCCGAGCTCGTGAAGGCGGGAAAGATGTGAGCAGGTAGCGCAAGGGCGCGACGCAGGCCCGGTCACGCCGTTTCTGGCAATTGGGAGGTTGCATCATGAAACAGCTGAGACACGTCATGGCCCTTGCCGCCGGGCTCGGACTCGCGCTCGCGTTCGCCGCCGGCCCGGCGGCCGCGCAGAAGAGCGAGCAGCGCGCCGACCTCGTGCTGCGCGGCGACGCGAAGTGCACGCGGTGCCACGACGAGGAGGACTCGCCGGATCTCATCAAGATCGGCAAGACCCGCCACGGCGTGAACGCCGACCAGCGCACCCCCACCTGCACCAGCTGCCACGGCGAGAGCGACAGCCACATCAACAAGCCGGCGGATGCCAAGGAGCGGCCGAAGCCCGACCGGCTCTTCAAGGTCAACAACGAGGTGACGCCGCCCGAGGCGCAGAACGAGGCCTGCCTCGGCTGCCACGAGGCGAGCGCGCGCATCCACTGGCAGGGCAGCGCGCACGACCGCTCGCGCGTCACCTGCGCGAGCTGCCACAGCATCCACCAGGCGCGCGACCAGGTCCTGGTCAAGGAGACGCAGGCAGGCGTGTGCTTCACCTGCCACAAGGAGCAGCGGGCGGCGATGTTCCGCTTCTCCACCCACCCGCTGCGCTCGGGCTGGATGGCCTGCTCGGACTGCCACGCGCCGCACGGCTCGGTGAGCGAGCACAACCTGGTCCGCAACACCGTCAACGAGACCTGCTACACCTGCCACGCCGACAAGCGCGGCCCGTTCCTGTGGGAGCACCCGCCGGTGCGGGAGAACTGCGCCGAGTGCCACAACCCGCACGGGTCGAACGTGCCGTCGATGCTGAAGGTACGTGGCCCGTACCTTTGCCAGCAGTGCCACATCGCGCCGTTCCATCCGAGCACGCTCTACAGCGGGACGAACCTGCCGCCACTCCGGCCGGGCGTGTCGACCCCGGCTTTCGACAAGATGCTCGGCCAGCAGTGCGCGAACTGCCACTCGAAGGTGCACGGCAGCAACCATCCGTCCGGCGCGCGATTCACCCGCTAGCGCGAACAGGGTCGAAGGGATAGGGGGAGCAAATGGGCAAGATCGATCGCTCGAGGAAGGACTTCTCGCTCAAGCCGCTCGCGGCCGCCGTCGCGCTCGCAATCGCCGCGCCGGGCGGGGCGCTCGCCGAGCCGATGCTGCAGGTGCCGCTCTACCGCGGCGCCGACATGTCGCGCTACGACGAGAACAACGTCGAGCTCGGCGTCGGATTCTCGACCGAGGACTCGTTCAAGTTCGGCGAGTTCAACGGCATCGAGGACCAGGGGCCGTTCCTGATCGGCAACTTCAACGTGAGGAACCGCCTCGGCGGCACCCGCTACCTGAACGCGTTCGGCTCGAACCTCGGCCTCGACAGCCGCAAGCTCGGGGTCGAGTACGGCGAGCAGGGCCGCTTCTGGCTCGGCGCCGGCTACGACATGCTGACGCGCAACCAGTTCTCCGACACGCAGTTCATCCACCAGGGGCTGGGCGGCAGCTTCCTCACGCTGCCGGCGGGCTTCGCCGGGATCGGGCAGCCGCCGGCGAGCGCGGCGGGCATCAACCCGTTCCTGCGCACGTTCGAGATCAAACAGGAGCGCGACATCTTCCGGCTCGGCGGCGGCCTCAGCTTCGGGCGCGGATGGGGCATGGAGATCAACTATCGCCAGGACGACCGCGACGGCAGCAAGCTGATCGGCGCGGTCATGGGCAACACCGGCGGCAACCCGCGCTCGGCGATCCTGCCCTACGACCTGAAGGACCGCACCCAGCAGGTCGAGGCCGTCGTGCGGTGGCGGTCGAAGGAGGCGCAGGCGAACTTCTCGTACTGGTACTCGCGGTACGACCCCGACGTGAACTCGCTCACCTGGCAGAACCCCTACAACATCATCGCGGGCTGGGCCGGCAACTCGGGCTTCCCGACCGGCTTCGGCCGCCTGGGGCTGATGCCGGAGAACCACTTCCACCAGTTCTCGGCGACCGGCGCGTGGAACTTCGCGCCGAAGCAGCGGCTGACGAGCACGCTCTCCTACAGCATGATGCGGCAGGACGAGGCGTTCCTGCCCTACACGATCAACGACGGCACCGCTGCCGGCACGACGCTCACGGTGCCGAACGCGCTGCCGCGCAGCTCGCTCGACGGCAAGATCGACAACACGCTGTTCGACCTCTCGTACTTCACGCGCGCGCTGCCGAAGACCACGATTCGCGCCAACTACCACTTCCTCAAGCACAAGAACAAGTCGCCGGTCGACCTCTACGCGTACGTCGGCGGCGACACGACGAACCAGGACCCGGTGGTGAGCGACGCGATCAACAGCACGCGCCTGCGGTGGAACGTCGCCGAGAGCACGACCGAGCACCGCTTCAAGCTCGACGGCGACTACGAGATCTGGCGGCGCACGCTGCTGCGCGGCTTCTACCAGTACAAGCGGATCAGCTACGAGGAGGCTGCGGACGTGCTGCGCAGCCGCACGACCGACAACCTGCTCGGCGCCGAGCTGCGGCGGATCATGTCGGAGTCGTTCACCGGCGCCCTGCGCTACGCGCACGAGCGGCGGACCGGCTCGGACTACAGCCTGACCCGAGCCTACCGGGCCACCTACACGACCGGGACCACGACGGCGGTCCCGTTCCCCGACAACGTCCCGACGCTGCGCCACTTCTTCCTCGCCGACTACGACAAGGACACGTTCCGCGCGACGGCCTCGTTCACGCCGATGGAGCGCGTGACGATCGACCTGCGGGCCGACTGGTACAAGGTCAAGTACAAGGGCCCGGACTGCGGCGGCCCGAACGACCAGGTGCTGGCGCCCGCGAGCATCTTCCCCTCCGAGTGCCATGGCCGGACCGAGGCGGACGGCGCGTCGTACACGCTCGACGGATCGTTCACGCCGGCCGAGGGCTGGAACGCGTTCGCGTTCTACACCTACTCGCAGCTCTCGACCGACCAGCTGAGCCGCAGCTTCAACAACACCGCCGCGCAGCAGATCGACGCGAATCGCGACTGGACCGCCTCGCTCAAGTACAGCGACCACACCATCGGGATCGGCCTGCGCTACCAGCCGTTCGACAGGAAATACGACGCCGGCGTCCAGTACGTGTACAACGACGGCACGGGCAAGTACGGGCTGGCGGGCGGGCCGGCGCTCGCGTCGCCGCTCCCGGTGCCCGACACCGAGGCGAAGCTGCACACGTTCCAGCTCTTCGCGAAGTACCGCTACTCGAAGAACATCGCGCTGCGCTTCAACTACTGGTTCGAGAAGTACCGCTCGAGCGACTGGGCGTTCGACAACGCCACGCCCACCTCTTCGAACAACGTCATCCTGACGGGCCACCAGAGCCCGCGGTACGACGCCCACATCTTCGGCATCTCGATCGCCTACACGAACTGGTAGCCCGGTCGGGAACGGCGCCGGGGACGCTTCGGCCGGCGGGGTCCGCCCCGCCGGCCGATCCGCTTTGCGGGCCTCCCGCGGGCCGGGCCTCCCGAACCCGGTGCGGGAACCCGGTACAATCCGCGCGGCGACCGCCCCGGAGGGGGCCGGTCGCTTGCGCGAGATCAAGGTCCGCGCATGCGGCGCCGCCTAGGATGGCTGCGGGCGGAACTCCGCGCCGCCGCGGCAGTCTTGGTTAAGGTACTGCCGGAGCGGCGGTTTTGCGCACCCGGCCCGAGATGAAACCCCGACACAAGCGCATCGCCATCATCGTCGCCGGTCTCGCGGTGCTCGGCATCGCGGCCGGCCTCGTGCTGAACGCCTTCCAGTCGAACCTGGTGTTCTTCTTCACCCCGACCCAGGTCGAGGCGAGGGAGGCGCCGATCGGCAAGACCTTCCGGATCGGCGGAATGGTCGAGGAGGGCAGCCTGAAGCGCGAGGCGGACGGGCTGACGGTGCACTTCAAGGTCACCGACACCGCCAAGGCGATCCCGGTCCTCTACACCGGCATCCTCCCGGACCTCTTCCGCGAGGGCAAGGGCGTGGTCGCGCAGGGGCGGCTCGGCGAGGACGGCGTCTTCCGCGCGAGCGAGGTGCTCGCCAAGCACGACGAGAACTACATGCCGCCGGAGGCCGCGCACGCCGTCGAGCAGGCCCACAAGGCCGCGCGGACGATGAAGGCGGACTAGGTCGCCGTCGAATCGTCCCGAGCAGCGTATGCGCCATACGGGGAAACTCGGCCTCCGCGCAAGAGGGAATATGCAAGGGGCCGCGCCCCTTGTTCGTACCGGGAATGTACAAAGGGGATTCCCCCGTTGTTCGTACGACCGGGGTTTGCCTCGCGAGCTGCCGGCCTCGATCACATGTGCCGACGCAAGCCTTTCCGACGAGCCCGATAGATGATCCCCGAGATCGGCCACTTCGCCCTGATCCTGGCGCTCCTTCTCGCGCTCGCCCAGGGCACGCTGCCGATCGTCGGCGCGGCGCGCGGCGACCGGGCCTGGATGGCGCTCGCGCGGCCGGCCGCGCAGGGCCAGTTCCTGTTCGTCGCGATCGCCTTCGCCTGCCTCGCCTACTCGTTCGTCGCCAACGACTTCTCGGTGCTGAACGTCGCGAGCCACTCGAACTCGCAGCTCCCGGTGCACTACCGGTTCGCGGCGAGCTGGGGGTCGCACGAGGGCTCGCTCCTCCTGTGGGTGCTGATGCTCGCCGGCTGGGCCTGCGCGGTCTCGCTCGCGAGCCGCCACCTGCCGCAGGAGATGGTCGCGCGCGTGCTCGGCGTGATGGGGCTCGTCGCGGTCGGCTTCCTGCTCTTCATGCTGCTCACCTCGAACCCGTTCGAGCGGCTCTTTCCGGCGCCGGCAGACGGCCGCGACCTGAATCCGCTCCTGCAGGACCCCGGGATGGTGTTCCACCCGCCGCTCCTCTACATGGGCTACGTCGGCTTCTCGGTCGCGTTCGCGTTCGCGATCGCGGCCCTCCTCGGCGGGCGGCTCGACGCCACCTGGGCGCGCTGGTCGCGGCCGTGGACGACCGCGGCCTGGTGCTTCCTCACGCTCGGCATCATGCTCGGGAGCTGGTGGGCCTACTACGAGCTCGGCTGGGGCGGCTGGTGGTTCTGGGACCCGGTCGAGAACGCC
>JAHDYJ010000129.1 GCA_023383795.1 Burkholderiales bacterium | reverse complement strand
AGCGTGGCCACGCCCAGCGCGCGACCGGCGCCGCCGTCGATGCGAACCAGGACGGTGCACGGGATCGGGCCGGAGTCGTCAACGCACCCGGTGTGGGGGGGGGTGTAGAACACGGAGGCCACGGCTTGCTGCTCGCCGGCGAAACGCCGCCATTCCCGCTCGACGCGGCCGTGCCGCACGTGTCCGCGTTCGCCGCCGCGATCGCCGCCGGCGACGCGGACGCCGCGGCGCGCACCGCGCATCCGCTGCTGGGGCTCGGCCCCGGGCTCACGCCCTCCGGCGACGACTTCGCCGGCGCCGCGCTCTGCGCGCGGCTGTTCGTCGCGCGCGCCGAAGGCGGGCTGGCGGCGTGGCGTACGGCCGCGGCGCGTCTCGCCGCCGCGGCGCCCACGCGCACCAACGAGGTGAGCGCGGCGCTCTTCGGCGACTTGATCGCCGGCGAGACCTACGCGCCGCTCGCGGCGCTCCTGCGCGCGCTCGCCGCCGGCGACCGCCATGACGCCCTCGGCGCGGCCCGTACGCTCGCGGCGATCGGGCATTCTTCCGGGTGGGACATGCTCGCGGGGTGCGCGCTCGGCCTGACCGGCGGGCTGGGCGCATACGGCCGCAGGCACGAGAACGATCACGCGGGGAGCGGAGGATGAGCCATCTGCTGAACGACGAGCTCGCGGTGCTGAACGTCGGCATCGAAGCCTTCACCGAGAGCGTGCGCGCACACGCCAAGGAGGTGCGCCACGTCGACTGGCGCCCGCCGGGCGACGGCGATCCGGCGCTCGCGTGGCGCCTCGCCGCGCTGCTCGGCGACCCGCGCGACCCGGAGGCGCCCGGCTCGCGCGTCGACCGCGCGAACGGCACCGCCACGGCGCGGATGCTCGCGGCGCAGCCGCGGCTCGCCGACGTCGCGCTGCACGCCCGCGACGCGTGGCCCGACATGGGGCGCACGCTGCTGCACGCGGGCGCGCCGGTGCCGTGGGAGCGGATGTGCGCGCCGATGCGCGGCTCGATGATCGGCGCCGTGCTGTACGAGGGCTGGGCGAAGTCCGCCGAGGAGGCCGAGGCGATGCTCGGCCGCGGCTCGATCCGGTTCGAGCAGTGCCACGACTGGCAGGCGGTCGGGCCGATGTCGGGCGTGATCTCGCCGTCGATGCCGCTGTTCGTGGTCAAGAACGCCACGCACGGCAACGCCGCGTACACGAACTTCAGCGAGGGCATCGGTCGGGTGCTGCGCTTCGGCGCCTATTCGCCGCCCGTGCTCGAGCAGCTCCGCTGGATGGAGAGCGTGCTCGCGCCGGCGATCAAGGCGGCGGTCGCGCGCACGCACGACGGGGTCGACCTCAAGGCGATCCAGTCGCAGGCGCTGCTGATGGGCGACGAGGTCCACAGCCGCAACGCCGCCGCGACGGCGCTCTTCTTCATGGCGGTGGCGCCTGCGCTCGCCGAGAGCGACTTCGACCGCGCGAAGGCCGCGGCCGCGCTCGCGTTCGTGGCGGCGAACTCGCAGTTCTTCCTGAACCTCTCGATGGCCGCCTCGAAGGCGACGATGGACGCGGCGCACGGCATCGAGCACTCGAGCATCGTGACCGCGATCGCCCGCAACGGCGTCACGACCGCGATCCGCGTGAGCGGTCTCGGCAGGCGCTGGTTCGAGGCGCCGTCGGACACGCCGGTCGGGCTGTACTTCCCCGGGTTCAAGCAGGCCGACGCCAACCCGGACCTCGGCGACAGCGCGATCTGCGAGACCGCCGGGTTCGGCGGGCAGTCGCTCGCCGCCTCGCCCGCGCTGGTGAAGCTCGTCGGCGGCAGCGTCGCGCAGGCGATCGCCTACTCGCGCGAGATGGCGCACGTCACCTGGACGCGCAATCCGACGATGTCGCTGCCCAACCTCGAGTTCGCGGGCGCGCCGGCCGGCATCGACGTGCGCAAGGTCGTCGACACCGGCATCCGCCCGGTGCTCACCACCGGCATTGCGCACCGCACCGCGGGCGTGGGTCAGATCGGGGCCGGCATCGTGCGCGTGCCGATGGGCTGCTTCACGCAGGCGCTCGCGGCGCTCGCCGACAGCCTCGGCATCGACTGAGTCCGCGCCGGCCGCGCTGCGTCCGGCCTTCCCCGCGGGAGGGGCTCCGATGAATGCGGAGGTGCTGATCGTCGGCGCCGGCCCGACCGGGCTGATGCTCGCCAATCAGCTCGCGCGCCGCGAAGTGCGCGTGCTCGTCGTCGACCGGCACTCCGGCCCGGCGCAGCAGTCGCGGGCGATGGTGGTCCACGCCCGCTCGCTCGAGATCTACGCCAAGCTCGGGGTCGCGGACCGCGCGCTCGAGCTGGGCAGGCGTGGCACCGGCGCCAACGTGTGGGCCCGGGGGCGGCGGATGGCGCGCATTCCGGTGGGCGACATCGGGAAGCGCCTGAGCCCGTACCCGTTCGTGTTGATGCTCGGCCAGGACGACAACGAGCGGATCCTCGGCGAGGCGCTCCGGCGCCGCGGCGTGGACGTGCAGTGGAACACGGAGCTCGTGGCGCTGGAGCAACGCGCGGCCGAGGCGGTGGCCACGCTCAGGGGGCCGGATGGCGCGACCCGCTCGCTCGCCGTCGCGTACGTCGCGGGCTGCGACGGTGCGCGCAGCTCAGTGCGGGCGTTGAACGGCATCGCGTTTCCCGGGGCGCCCTACGAGCACGTTTTCTTCGTCGCCGATACGCAGGCGACCGGGGACATGGTGCCGGACGAAGTCAACGTCTACCTGTGGCGCGACGGCTTCCACCTGCTCTTCCCGATGCGTGGCGTCGACCACTGGCGCGTGATCGGCATCCTCCCGCCGGCGCTGCGCGGCCGGGGCGACCTCACCTTCGAGGACGTCGCTCCCTCGGTGAAGCGGGCGGTCGGCGCGGCGCTCGCGTTCCGGGGCTGCAGCTGGTTCTCGACCTACCGCATCCATCATCGGTGCGCCGAGCGCTTCCGCGACCGGCGCTGCTTCCTGCTCGGCGACGCGGCGCACATCCACAGCCCGATGGGCGGGCAGGGCATGAATACCGGCCTGCAGGACGCCTACAACCTCGCGTGGAAGCTCGCGCTCGTCGTCGCGGGCCGCGCAGGCACCGGCCTGCTCGACACCTACGCCGCCGAGCGTATGCCGGTCGCGCGGGCGCTGCTGCGCACCACCGACCGGGCGTTCTCCCTGGTGGTGTCCGACCGGTGGCTCGCCGGGGTCTTCCGCACGCGCATCCTGGCGCGGATCGCGGCGGCGGCGATGACTCTCGGCGCGGTGCGGAGGCTCGCCTTCCGCACGCTCTCGCAGACCGGCATCCGCTACGCGGCGAGCCCGCTCTCGCGAAACCTTCCCGGCCTGCCCGCGGGCGCCCCGCGCGCCGGCGACCGCTTCCCGTGGCTGCGCTTGCGGTTCGCGGCCGGCGCCCCGGCGGAGGACCTGTTCGGGCGGCTCGACGACACGCGCTTCAACCTGATCGTGATCGGACAGCTCCCGCCGGCCGCAGGGGCGGCCGGTCCCACCGATCACCTTCGTACCCACCTCGTCCCCGGCGATCCGGCGAATGCCAGCGAGCTCGCGCGCGTGCGGATCCGCGGCCCTGCCTTCTACCTGCTGCGCCCCGACGGCCACGTCGGACTCTGCGGCGGGCGCCTGGACGCGGGCGAGCTCCGGCGGTACGCGGACGAGTGTCTGAAGGTGAGTGGTGACGGGTAAACGGGCAATGGGTGACGAGGGATGGGTGATGAGAGATGGGTGATGGATGCAAAGCGTGCCGCCGATTGCGACCGCGGCGCCAATGGTCACCGCTCACCGCTCACCGCTTACTGCGCACCCTCCCGCTGCCGCCCTGATCTCTCGTCACCCATCACCCGTCACCCATCACAGCTGCAGCGGCAGGATCACCATCTGCCTGCCCTCGAGATGCAGGCGGCGCTGGATCGCGAGCGCGGCCTGGTTGTGCAGCAGGCGCACGAGCCAGTTGTCGCGCTTGAAGATCAGCTTGCTGGTGAAGAAGATGGCGTTCGGAAACTCCTTCGCGACCTCGTCGGCGAGGCGGACGAACTCCTCGATCGCGTCGGTGCCGAAGCCGAGGTACGACTTCGACGCCATGCCGTTGCTGTGGCAGAAGTTGACGAAGTAGCTGAGCGCCGAGCGCGCCTGGGTCTGCATCGCTTCCATGTCCGCGCGGCCGCCGTAGACGTGCGTGTCGACGGTGCGCACGTTGATGAACACGAAGTTCTTGAAGTGGCCCGGGAACAGGCGCTGCACCCACAGGAGCGCGTGCAGCCCGCCGCCGCGGCTCGAACCGACCAGGAACGCCGCGGTCGGCGCTTCGGGATCGAGCTGCGGCGGGTGGGCCTCGCTGCCGAACGACTGGTTGGCGAAGGCTTCGTCGAGCGCCTTCAGCTTGCCGCGGGTCCAGTCGTAGTGGCTGCGGATGACCAGGCACAGTGCGGTGATCGCGGCGACCAGCAGGAGCGCGAGCCACGCACCGGCCGCGAACCTGCGCGCGAGCAGCATCGCGAGGATCAGCGCGCACACCGTGAACCCGGCCGCCGACAGTCCGAGCCGCCACGGCCAGGCGCGCGCGCCCGCGCGGGCCCGCCACCAGTAGACGCACAGGCCGAAGAGCGCCACCGCGAAGGTGAGGAACACGCTCACCGCGTAGATGACGACCAGCACCGTCACGTCGCCCTGGGTCAGGAACAGGATGCCGAGCGCGGCCGCGCCCATCAGCACGATGCCGTTCTCGGTCACGAGCCGCGTCGAGAGGTAGCGGAACTGGTGCGGCACCCACGAATCGGCGGCCATGTTCGCGAGGACCGCCGGTCCGCCGAGAAAGCCGGTGTTCGCCGCGACGAAGAGCAGCCCGGCCTCGAACGCGAGCACCATGACGATCGCCGCCTCGGTGGTCCACGCCTGCCAGCCGAGGTCGCGGATGATCGCGCCGAAGACCACCGCGTTCAGCGTCTGGCCCTCCACCGGCGCCGCGTCCCAGAGCAGGTAGAGCAGGATGATGCCGCCGGCGGTGAACGCGAGCGAGATCGCCATGTAGACCATCGTGACCTTGCCGGTGCGCACGCGCGGCTCGGCGAGCACGTTGACGTTGTTCGAGACCGCCTCGAGGCCGGTGTAGGTGCCGCCGCCCTGGGCGTAGGCGAGCAGGCACAGCGCCGCGACGCCGGTCCACCCGAGCTCGGCCGCAAGCGAGCGCGTCTCGGCGAGCGTGTCGGGCACGAGCGCCGGCAGCCCTTCGGCGTGCGCCACGATGCCGTAGACGATGAGCAGCGCGTGCGTGACGACGAACCCGAGGAAGACCGGGATCAGCACGCCGACCGCCTCCTTCATGCCGCGCAGGTTCAGCGCGATCAGTATCACGATCAGCGCGCCGCCGGTCATCACCTTGTAGGGCTGCAGTCCCAGCGGCAGCAGGCTGAAAGCCGCGTCGACGCCGGCGGCGATCGAGATCGCGATCGTGAGCACGTAGTCGACGACCAGCGCCGCCCCCGAGACCAGGCCGGCGTGCGCGCCGAGCAGGCGCGTCGAGACGCGGTAGCCGCCGCCGCCGGTGGGAAACAGCTCGATGACCTGGTTGTAGGCGAGCGCGATGACGAAGACCGTCACCGCGGTGGCGATCGCGAGGTAGAGGCCGAGGTGCGTGTGCCCGCCGAGCGCCCGGAACGCCTCCTCCGGGCCGTACGCCGAGGAGGAGATGCCGTCGGCGCCCAGCCCGACCCAGGCGAAGAACGCCACCAGCGCGATCGATCGGCGCGTCCGCGCGGAGAGCGGATCGAGCGGCCTGCCGAGGACCTTCTCGCGCAGGGCGCGACCGAACTCGGTCGCCATCTCAGCCGCCGAGCCCCTTCTCCAGACGGCGGGCGAACACGGCCATCTCCTTGGCCGCCTGCTTGTCGCCGCGCCGCTCGGCCACCGCGATGCCGGCGCGGTAGGCGTCGAGCGCCTCGCGGGCCCGTCCGGCGTCGGCGAGCGCTCGGCCGAGGAGCTTCCAGGCGGCGGAGTACTCCGGGTCCTTGGTCACGGCCGCGCGCAGGTGCGCCGCGGCGGCGGCCGGGTCGCCGGCCTTCAGGTACTCGGTGCCGAGCGAGAAGCGCAGCAGCGCGTTGTCGCGCGGCCCGTCGAGCAGGCGCTCGAGATTGGCGATGACCGGAGCGGTCATTGTAAGATCGGCGGAGCGGCTCCCTCGCGCCGCATTATAGGCTTGCCGATCGCATGACGAAGACCGTGATCTCGACGCCGGCCGCGCCTTCCGCGATCGGCACCTACTCGCAGGCCGTGCGCGCCGGCGGCACCGTCTATCTCTCGGGCCAGATCGGACTCGATCCGGCCTCGATGCAGCTCGTCGAGGGCATCGACGCCCAGATCGAGCGCGTGTTCGCGAACCTCGCGGCCGTGGCCGCGGCCGCCGGCGGCTCGCTCGCCGACGCGGTGCGCGTCACGATCTATCTCACCGATCTCGCGCACTTCGCCAAGGTGAACGAGGCGATGGCACGCCACTTCCGGGAGCCCTATCCGGCGCGCGCCGCCGTCGGCGTGGCCTCGCTGCCGCGCGGGGCGCTGGTGGAGGCCGATGCGGTGTTGGTAGACGGTGAACGGTGAACAGTGAACGGTAGCGGCGTATCGGGGGTCCTCCCGCCTCGCCGAGCGGGGCGGTCGCCGCCGTTCACCGTTCGCCGTTCACCGTTCACTCATCCCGATTGACCAAGCACGCCCAACCCCACCGCGCCTCCGGCGCTTCCAAGGCCGGGCTGTTGGCGAAACTCGGCATCCGCACCCAGTTCGACCTCGTCCTGCACCTGCCCCTGCGCTACGAGGACGAGACGACGCTGACGGCGATCGCGCAGGCGCGCGAGGGCGCGCCGGTGCAGATCGAGGGGGAGGTGCTCGCGTGCGACGTGGCGTACCGGCCGCGCCGGCAGCTGGTCGTGAAGCTCGCCGACGCCACCGGCGTCTGCGTGATGCGGTTCCTCAACTTCTATCCGAGCCAGCAGAAGGCGCTCGCGCCGGGCACCCGCGTGCGCGCGTTCGGCGAGGTGCGCCCGGGGTTCTTCGGCGGCGAGATGATCCACCCGCGCTACCGGGTGCTGCGCGTACCGGAGCCGCTGCCCGAGGCGCTCACCCCGGTGTATCCGACCACGGCCGGATTGTCGCAGCACGCGCTGCGGCGGTCGATCGGGGCAGCGCTCGGCGCCGCGGACCTCTCCGACACGCTGCCGGAGGCGACGCGCGCGCGGCTCGGGCTCGCGGGCTTCGCCGAGTCGGTGCGCCTGCTGCACCATCCGCAGCCCGACACCGACGCCGAAGGGCTGCGCGACCGCACGCATCCGGCGTGGCGGCGGATCAAGTTCGACGAGCTGCTGGGGCAGCAGCTCTCGATGCGCGCGCACTACCGCGCGCGCAGCCGCGAGACGGCGCCCGCGCTCGCCGCCGGCAAGCTCACCGAGCGGCTGCGCGCTGGGCTGCCGTTCAGGCTCACGCGCGCGCAGGCGCGCGCCTGGGACGAGATCGAGCGCGACCTCGGGCGCGCGCACCCGATGCATCGCCTGCTCCAGGGCGACGTCGGCAGCGGCAAGACGGTCGTGGCCGCGCTCGCCGTCCTGCGCGCGGTCGAGAGCGGCCGCCAGGCCGCCGTCATGGCGCCGACCGAGATCCTCGCCGAGCAGCACTACCGCAAGTTCTCGCAGTGGCTCGCGCCGCTCGGCGTGCGCGTCGCCTGGCTCGCCGGCAGCCGGAAGAAGACCGAGCGCCGCAGGATCGCGGCAGAGATCGCCGCGGGCGCGGTCCCGGTCGCGATCGGCACGCACGCGCTCTTCCAGGAAGGCGTCGCGTTCCGCGACCTCGCGCTCGCGGTGGTGGACGAGCAGCACCGCTTCGGCGTGCGCCAGCGTCTCGCGCTCCGCGAGAAGGGCGAGGCGGGCGGCGCGCTGCCGCATCAGCTCATGATGAGCGCGACGCCGATCCCGCGCACGCTCTCGATGAGCTATTACGCCGACCTCGACGTCTCGGTGATCGACGAGCTGCCGCCGGGCCGCACGCCCGTGGTGACCAAGCTCGTCGCCGACACCCGCCGCGAGGAGGTGATCGCGCGCATTCGCGCCGCGTGCAACGAGGGCCGGCAGGCCTACTGGGTGTGTCCGCTGATCGAGGAGTCCGAGGCGCTCGAGCTGAAGACCGCCATCGAGACGCATGCGCGGCTCGCGGCCGAGCTCGCCGGTCCCGCGGTCGGGCTCGTGCACGGCCGGCTCGCGCCGGCGGAGAAGGCGGCGGTGATGGATGCGTTCGCGGCCGGCCGCGTGCAGGTGCTGGTCGCCACGACCGTCATCGAGGTCGGCGTGGACGTGCCGAACGCGTCGCTGATGGTGATCGAGCACGCCGAGCGCTTCGGGCTCGCACAGCTCCATCAGCTGCGCGGGCGCATCGGCCGCGGCGCGCAGGCGAGCGTCTGCATCCTGCTCTACCAGCAGCCTCTCTCGGAGGGGGCGCGCCGGCGCCTGCGCGTCGTGTACGAGAGCACCGACGGGTTCCGCATCGCGCACGAGGACCTGCTATTGCGCGGGCCGGGCGAGGTGCTGGGGTCGCGGCAGAGCGGCGTGCCGCTCCTGCGGTTCGCCGACCTGGTGCAAGACGAGCCGCTGCTGCGCGCCGCCCGCGCCGTCGCCGACGAGCTGCTCGAGCGCGATCCGCAGGCCGCCGCGCGCCACATGCAGCGCTGGATGGGCGGGCGGACCGATCTGCTGAAAGCGTGATCGGCGCCACCACCCCGGCCGCGTTGCGGCCGCCCCTCCTCGGCGAGGAGGGATGCGCCTTCGGCGCCGCCACCCCGGCCGCTACGCGGCTACCCCTCCTCGGAGAGGAGGGGACATTCAGTTGATGCCGAGGCGCTTCACCAGGTCGCCGTAGTCGGAGATCCGCGCCGGCTCGAGGCCGGGGAAGCCGGTCTTCTTGAAGTACACCGACGCCTCCGGGTCCTGGCTCGCGGAGAGCAGCGCTTGCAGGACCGCGCGCTTGTCGGCGGCCGGCAGGTCGGCGCGCACCGCGAAGGTGAGATGCGGCGCGCCCGGCGCCTGGTCGATCAGCGCGAGATCGTGCCCGCGGTTGGTCCAGACGTTGAAGAGCGTCGTGTTGGCCAGGCCGACGTCGATCATGTTGTTCGCGAGCGCGAAGATCACCGCGTTCACGTCGGCGAAGTGGCGCACCTCGCTGAAGTACGTCTCCGGGTCGATGCCCTGGGACCGCAGGTGGCGCATCCCGAGCATGGTCATCAGCGAATCCTTGTCGGTCGTGCCGAGCCGCTTGCCCTTCATGTCCTCGACGAAGGCGATGCGCGAGGAGGTGAGCGCGAAGAACGCCGGCGCGAGCCGCCCGGGAATCTTCGCGATCGGCTCGTAGCCGGCCATCCTGTGCGCTTCCATGACCATGTTGGGCGGGGCGAACATGACCGCGTAGCGCCGGTCGGCGGCGCGCCTGAGATAGGCGTCGACCTTCTTGACCGACTCGAAGCGCACCGGCTGCCTGAGCGCCTTCGCCAGGAGGTTCGTGATGCCCTCGAAATCGGCGTAGAGCTCGGTCGGGCTGGTGTCGAAGTTCTGATGGCCGAACATCAGCGCCTGCTGCGCCGACGCCCCCCCGGCCGCCAGTGCCGCCACCGCCGCGACGATGACTTCCCGCATGCTGACCTCCACGAGCGCGTCTGGCAGTAGTTGTATCGGCGATCATACGCCGCCGGGGCCGGATCGCCCGGCCTCGGCCGCCCCGCGGACGGCCCGCGCGCCGCCGAGCGGGAACAGCACCCGGCACCACGGCGGGGGAGATCCCGCAAAGGTTCGTTTTGAGATAGGTTCTAGCCAGCCATGAACGTCGCGGTGATCAGGAACCGGCTGTCGCTCTACGAGCGGCTGATGCGGCTCGACAAGCCGATCGGCACGCTGCTCCTGCTCTGGCCGACCCTGTGGGCGGTGTGGATCGCCGGGGAGGGCCGGCCGCCGTGGTGGGTGGTGTGGATCTTCGCGCTCGGCACGCTGCTGATGCGCTCGGCCGGCTGCGTGCTGAACGACATGGCCGACGCGGGGTTCGACGCGCACGTCGAGCGCACGCGCGCGCGGCCGCTCGCGACCGGGGCGGTGAGCCGCGGCGAGGCGCTCGCCGTGGCCGCGGTGCTGATTCTCGCGGCCTTTGCACTGGTGCTCTTCCTGAACCGGCTGACGGTGCTCCTGTCGGTCGTGGCGCTGTTCCTCGCCGCCACCTACCCGTTCACCAAGCGCTTCTTCGCGATCCCGCAGGCCTATCTCGGCATCGCGTTCGGCTTCGGCATCCCGATGGGCTTCGCCGCGCTGACCGGGACCGTGCCGGCGCTCGGGTGGCTGCTCCTCGCCGCAAACATCTTCTGGGCGATCGCCTACGACACCGAGTATGCGATGGTCGACCGCGACGACGACGTCCGGATCGGGATCAGGACCTCGGCGATCACCTTCGGGCGGCTCGACGTCGCGGCGGTGATGATCAGCTACGGCGCGATGCTCGCGATCCTCGCGTACGTCGGCATCGACCTGGGGTTCGGCGGGCCGTACTTCGCCGGCCTCGCCGCGGCCGCGGCGATGATGTACTACCACTACCTCCTGATCCGCGGGCGCGATCGCATGTGCTGCTTCCGGGCGTTCAACCACAACAACTGGGTCGGCGGCGCGATCTTCGCCGGCATCCTCGCCGAGTACGGGCTGCGGGGGGCCTGGCCGGTGTGGTGACGAGCGACTGTCGGGGGGGATGGGTGATGGATGATGAGGGGTGAGGCGGGCAGCAGGCGATGCGCGATCAGTGTGTCAACCTTGTGCGGTTCTGAGCAGGAGCTGAGCGCGCTAGAGCGGCTGCCATTCTGGGCGCACGCGCCGCATCCATCACCCATCACCCGTTACCCATCACCGGTTTACCATACGCTTCCGTATCGCGGCCGAGACGTCCCGCAGTGCTCCCCCGCCCGTCCTATCCCCAGCTTGCCGGCGTCGAGCGCGTCGTCGTCGAAGTGCCGCTCCGCGGCGAGACCGCGGTGCTCACCGACCGGCGGCTCGTCGTCGGCGGCGCCGCGGGCGAGCGCAGCTTCGCGCTCGGCCAGATCGCGGCAGTGCAGTCGCGCTTCGAGCGGGTCGTCCGCGAGATGGTGCGCGGCGGCGTCCTCGTTCTCGCGGCGCTGATCCTGTTCGTCGTGTCCGGTCCGGCCCGCACGCTGCTGCTCAATTTCGGCACGGCGCTCGAGCCGACCGTCCGCCAGGAGCAGAAGCACGAGGGGGGCGGGCTTGCCAGCGCGGTGCGCATCGTGCAGCAGGGGCTGGACGCGCTCGCGGGCATCGCCGGTGCGCTGCCGCTGCTCGGCGGCGTGCTGCTGCTCGCCGGCGCTGCGCTCATCGTGCTCGGGGCCATCGGCCGCACCGTCGTCACGATCCATGCCGGCGGCGCCGAGTTCGAGCTCGCGCAGCGCGGCCGCCGGCCCGCGCTCGAGGAGTTCGCGCGCGAGGTCGGGCAGCGCCTGCCGGCGCCCCGCACGGCGTCCTAGCGGCTTCCCGCACCCGTGCGCTACGACGATCTGCGCGATTTCGTCGCCCAGCTGGAGCGACAGGGCGAGCTCAAGCGCGTCACGGTCGAGGTCGATCCGCGCTTCGAGATGACCGAGATCTGCGACCGCGTGCTGCGAACCGGCGGACCGGCGATCCTGTTCGAGAAGCCGAAGGGGCACGCCGTGCCGGTGCTCGCGAATCTCTTCGGCACGCCGAAGCGCGTCGCGCTCGGCATGGGCGCCGACTCGACCGCGGCGCTGCGCGAGATCGGGAAGCTGCTCGCGTCGCTCAAGGAGCCGGAGCCGCCGCAGGGGATGCGCGACGCGCTCGACAAGATCGGCATGCTGAAGAGCGCGCTGTGGGACATGCGCCCGAAGGAGCGCTCGAGCCCGCCGTGCCAGCAGGTGGTGTGGGAGGGGGCGCAGATCGACCTCGGACGGCTGCCGGTGCAGACGTGCTGGCCGGCGGACGCCGGGCCGCTCCTCACCTGGGGCCTCACCGTCACGCGCGGCCCGGGCAAGAAGCGGCAGAACCTCGGCATCTACCGCCAGCAGGTGATCGCGCCGAACAAGGTGATCATGCGCTGGCTCGCGCACCGCGGCGGCGCGCTCGACTTCCGCGACCACTGTGCCACGCATCCCGGCGCGCCGTTCCCGGTCGCGGTGGCGCTCGGCGCCGACCCGGCGACGCTGCTCGGCGCGGTGACGCCGGTGCCGGACACGCTCTCCGAGTACCAGTTCGCGGGCCTGCTGCGCGGCGCGCGCACCGAGCTCGCGCGCTGCATGGGGTCCGATCTGCAGGTGCCGGCGTCGGCCGAGATCGTCCTGGAAGGGAGCATCGCGCCGGACGACACGGCGCTCGAGGGCCCTTTCGGCGACCACACCGGCTACTACAACGAGCAGGAGCGCTTCCCGGTGCTCACGATCGAGCGGATCACGATGCGCCGCGACCCGATCTACCACTCCACCTACACCGGCAAGCCGCCGGACGAGCCGGCGGTGCTCGGCGTCGCGCTGAACGAGGTGTTCGTCCCGCTGCTGCAGAAGCAGTTCCCCGAGATCGTCGACTTCTACCTGCCGCCCGAGGGCTGCTCCTACCGCCTCGCGTGCGTGAGCATCAGGAAGCAGTACCCCGGCCACGCGAAGCGCGTCATGTTCGGGATCTGGAGCTTCCTGCGCCAGTTCATGTACACCAAGATCATCGTCGTGGTCGACGACGACGTCGACGTGCGCGACTGGAAGGAGGTGATCTGGGCGCTCACCACG